>JAOPZW010000412.1 GCA_025963905.1 Solirubrobacterales bacterium | reverse complement strand
AAAGAGGAGACGGGCTTCGTCGGCTCCGACGCCGTGCGCGCCACCCGCGCCGCCGGACCGGCCGAGAGGCTCGCGGCGTTCCGCTTCACCGCCCCCGGGATCCCCCGCCAGGGCAACGCCGTCGTCGGCGGCGGCGAGGTGACGAGCGGGACGATGTCCCCGTCGCTCGGCGTCGGGATCGGCATGGGCTACGTGCCCGCCGAGAAGGCCGAGCCCGGCACGGAGCTCGAGATCGACGTCCGCGGCAAGGTGCGGCCGGCGGTCGTCGCGAAGAAGCCCCTCTACCGGAAGGACTAGGCGTAAATGGCGGACGCGAGCTACCCCGACGGCCTCCTCTACCACCCCGAGCACGACTGGGCGCGGGTGGAGGGCGACGTCGCGACGTTCGGCATCACCTGGTACGCGCAGGATTCCCTCGGCGAGGTCGTGTTCTTCGAGCCCCCCGAGGTGGGGACCCAGACCAAGCAGGGGGAGCCCTACGCCGAGGTCGAGTCGGTCAAGGCGGTCTCCGACGTCATCGCCCCGCTGTCGGGCGAGATCGTCGAGGTCAACGCCGGGCTGGGCGACAAGCCCGAGGTCATCAACGAGGACCCCTACGGTGAAGGGTGGATGGTGAAGGTCAAGCTCTCGGATGCCGGCGAGGCGGACGGGCTGCTCGATCAAGCCGCCTACACCGCCACGCTTTCCTAACCTGGAGCTCCTTGAGCACGTACACCGCCACCACCCCGCAGGACCTCGAGACGATGCTCGCCGAGATCGGCGTGGCGTCGATCGACGAGCTCTTCGCCGCGCTGCCCGAGGGCGTGCGCCTCGGACGGCCGCTGGACCTCCCCGCCGGCCTGCCCGAGCAGGACGTCTACGCCCATCTGCGCGAGCTCGCCGAGCGCAACGTCTCGGCCGAGGACGAGCTGACGTTCCTCGGCGCGGGGATGTACGACCACTACGTGCCGGCGCTCATCGACATGCTCATGTCGCGCTCGGAGTTCCTGACGCCGTACACGCCCTACCAGCCCGAGATCTCCCAGGGCGGGCTGCAGGTGATGTTCGAGTACCAGACGGCGATCTCCGAGCTGACCGCGCTGCCGGTCTCCAACGCCTCGGTCTACGAGGGGCCCAGCGCCGTGGCGTCGGCCGCCTACCTGGCCAAGCTCGCCAACGGCAGGCGCAAGGTCGTCGTCTCGCGCGGCGTGCATCCCCACAGCCGCGAGACGCTCCTGACCTACGCCCACGGCTACGGGGCCGAGGTCGTCGAGGTCGGGCTCAAGGACGGCGTCACCGACGCCGAGGCGTGGGCCGCGGCGATCGACGACGACACCGGCGCGGTCATCTTCCAGCAGCCGAACTTCCTGGGCGCGGTGGAGGACGCCGCGGCGCTCGCCGAGGCGGCGAAGGGCTCCTCGGCGGTGGTCGTCGGGGCCTACGACCCGATCCCGCTGGGCATCCTCAGGCCGCCCGGCGAGTGCGGGGTGGACGTCGCGGTGGGCGAAGGCCAGCCGCTGGGCAACCGCCTGGACTTCGGCGGCCCGTCGTTCGGCTTCTTCGCCGCCACCGAGGCCTACCTACGGCGCATGCCGGGGCGCATCGCGGGCGAGACCACCGACGTCGACGGGCGGCGCGGCTTCGTGCTGACGCTGCAGACCCGCGAGCAGCACATCCGCCGCGAAAAGGCCACCTCGAACATCTGCACGGCCCAGGCGCTCAACGCGCTCGCCGGCGTCGTCTACCTGGCCTGGCTCGGGCGTCGCGGACTGGTCGAGCTCGGCGAGCTCCTGCTCCAGCGCACGCACTACGCGCGCGAGCGCCTGACCGCGCTCGACGGCGTGGAGGCGCTGCACGACCAGCCGGTCGTGCGCGAGTTCGCGCTGTCCCTGGACGCCGACGTGCGGCGCGTGATCGAACGCTGCCAGGACCACGGCGTCAACCCCGGCTACGCGCTGGGCGATGACTACCCCGAGCATCCGGGCGGCCTGCTCGTCGCGCTCACGGAGCAGCGCTCCAGGGCCGACATCGATCGCCTGGCCGACGTCCTCGGCGCCGCGGTCGCCGCCGAGCGCACCACCGCGCAGGTGACGGCATGAGCGAGGCGCTGACAACCGGGGCCTCGCCGCTGCAGCGCGAGCAGGCGGTGACGGTCTTCGAGAAGGGCGCGCCCGGGCGCCGGGCCTTCGCCTGCCCCGAGCTCGACGTGCCCGAGGCCGATCCGGCCGCGCTGCTGCCCGCAGGCCTGCGCCGCAGCGAGCCCGCGCGCCTGCCCGAGATCTCCGAGCCCGAGCTCGTGCGCCACTACGTCCGCCTGAGCAAGCGCAACTTCGACCTGGACTCGGGCTTCTACCCGCTGGGCTCGTGCACGATGAAGCACAACCCGCGCCTGCACGAGCGCGTCGCCGCGCTGCCGGGCCACGCGCGGCTGCACCCGCTGCAGGACCCCGACCGGGCCCAGGGTGCGCTCGAGCTGATGTGGCGGCTGGAGCGGTCGCTGTCGGAGATCGCCGGCCTGCCGCACGTCTCGCTGCAGCCCAGCGCCGGCTCGCACGGCGAGCTGGCGGGCGTGCTGCTCACGCGCGCCTACCACGAGGACCGCGGCGAGACCCGCCACAAGGTGCTCACGCCCGACACCGCCCACGGCACGAATCCCGCGACGGTCACGATGGCGGGCTACGAGGTCGTGAAGGTCGGCACGAACGCCGACGGCGGCGTGGACATCGACGACCTGCGCGCCAAGGCCGACGAGGACGTCGCCTGCCTCATGCTCACGAACCCCAACACGCTGGGGATCTTCGACCAGAACATCGAGGAGATCGCCCGGATCGTGCACGGGGTGGGTGCCACGCTCTACTACGACGGCGCGAACCTCAACGCGGTCATGGGCCGCTCGCGCCCCGGCGACATGGGCTTCGACATCGTGCACTTCAACCTGCACAAGTCCTTCACCCAGCCCCACGGCGGCGGCGGCCCCGGGTCGGGGCCGATCGCAGTGTCCGACCGCATGGAGCCCTACCTCATGAAGCCGGTCATCCGCCGCGTGCAGGGCTCCAACGGGCACGCGCCGCGCTTCGAGCTCGACCACGACCGCCCGAAGTCGATCGGGCGCCTGCGCGGCTTCCAGGGCAACTACGGCACCTTCGTGCGCGCCTACGCCTACATCCGCTCGCTCGGCGCCGAGGGCCTCCAGGACGCCAGCGAGACGGCCGTTCTCAACGCCAACTACCTCCTCGCACGCCTGCGCGCGCTCGTCGGAGCCGAGCTCCCGGCGGCGTTCGGCACGCTGTGCATGCACGAGTTCGTCCTCTCGGGCGCGCCGATGAAGAAGGAGCTGGGGATCCGCACGCTGGACCTCGCCAAGCGCCTGCTCGATCACGGCTTCCACCCGCCGACGGTCTACTTCCCGCTGCTGGTCGACGAGGCCATGCTCATCGAGCCGACCGAGACGGAGACGAAGGAGACGCTCGACGCCTTCGCCGAGGCCGTCGCCGCGATCGTCGCCGAGGCCCGCGAGGATCCGGCCATCGCCCGCAACGCGCCCTACACCACGCCGGTGCGCCGCCTGGACGAGGCCGGGGCGGCCAAACGCCCCGTCATCCGCCAGCCGCTGTAGCGGCAATCAGCCGGGCGACGGCGCGGACGCGGGGTGCTGCGCGCCGTTGGACCGCGCGGCGAGCCACGCGAAGCCGGCCTGGGCGGTGTCGTTGACGGCGCTGGCGCCCAGCACCGTCGTCACGACGCGCGCCTCGCGCGGGCGCAGGACGCGCAGGGCGACGAGACCCAAGGCGCTCCACACGCCGATGCAGCGGGTGCACGTGAGCATCTCGCCGATGACGTAGCGCATGCCGTCCCCCTTGGGACGGCGCCCGTCTGGCGTCTCCTCGACGAACGGCTCGCGCACCCAGGCGTCCACCTTCTCCTTGGAGACCATCTTGGCCAGGGCGAAGGTCGCCAGTCCGAGGGGCAGCGTCTCGCCGGCGCGAACCGGCTCCTCGCCCTTGTCGCGCGCAGCCACGAGCAGCGCTCCCATCAGCGCCCCCCAGCCGGCGCTCAGCGCCGCGTAGTCGGTGGGCTTCGTGGGCCGGTCGTCGATCACGCCGGACACCGTAGCGAGGGCCCGCCGGGCGCGTCTTCGGACCCGTTCATCGCTCCGCGAGAAAAGATGATGATTAGAAACGCGGCTGCGAGGGAACACGAGTCGCGTTACGCCGTGATCCGGCGTGACCCGGCCATTGCCCCCCAGGCCGGCTTGTGGCGGGAGCGCCGCTCTGGTCTCCTCGGTTGCCAAGCCCCCCAGGCAACCGAGGGTCGCCAGAGCGGCGCGCTCGCTGCCTCCCGCGCCACGAGGAGCGCGCTCGCTACCCTCCGGCGCCGTGCGCATCTTCTCCGGCATCCAGCCCACGGGCCGCAAGCACCTGGGCAACTACATCGGCGCGATCCAGCAGTACGTCGCCGGCCAGGACCGCGGCGAGGCGATCTACTGCATCGTCGACCTGCACGCCACGACGGTGCCCTACGACCCCGCCGAGCTCCGCACCGGCGTCTACGACCTGACGGCCACGCTGCTGGCCGCCGGGCTGGATCCCGAGCGCTCGATCCTCTTCCGCCAGGGCGACGTGCAGGAGCACACCGAGCTGTCCTGGCTGCTCTGCTCGGTCACCCCGCTGGGCGAGCTCAACCGCATGCACCAGTTCCGCGACAAGTCGGTCACCCAACGCGAGCTCGTGTCCGCGGGCCTGCTGTTCTACCCGGTGCTGCAGGCCGCCGACGTGCTGGCGTACCGCGCCGACGAGGTCCCGGTCGGCGAGGACCAGCGCGAGCACCTGGAGCTCATGCGCGACATCGCCCGGCGCTTCAACGCCCGCTTCGGCGAGGGCATCCTCAAGGTGCCCGAGCACCGCATCCCCGAGGTCGGCGCGCGGATCATGGACCTGCAGGATCCGACGCGGAAGATGTCGACCTCGGGCAGCACGGCCGAGGGGACCGTCTACGTCCTCGACGAGCCCGGCGCGATCGAGAAGAAGCTCAAGCGCGCGGTGACCGACTCGGCCAACCCGCCGGAGATCCGTCGCGGGCCCGACAAGGCCGGCGTGTCGAACCTCATCGACATCCTGGCCGCCGCGCGCGGGACGACGCCCGCGGAGGTCGAGGCCTCCATGGCCGGCGCCCGCGGCTACGGGGACCTCAAGGCCGCCGCGGCCGAGGCCGTGACCGAGCTGCTGGCGCCCGTGCGCGAGCGCTACCAGCAGCTACGCGCCGACGAGGAGCACCTCGAGTCGGTGCTCGAGGCCGGGGCCGGGCGGGCGCGGGCGATCGCCGCGCCGACGCTTGCCGACGTGCGCGCGGCGATGGGCGTCGGTCCCAACCGCTGACGCCCGTGCGGCGTCTCGTCGCGCTCGTCGGCTGCATCGTCCTCGTCGAGAGGATGCCACCACTGGGTGGCGTCGGCCGCCGTCGGTACCGTTGAGCCCGTGACCGTCGCCGAGCTCGAGCTGGACCTGGAGGTCTTCAGCGGCCCCTTCGACCTGCTCCTCACGCTCGTCCTACGCGAGGAGGTCGACCTGCTCGAGGTCGAGCTCGCCGACGTCGTCGTCACCTACCTGGACTTCCTGGAGGGCCGCGGCGAGCTCGACCTCGAGGTCGCGACCGAGTTCCTCGTGCTCATCGCCGCGCTGCTCGAGCTCAAGTCGCGCCTGATGCTCCCCCGCGCCGAGGAGGAGCTGCTCGACCTCGAGCCCGGCGAGGCCGCCGAGGAGTTGCTGGCGCGCATGCTGGAGGCCCGGCGCTACCGCCGCGCCGCCGAGCACCTGGCCGACCGCCTGGCGGGGGAGGACGGCCACCGCTTTCGCGCCGCGCCGCTGCCGCGCGAGCTGCGCCGGGTCACGTACGACGACGCGGCCGCCGCCTACGCCCCCGGCCAGCTGGGTCAGGCGATCGGCTCCCTCCTGCGGATGCCCCCGCCGCTCAGCCTGCGTCACATCACGGTGCCGCGCGTGACGGTGGCCGAGCGCCTGTCCCACCTTCGCGCGCTGCTGCGCCGCGGCTCGACATCGTTCGACGAGGCGGTCCGCGGCGCGGACCGCGTGACCATCGCGGTGACGCTGTTCGCGCTCCTGGAGCTCTACAAGCAGGGCGAGGCGACGTGGACCCAGGAGGTGCCGTTCGGCCACATCGCGATCGCGCCGTCCGCGAAGCGGCCGGTGGCGACGGCGGGCGCGGCATGAACGAGCTCGCGCGCACGATCGAGGCGCTGCTGTTCCTCTCACCCGAGCCGGTCGCGGCGGCCGATCTGGCCGAGGCCGCGCAGTGCTCGCCCGAGGAGCTCGCCGAGGCGCTGGCCGAGCTGGGGGAGGCGCTGGCTCCGGGCGAGCGCGGGCTGGTCCTGCGTCAGCTGGCCGGCGGCTGGATCCTCGCCAGCTCACCGGAGGCCGAGCCGGCAGCGCGGCGCCTGTTCTCCAGGCCGCGCACCCCGCCGCTCACGCCCGCCCAGGCCGAGACGCTGTCGATCGTCGCCTACCTGCAGCCCGTCTCGCGCCCGGAGATCACCCGCATCCGGGGGGTCAGCGCGGACTCGGCCGCGGGCACGCTGCTGGAGCGTGGCCTGATCGAGGAGGGCGGGCGCTCGCAGTTCGGCGCGATCCTGTACCGAACGACGCCGCTCTTCCTCAAGCTCTTCGGGCTCACGTCGATCAAGCAGCTGCCGGACCCGTCGCTCTGGGATCCGTCGCCCGAGGAGGAGGCCGACCTGCGCGACCGCCTCCTGCGCGCCGGCGAGGCCCGCGCGGGCGGTCCGGCGGCACCGCCGCAGCCGGGCGGCTCAGGCTCAGAGGCTGCCGTGCCCGCGTAGCTCCGCCTGGCGCTCCGAGCTGCGGCGATGCAGGAACGACCCGAAGGAGCCGGCCAGGGTCGCGACGACGGTGATCGCGTAGGCCTCCATGAACACGTCGAGGACCCGACCCCCGGTCGTGATCGGGTTCTTGAACTGCGATGAGACGGTCAACAGCTGCGTGCTCGTCCAGAAGAGCGCGCTGCCGAAGCTCTTGACCTCCGTCTGCGGCGCGTGGCGCTCCAGCAGCAAGGCCAGGACGGCGCAGACGAGGTCGACGGCGACCGTGAACAGTGCCACGGCGACGAGCCGGTCGCGCAGGTGGTGATGCGTCGGCGTGGCCCCGCGGGCGACATCGCGAACCTCGAGCGCGGCCGCGAGCAGGATGCGCCGGATGCCCACGCGTCAGGCCGCAGCCTTGGCGGCCAGCTGGCCGCACGCCGCGTCGATGTCCCGCCCGCGGGTCAGGCGCACGGTCGCGCGCAGGCCGTGCTCCTCGAGCACGGCCCGGAACGCCGCGATCGCCTCCCGGCTGGAGCCGTCGTACATACCGGTCGGGTTGTAGGGGATCAGGTTGACCTTGAAGATCTTGGGGTCGAGCACGCGCGTGAGCGCCAGCGCCTGCTCGTAGCGGTCGTTGACGCCGGCGAGCATCACGTACTCGACGAACACGAGGCGCCGCTTGCGCGCGTAGAAGCGCCGGCAGGCCTCGAGCACATCGTGGAGCGGATAGCGGTCGTTGACGGGCATGATCTCGCTGCGCAGCGCGTCGTCGGCCGCGTGGAGGGACAGCGCGAGCCGGATCGGCATGTCGGTCTCCGCCAGGCGGTCGATGCCCGGGACCCAGCCGACGGTCGAGATCGCCGTGCGCCGGTGGGTGATGCCGATCTCCGGCAAGCGCCGGCAGGCGGCCAGCACGTTGTCGAGGTTCATCATCGGCTCGCCCATGCCCATGAACACGGCGTGGTCGACGCGCTCGGTGCGGCGGAAGTGCAGCGCCTGGTCGACGATCTCCCAGGCGGTCAGGTTGCGCCCGAACTTCATCTGGCCGGTCGCGCAGAACGTGCAGGTCAGGGGGCACCCGGACTGCGAGGACAGGCAGAGCGAGCGGCGGCCGTCCTTGTAGCGCATGAGCACCGCCTCGATCGCCCGCCCGTCGTGGGTGCGGAACAGCGCCTTGATCGTGCCGTCGCGAGCATGCGCCTCGCGCTCGAGCTCGAGCGTGGAGAGGGGCACGTCCTGCGCGAGGCGGGCGCGCAGGGCGCCGGGCAGGTCCGTCATCTCGTCATAGGAGGCGGCCCCGCGCGCGCACCACTGCCACACCTGCTTGGCGCGGAAGGCGGGCTCGCCGAGCTCGGCGAGGACGGTGTCGAGACGGTCTAGGTCCACGGGCACATGGTGGCAGGACGGGTAGCGTCCCCGGCGATGCGTCTCGCCAAGCACCTCGCCCACGCCGGGGTCGCCTCGCGCCGGGCGGCTGAGGCGCTGATCGCCCAGGGGCGCGTCACGGTCGACGGGGAGCGCGTGCTGGACCCGGCGCGCGACGTCCGCGGCGAGGAGGCGATCGCGGTCGACGGGCGCTCCGTCGGGACGGCGGAGGGGCGGCGCGTCGTGTACGCGGTGCACAAGCCGGCCGGCGTCGTCTCGACCGCGCGCGACACCCACGGGCGCCGCACCGTCGTGGATCTCGTGCCCGCCGGCGGCGAGCGGCTCTACCCCGTGGGGCGCCTGGACGCCGACACCACCGGGCTGATCCTGCTGACGAACGACGGCGACCTGGCCAACCGCCTCACGCACCCCCGGTACGAGGTTCCCAAGACCTACGTCGCGACCGTGACGGGCGGGCGCATCGCCCCGTCGTCCCTGCGGCGCCTGCGCGACGGCGTCGAGCTCGACGACGGCCGCACGTCGCCGGCGGGCGTGCGCCAGCTCGGGCCCGGCGAGCTCGAGCTCACCCTGCGCGAGGGGCGCAAGCGCCAGGTGCGGCGGATGTGCGCGGCCGTCGGACACCCGGTCAGCGCGCTGCGCCGCGTCGCCTTCGGGCCGCTGCGCCTGGGCGACCTGCCCGAGGGCGGCCACCGCCGCCTCAGCGCCGCGGAGGTCGAGCGGCTGCGCAAGGCGCCGGCCGAGCCGCGTGAGCCGCCGCGCGCGCCGCGCGCGTAGCGCCCCATGAGCTCGCCGCGCCCGCCGGCTGGCATGATGCCCCGGCCCATGCGCCTCTTCGCCCTGCGCGGCGCCATCACGGTGGACGCCAACGAGGCCGACGCGATCGTCGCGGCCACCGAAACGCTCATGCGCGAGATCATGAGCCGCAACGACGTCCGGCCGGACGACGCCGTCAGCTGCATCTTCACGCTGACGAACGATCTCGACGCCCAGTTCCCGGCCGTCGCCGCCCGCAATCTGGGCTTCGAACGCGTGCCGCTGCTGTGCGCCCGCGAGATCGCCGTGCCGGGCTCGCTGCCGATGGTCATCCGCGTCCTCCTGCACTACTACGCCGACGAGGACCACACGGCGCGCCACGTGTACCTGGGCGACGCCCGGAGTCTGCGCGAGGACCTCGACAGCGCCCAGTAGCCGGGCCGGTCACAATGCGCGGGTGGCCATCGAATTCTCCCAGCGCGTGGGGCGCATCCCCGTCTATCCCGCGGCGGCGGCCTACGCCGTGCCCGACGACGTCGTGCAGCTCGCCTCCAACGAGTCGCCCGATCCGCCGCTGCCCGCGGTCGTGGACGCCATCACGCGGGCGCTGGGGGGTCTCAACCGCTACCCGGATCCGACGAACTCCGGCCTGCGCAGGGCGCTGAGCGACCGCTACGGCGTGCCCGCCGCCCGGATCGCGATCGGCAACGGCTCCTGCGACATCCTCCTGGCCGCCGGCGACGCGCTGCTCGAGCCGGGGGCCGAGATCGTCTACGCGTGGCCGTCGTTCTCGATCTACCCGCACCTGGCGGCCGCGTCGGGCGCCACGGCGATCACCGTCCCGCTCGACGACCGCGACCGCCTGGACCTCGACGCCATGCTCGCCGAGA
>JAOPZW010000346.1 GCA_025963905.1 Solirubrobacterales bacterium | reverse complement strand
AGCAGCCGGCCGCGGAGGGGTCGCCGGCGCCGCGCGGGAAGAGCGGCTGCCTCCATGGCGACAGTATCGGCGGTCTGCTCCAAGATCTGGACACATCCTTCCCAACGCGCCGGCAGCGTAGTGGTTGGGTCGTGGGCGGCGGATCGGGTCCCGGACGCCGGATATCCTCGTCGAATGCCCTCCTTCAAGCACGAGGGCCGCCGGATCGCCTATCAGGAGTATGGCGACGGCCCACGCTCGTGCGTCCTCATCCACGGCCTGCTGCTCTCGCAGAAGATGCACCGCCCGCTCGCGCGCGCCCTCGCGAAGGGCGGCAACCGCGTCATCACCGTGGATCTGCTGGGGCACGGCCGCTCGGAGCGCCCGCGCGACATGAACGCCTACTCCATGGGCCAGTTCGCAGGGCAGGTCGTGGCGCTCCTGGACCACCTCGAGATCGACGAGGCCGTCGTCGCCGGCACGTCGCTGGGCGCGAACGTCGCGCTCGAGGTCGCCGTGATGGCGCCCGCGCGCGTCCGCGGGCTGGTCATGGAGATGCCGGTGCTCGACAACGCCCTGCTGGCGTGCGCCATCGCCTTCACGCCGCTCATGGTGGCGCTGACGTTCGGCGAGCCCGTCATGCGCCTCCTGCAGCAGGTCACGCGACGGGTGCCGACGGCCGACGGCCCCTGGCTGGCCGACGTGGCGCTCGACACGCTGCGCCAGCACCCCGGCCCGAGCGCGGCCGTGCTCCAGGGCCTCTTCTTCGGACGGGTCGCCCCGCCGAAGTCCGAGCGCCGGCTCGTCGAGGCGCCGGCCCTCGTGATCGGCCACAAGCGCGACCCCGTGCATCCGTTCTCGGACTCCGACGCCCTCGTGGGCGAACTGCCCAACGCCCGGCTGGTGCGCGCCGACTCGATCCTCGAGCTGCGCACGAGCCCCGAGCGGCTCACGGGCGAGATCGCCGATTTCCTGGATGCCTGCTGGAAGCCCACCCGCCGCGGCGGGCGCACTGCGGCGCGCACGCGGGTCGCCTGAGGCCCTAACCTTCCGCGTCCGATGTCGAGCCGTCAAGAGGAGAAGGAGCGCCGCCGCCGCGAGCGCGAGGAGCGCGAGCAGGCGGAGGCCCGGGCCCAGTCGCGCAAGAAGGCGTTCCAGATCGGCATCGGCACGGTGCTGGCGATCGTGGCTCTCGGCGCGGTCGCCCTGGTGGCGCTGGGCTCCGGCAAGAGCAGCAAGGTCGACACGAGCAGGCTCGCCGCCGACGCTACGGCGGCCGGGTGCACGTTCAAGAGCTTCAAGTCCGAGGGCCGCAACCACGTCACGCGCAAGCTCACCGCCAAGGACTTCAAGACCAACCCGCCGACGTCGGGCAACCACAACCCAACCCCCGCTGCCGACGGCGTCTACGCGCCCGGCAACGAGCCCGAGATCGCGAACTGGGTGCACACGCTCGAGCACGGCCGCATCGAGTACCAGTACAAGCCGGGCGCCTCGGCGGCCGACATCGCAAAGCTGCAGGCACTGGCCCAGGCCCCGCTCAACGGCACGGCCGGCTACCACACGCTCGTCTTCCAGAACAACTCGGGCATGAGCCCGAAGTTCGCGCTGGTGGCCTGGACGCACTCGCTGACCTGCAACGCGCTGACGCCGCAGTCCGAGCAGGCGATGAAGGACTTCCGCGCGGCGTTCACCGACAAGGCCCCGGAGATCATCCCCTGAGTGGTCTCGGTCGTGGATCGCGTCGGGTTTGGCGCGCGGATCGTCGTTCGTGGCCAGGACGCAGAACATGATGCGTGCCTTTGGCACGTGAATGTTCGAGGACGCCGCCACGGGCGGCGAGGCGCCCGCCAAACGCGGCGGGACCCATGACCGGGGCCACTAGGCTCCGGCGTCCCGTGCGCCGCCGCCTGCCGCTCATCATCGCCGCCGTCGCACTCTTCCTCGGGCTGTCCGTGCTCGTCGCGCGCTACCTCAGCACGGAGACCGACGAGCGCAGCGCGGTCATCTCGCTCGTGCGCGCGGAGGCGCGCGGCGACGCCGGCGGGATGCTCGACCAACTCGACGGCTGTCGCGCCGACCCGGCGTGCCGCGCACAGACGCAGCGCAACGCCGCCCGCCTGCGGCGGCCCGGGGACGTCAAGGTCCTCGCCTACCAATCGGACAGCGCCTATGCGCTGGGAGCGGCGTCGGGACTGACCCGCATCGCCTGGGGGATCATCGACCGCGGCCTGCCGGTCGTGCAGTGCGTCCGGGTCCGGCGCGAGGGAAACGCGCTTACGGGGCGAAGGGTGATCCTGCAGCGCCTCAGCGCCCCGATCGGCCGCGAAAGCACGTGCTGACGGCCGGCCGGGAGCGCCGCAACGCTGGGCCCTTCGCCGTGTTCCGACCCCCCGCATGCGCCTGAATCGTCACTTCCTCACCCTTGCCGGCGCCGCGCTGGCCGTCCTGGTCGCCGCTGTGCCCGCCGAGGCCGCGCAGTCGATCGTCACGACCCCCAGCGCGAAGACGCTGTACCAGACCGGTCCCAGCGGCCGCTACCTCATGGACGGCCCGTGGCTGTTCCGCCTCGACCCCGTCGGCGCCGACGGCATCAAGCTCGGCTTCCAGAAGCAGAAGACCACTGCCGGCTGGAGCCAGACGCGGGTGCCCAACGCCTGGAACGCGACGGACGAGAGCCAGCAGTCGTTCTTGGGAGGCGTCGGCTGGTATCGCAAGGACTTCAAGCTGCCCAGCGCGGCCAAGGCGCTGTCCTGGGTGGTGCGGTTCGAGTCGGTCAACTACCGCACGCGCGCGTGGCTGAACGGCAAGCCGATCGGCACCAACCGCGGGGCCTACCTGCCGTTCGAGCTGCGCCTTCCGAAGTCGCTGCTCAACCGCGGGGGCACGAACCGGCTCGTCGTGCGCGTCGACAGCGTGCGCAAGCAGACCGACTTCCCGCCGTCGGGCCTGTCCGCGCAGGGCGTGCCGACCGGTGGCTGGTGGAACTACGGCGGCATCCTGCGCGAGGTCTATCTGCGCAAGATCAACGACATCGACTTCAACACCGTCGTCGTGCGCCCCAACCTGCCCTGCGCCTCCTGCGATGCCACCGTCGACTACCGCGTGACCCTGCGCAACTACGGCGACCAGGCGCGCCGCGTCAGCGTGACTGCTCGCTTCGGCGCCAAGACGATCTCGCTCGGGACGGCGACGCTCGGGCCCAAGCGCTTCGCCACGCTCACGAAGACGCTCAAGGTCGCCCACCCGAAGCTGTGGTCGCCGACGAGCCCCTACCTGTACAACGCCCCGCTCGCCGTGAGCTCCGGCGGCCAGGTGCTGCAGAGCTACACGCTCAAGACGGGCATCCGCTCGATCAAGGTCGTCAACGGCAAGCTCTTCCTCAACGGCCAGCCGCTGAACTTCCGCGGCGTGGCGCTGCACGAGGACTCCAAGCAGTTCGGCTTCGCCATCAACAACAAGATCCGCGACCAGCAGCTGGCCTGGATCAAGGAGCTCGGCGCGACCGTCGTGCGCAGCCACTACCCGCTGCACCCCTACTTCCAGGAGCAGGCGGACAAGCTGGGGATCATGCAGTGGTCGGAGATCCCCGTCTACGCGATCAAGACCAAGTACCTCAAGCAGAAGCTCGTGCGCCAGCTCGCCGCCCATGAGCTCGAGAGCAACATCCAGACCAACCAGAACCACCCATCGGTGATCGTCTGGTCGATCGGCAACGAGCTCAGCGCGCGGCCCGGCCCGGTCCAGGGGATGTACATCAAGGCCGCCGTCGAGGCCGCGAAGGCGCTGGACCCGACGCGCCCGGTCGGCCTGGCCGTGGCCGGCTATCCGGCCGCCGGCTGCCAGCCGGAGTACGGCCCGCTCGACGTCATCGGCATCAACGACTACTTCGGTTGGTATCCGGGCCCCAACGGCCAGATCGCCGACCGCACGCTTCTGCCCGAGTACCTGGATTCCGTGCGCCAGTGCTATCCGAACAAGGCGCTCGTCATCACCGAGTTCGGCGCGGAGGCCAACCGCGACGGGCCCGTGGAGGAGAAGGGGACCTACGCCTTCCAGCAGGACTTCATCAACTTCCACCTCGGGGTCTACGCGACCAAGCCCTGGCTGTCGGGAGCGATCTACTGGACCCTGCAGGAGTTCCGCGTGCGGCCCAACTGGGACGGCGGCAACCCGTGGCCGAACCCCCCGATCCACCAGAAGGGCGTGATCAGCTTCGACGGCGTCAAGAAGCCCGGCTTCTTCGACCTGCAGCGCAACTACCTGGCCACGAACCAGTTCGGCGGCCTGTAGCTGCGCGGCTCGCACCGACAGGCCGCCTCAGCGGCGATCCCGCTACCATCAGCCGCCGCTCATGGCCACGACGAAGACGACCAAGCTCACCATCGCCTCACGCCCCACCGGCAGCTCCCGCGCGACCCGCCGGCTGCGTCGCGAGGGCCGCGTTCCCGGCATCCTCTACGGCGGTGGCGTCGAGCCGCTCGCCTTCCAGGTCGACGCCCGCGAGCTGCGTCACGCCCTCGCGGCGGCGGGTGCCGTCGTCGAGCTGTCCCTGGAGGACAAGACGACCTCCGCGGTCCTCAAGGACGCCCAGCGTGACGCCGTCCGCGGGGACACACTGCACGTGGACTTCGTGCGCGTCGACCTCAACCAGGCGATCCAGTCGATCGTGCCGGTCGTGCTCCTGGGCGAGGAGGACGCCCCGGGCGTCAAGGAGGGTGGCGTGCTCGAGCACATCACCCGCGAGGTCACCGTCGAGGCGCTGCCCAACGAGATCCCCGAGTCGCTCACGTACGACGTGTCGGAGATGCAGATCAACGACACGGTGACGCTCTCGCAGATCACTCCGCCCGAGGGCGTGACCCTGGTCGACGACGTCGACGAGACCGTCATCGCCACGCTCACACCGCCGCGCCTCCAGCTGGAGGACGAGGAGGGCATCGAGGAGGAGACCGAGCGCGTGGGCGAGTCAGCGGCGGGCGAGCGCGCTGGGGACGAGGCCGGCGGGGCCGGCGACGCGTCCTCGGAGTAGCGGCGGCGCCGTGCGCCGCCTCTTCGGCGCGACATCCTCACCCGTGGACTGGCTCGTGGTCGGCCTGGGCAACCCCGGGGCCCGGTATGCCAGCACGCCGCACAACGTCGGCTTCGAGGTCGCCACGGCGCTCGCCGCCCGCTGGGAGCTCCCCAAGGCCAAGGCGAAGTACGCAGGCCTGGTGACGGAGGGCCGCACCGGCCCGGGTGGCCCGCGCGTCAGCGTCCTGCTGCCCCAGACGTACATGAACGACGCCGGCAAGTCGGTCGGCCCCGCCCGCGGGGCTCTCAAGGTCGACCTCGACCGCGTGCTGGTCATCCACGACGAGATCGACCTGCCCTTCGGCGACATCCGCCCTCGCATCGGCGGCGGCCTCGCCGGCCACAACGGGCTGAAGTCGCTGAAGGCGGGACTCGGGTCGGCGGACTTCGCGCGCGTGCGGATCGGCGTGGGTCGCCCCGACTCCACCGACGCGGAGATCGTCGCCGGCTACGTGCTGGGCAAGTGGCGCCAGCCCGGCGCCGACGTGCGCGATCTGGTCGAGCGGGCGTGCGACGTGACCGAGCGGATCGTGCTCGGCGAGCAGTCGCTCTGACGGCTCGCTGAGCAGGGTCGACCTCAGCTCGAGCGTTCGGGCGGTCCCCTCTCGACGGGGATCCGAAGACGCTCACCTTCGTCGCGCCGGTCCTGAGCCGACCGCGCCCGGAAGGCCCGTTCCACCTGCAAATCGCGCCGTTCGTCGTGCTCCCGTGACCGTTCGGCGTTCAATTGACTGAACGCCAATTAGGCCCGTTCGGCCTATGTACGCCGGCCTCCGCATGCCCGATGGTCCTGTTGGGTCCCGGC
>JAOPZW010000246.1 GCA_025963905.1 Solirubrobacterales bacterium | reverse complement strand
ATGCCGATGATCAGGATGACGACAAGGAGCTCGATGAGGGTAAAACCCTCCTCCTCATTACGCAGCTTGCGCAGCATTGAATCCTCCAGGATCCGATTGGCTTCGCCAGCTCCCCGTCGGCCTCCGCACGGCAGCCCGGCCATCTCGAACAACTCGAGACCCGATCGGCTTTGCGTCCCACCCTCACAGGCGGTTTGCCTTTGGCGTCGAAGGTCTGGCCCTTCTTTCACGGGGCATATCGTCACGGGGCGCCCGTGGTTGAAGCACCGGTGGACGCATGGTCTAGGTTCGCGACCTCAGGCCCCACCCGTGGCGGCCGCGCCGGAGGGGATACCGGGGCCTGATGCGCCCGTCCTCCACAATGGAGCGGTGCCCGGTCGCAGCATCCTGCTCTTCGTCGCGCTGCTCCTCCTGATCGCCGCGCTCGCCAGCGTCATCGCGCCCCGCGACGGCAACATGGTCGGGCCCTCGACGACACAGCCCCCGCAGCTGGCCGCCCCCACGGGCCCCGCCCGCACGGTCACCGGCCAACTCCCGGCCGACGGCACCGTCGAGGCGACCGTCGGCGACATCGTCCAGCTCACGGTCATCGCCGACCATCCGGACGTGGTGCAGATCTTCGACCTCGGCGTTCAGGCACCGGTCGATTTCGACCTGCCCGGAGTGCTGGAGTTCGTCGCCGACGAACCGGGGCGCTTCGCGGTGACGCTGCGCTACTCCGGCGCGAGGGTCGGCGTGCTCGTGGTCCGCCCGGCTGCGTGAGCCGGGCCCCTACGCCGCAGCCGGACCGTCGTCGCCGCCGCCGGGCTTGGAGCCCTTGTGGCGCCGCTGCGCGTCGTGGCCGGGGATCAGGACGCCCGTCCCCTCGCACCACGGGCACGTGACGGTCGAGGCCGATCCGCCCAGGCGCGAGACGATGCGGCCCGTCCCCCGGCACGGAGGGCATGGCACGGTCCTCTCCTGCTCGGGGGCGTCGGTTGTTCCGTTGTCGGCCATCGGCGGGGTGAGGCTACCTTGCTGGGGTGCCCGCCGACGGCCGCTTTGCCCCCAGCCCCACCGGAACCCTCCATCTGGGCAACCTCCGCACCGCCCTGCTCGCCTGGCTCTTCGCCCGCAGCCAGGATGCGCGCTTCCTCGTGCGGATGGAGGATCTGGACTTCGGCCGCGTTCGCCGCCATTTCGAGGACGAGCAGCTCCGCGATCTCGCCGCCATCGGGCTGGACTGGGACGGCGAGGTGGTCCGCCAGTCCGAGCGCCGTGTGCTCCATGACGCGGCGCTGGAGCGCCTGCGCGCCACTGGTCTCCTCTACGAGTGCTGGTGCACGCGACGGGAGATCCGCGAGGCGGCCTCGGCTCCCCACGGCGACGTCCCCGAGGGCTCCTACCCCGGTACCTGCCTGCGTCTCGACTCCGCCGCGGTGGCCGAGCGCCGGGCATCGGGCCGTCCGCCGGCGCTGCGCGTCCGGGCGGAGGGCGCCCGGGTGCGCTTCCGCGACCGCCTCGCCGGGGAGCGTGAGGGCGTGGTGGACGATTTCGTCGTACTGCGCAACGACGGTGCGGTTGCGTACAACCTCGCCGTGGTGGTCGATGACGCCGATCAGGGGATCGGCGAGGTGGTGCGCGGGGCCGACCTCCTGGACTCCACCCCACGCCAGCTGTGGCTCGCCGAGCGCCTCGGACTCCCGGCGCCCCGCCACGCCCACGTGGCGCTCATGCTGGGTCCTGATGGCGAGCGCCTCGCCAAGCGCCACGGGGCGATCACCCTGGCCGACCGCGCGGAGCTGGGTGAGAGCGCCGATGACGTGCGCTGCGCGCTGGCAGCCTCCGCCGGCCTGTGCGCGCCGGGGGAGCAGCTGACTCCCGCCGAGCTGGTCGAGCGCTTCAGCCCCCTGGCGCTGGCGGCGGCATGAGCCGGCGCGCGTGGCTGCGGGTCCTGCGCTTCTGGCTGCCGGTGGCCATCTGCGCGGGCGGCCTGGCGATCATCGTCATCACGGGCAACGAAGACGGCGCCGAGGGCGGTGCGCTGGTGATCAGCGCGGGGCTGTCGGTGTGGCTCTTGAACTTCCTGTACCGCGTCAGCGTCACCGGCGACCGCGAGCGGGAGCGCGAGGAGGACGCGCGCCGGTACTACGACCGCCACGGCTACTGGCCCGACGAGAAGCCGGCGCGGCGCGGAAGCTCGCGGAAGCCGTAGGCTGCCGGGGATGGGGGCATCGGACGGCACGGTGGCCGAGCTCGCCGCGCGCGCCCGCGCGACGGGCCGCCTGGGCATCGACACCGAATTCATGGGCGAGGGGCGCTACCGCTCCCAGCTGTGCCTCGTCCAGGTCGCTGTGGAGGAGGAGGACGGCTCCACCCGGGTCGACGTCCTCGACCCCATCGAGGGCGGGTTCGATCCCGGTCCGCTCGCCGACGTGCTCGCCGATCCCGCCATCGAGATCGTCATGCACGCGGGGCGTCAGGACGTCGCGCTCCTCAAGCGCGTGTGGGGCAAGCCGGTGCGCAACGTCTTCGATACGCAGGTCGCGGCGGGCTTCGCCGGACGGCGAGCGCAGCTCGGCTACGAGCCGCTGCTGCACGAGATGGTCGGCGTCCGCCTGCGCAAGAGCGCGAGCTTCACCCGCTGGGACGCCCGGCCGCTGAGCGCGGAGCAGCTCAGCTACGCCCGCGAGGACGTCCTGCACCTGTTCGAGCTGACCGACGCCCTGCAGCGCTCGCTCGAGGAGCAGGGACGCCTCGAGTGGGCCCGCGAGGAGTGCCGTGCGCTGGAGGCCGCCACGGATGAGCGCGACCTGGAGACCGTGTTCGGCCGCCTGCCGCGCGTGAACTCCCTCGATCCCGCCCAGCGCGCGGTGGCGCTCGAGCTGGTCACCTGGCGCGAAGGTGTCGCGCGCGAGCAGGACCGGCCGGTCCAGACGGTCCTGGCGGATGCGGCCCTGGTCGAGATCGCCAAGCGCCGGCCGCAGAACGGCGAGCGCCTGAACCAGATCCGCGGGCTCAACGAGAGCACTGCGCGCCGGCGCGGCAAGGAGATCCTGGCCGCCGTCGAGCGCGGGCGCGAGCGTCCGCCGATTCCCGTCGAGGGCGAGCGCCCCACCCCGCCCTCACCGGACGATGCGCCGCTGATCGCGCTTTCCGAGGCGCTCGTGCGCGCCCGCGCTGCGGAGGCCGGACTCGCCTACGAGCTGATCGCGGCTCGCGCGGACCTCCAGCGGATCGTCACGGCGCTGCGGACCGGCGCGCCCGAGGCCGACGTCCGCACGCTCCAAGGCTGGCGGCGTGCGGTCGTCGGCGACGAGCTGCTGGAGCTGCTGGCCGGCAGGCGCTCGCTGCGAGTGGGCCCGCAGCGGCGCCTGGAGGTCAACGGCTCCTAGTTCGTGTTACGGCTGCGCCGGGGTGGTGGGCTCGGCCGCCGTGAACGTGACCTTGCGGTAGGTGACCTGGCCGGCCGCGCTCTGGTCGGTGCACTTCTTGCCGACCTTGGTGACCTTGCCGATCAGCTTGACGCGCGAGCCCGTGGCGGGCGGCTGGGCGACCCCGT
>JAOPZW010000219.1 GCA_025963905.1 Solirubrobacterales bacterium | reverse complement strand
CGCGCTGGGAGGCGGCGGCCCGGCGCGCGCGGCCGCTGCTGCTCGAGCCCGCCGACCGCGAGCGCTGGCTGGCCGCCGTCGGGCCCGGCATCCTCGACGGATCGATCGGCGACGACCTCGCCGGCATCCCCTCGCCCGAGGTGCGGGTGCCGTTCGCGCTGCAGGGCCTGATCGGCACGCTGGCCGGACCGCAGGATGCCGGCACCGCGTTCGTCGGCTTCTTCCACGACCTCGGCGAGGCGATCGATCCTCCCGGCGCCTGGGGCTTCGCGCGCGGTGGGATGGGCGCGGTGACCGGCGCGCTGCGTGCCGCCGCCGAGGCCGCCGGCGCGCGCGTGCGCACCGATGCCCCGGTCGAACGCGTCCTGGTGGACGAGGATCGCCGCCGGGCGCTCGGGGTGCGCCTGGAGAGCGAGGAGGAGCTGCGGGCGCCGTTCGTCCTCTCCAACGCGGACCCGCTGCGCACCGCGGCGCTGGCCGGCGAGCCGCCGCGTGAGGGCTGGCAGCAGGCGGGGCCGGTCGTGAAGGTCATGCTGCTGCTCGACGGCCTCCCGGACTTCCCCGCGTGGCCGGGGCCCGAGCCGTGGGCGGGCACGATCGACATCGGCTACACGATGGAGGACCTCGCGGCGGCGGCAGCGGACGCCCGGGACGGCCTGCCGGCGCGCCGCCCGTGGATCGAGGCGGCCTGCCAGACCGCCGCCGACCCGACGCTGGCGCCCGAGGGTCGTCACGTCCTGTCGATGTTCTGCCAGTGCTTCCCGTCCGACGCCGACGCCGAGGCGGCCGCCGACACCGCGATCGCGCGCTTCGCGGAGGCGTGCCCGGGGCTGCCCGACCGGATCGTCGACCGCCTGGCGCTGGGCCCGCGCGAGCTCGAGGCGCGGTTCGGGATCACCGGGGGCCACATCTTCCACGGCGAGATGCTGGGCTCCCAGCTGCTCGAGCGGCGCTTCGGCCCGCGGCGGTTCGCGGGCGTCGAGGGGCTGTACCTGGCCGGCTCGGGCGCACATCCGGGCGGCGCCGTGACCGGAGCGCCCGGGTACCTCGCCGCCCGCGCCGTGCTCGAGGACCACGCGGCCGGACCGGACGCTCCGGCGCCGTTCGCATCACTGGCGTAGCCACCGTACCCTGCGCCGATGGCCTGGAAGATCGTCATCGCCGGCGGCGGCTTCGGGGGCTTCTATGCCGCTCGGTCGCTCGAGCGCGCACTGCCCCCGCAGAGCACGAAGATCACGATCGTCAACGACGTCAACTTCATGCTCTACGCGCCCCTGCTGCCGGGCGCGGCGGCGGGTTCGCTGGAGCCCCGCCACGTCGTCGTGCCGCTGCGCGAGGAACTCCGCACCACCGACCTGCGCCTGGGCCGCGTGATGGGCGCGACGCCCGAGCGCAACGCGCTGCAGGTCCGGTCGATGGCGGGGCGCACCGAGGACCTGCACTACGACCAGCTCGTCGTCGCCCTGGGGTCGGTCTCGCGGACGCTGCCGATCGAGGGCCTGGCCGAGCACGCGCTCGGCTTCAAGTCGCTCCCCGACGCGATCGCGCTGCGCAACCACCTCATCCAGACGCTCGAGGCGGCCGAGACGCTGGAGGACGCCGCCGAGCGGACGGCGTGGCTGACGTACGTCTTCGTCGGGGCCGGCTACGCGGGTCTCGAGGGGCTGGCCGAGCTGCAGGACTTCGCCGCCGATGTCATCCAGCTCTACCCGCGGTGCCGGACCCAGGGCATGCGGTGGATGCTCGTCGAGGCGCGCGACCGGATCATGCCCGAGATCCCGGCCTCGCTCGCCGAGTTCGCCGCCCGCGAGCTGCGCGGGCGCGGCATCGAGATCCGCACCGGCACGACGCTCGAGCGCCTCACCGCCACCGAGGCCCGCCTGTCCGGCGGCGAAGTCGTGCCGACGCGCACGCTCGTGTGGACGGCGGGCGTCAAGCCGCCAGCGGTCATCGAGCGCCTGGGGCTTCCCCTCGAGCAAGGCCGGATCGCCACCGACGCCACCATGCGCGTGCGCGACCACCGGAACGTGTGGGCGATCGGCGACTCCGCCGCCGTGCCCGACCCCGCCCAGAAGGGCGCGGCGCCGTGCCCGCCGACGGCCCAGCACGCCATCCGCCAGGGCCGCCTCGTGGGGCGCAACGTGGCGGCCGAGCTGGGCGCGGGGCGCGTGCGGCCGTTCCGCTACAAGACGAAGGGGGTCTTCGTCGACATGGGCCAGGGCGAGGCGGTGGCGACCACCCTGGGCATCCGCTGGCGCGGGCGCACAGCCTGGTGGCTGGCGCGCAGCTACCACCTCGCGATGCTCCCCGGCAACAAGCGCCGCCTGCGGCTGCTCATCGACTGGAACATCCAGCTGATGTTCGGCCGTGACGCCTCCGAGCTGGGGCGCCTCGGCCATCCCGAGCGCCTCGCCGACCAGACGGCCGGGGGGGAGCCTGCCCGAGAGGACGTGACCGCTACAGCACCCGCGGCGCCCAGTTGAACTCCGCCCTGGCGCGCGCTCGCGCGGGGCCGCCGGAGGACCCGCGTATCCTCCATGGACAGATGACGCAGGCAGACAGGGTGAAGCAGGACCTCACGACCGCCATGAAGGCAGGTGAGAAGGAGCGGGTCGCGGCGCTGCGCCTCGTGCTCTCCGAGCTGCAGAAGGCCGCCAAGGAGGGCGACGCCGACGAGCTTGCCGTGCTGCGACGCGAGCGCAAGCGCCGGCTGGAGTCCGCCAGCGCCTTCCGCGACGCCGGCCGCGCCGAGCTCGCGACCGGCGAAGAGGCCGAGGCCGAGCTGATCGCCGGCTACCTGCCTGCCGAGCTGTCCGACGACGAGCTGCAGGCAATCGTCGCCGCGGCGATCGCCGAGACCGGCGCCGCCTCGCCGAAGGACATGGGCCAGGTCATGAAGGCCGCGATGCCCAAGATCGCCGGCCGCGCGGACGGGAAGCGCGTCTCCGCGCTCGTCCAGGGGGAGCTCAAGAGCTGATGCGCCGCCAGATCGAGCTTGCCAACGACGTGGCCGCCGCGCTCAGCGGCAGCAACGACCACATCCTGCGGGCCCTCGAGGCCCACGTCGACTGCGACCTGTTCCTGCGCGGCAACGTCGTGACGCTCGACGGCGACGCCGAGTCGGTCGCCGCCGCAGCCGTCGTCGTCCGCGAGCTGGCCGAGCTCATCGAGCAGGGTCACGAGATCGCCGAGGGCACGATCTCGGCCGTCACGGGCGCACTGGACCAGCACGCCTCCCCGGCCGAGATCCTCGAGGACGTCGTCTGGCGCCATCGCTCGACGAAGGTGGCGCCCAAGACGGTCAACCAGAAGCGCTACGTGGACTCCATCCGGCGGTCGACGATCACCTTCGGCGTCGGCCCCGCCGGCACCGGCAAGACCTTCCTGGCCGTGGCCATGGCCGCCGCGGCGCTCGCCCGCCGCGAGGTCACCCGGATCATCCTCACGCGCCCGGCCGTCGAGGCCGGCGAGCGCCTGGGATTCCTCCCCGGCGACCTCATGGCGAAGATCGATCCCTACCTGCGGCCGCTGTTCGACGCGCTGCACGACATGATCGATCCCGAGAAGGTGGCCACCTACCTCGAGCGCAACGTCATCGAGGTCGCGCCGCTGGCGTTCATGCGCGGGCGCACGCTCAACGACTCGTTCGTGATCCTCGACGAGGCGCAGAACACGAGCCCGGAGCAGATGAAGATGTTCCTCACGCGGCTCGGGTTCAACTCGAAGATGGTGATCACGGGCGACATCACGCAGATCGACCTCCCGCGCGATCAGCGCTCGGGCCTCGTCGTGGTCGGCGAGATCCTCGAAGACGTCGAGGGGATCGACTTCGTGCGCTTCGGCGGCGACGACGTCGTGCGCCACCGCCTCGTCCAGCGCATCGTCGAGGCCTACAACGACCACGCAGAGCGCCAGGCGCCCGAGCTGCGGCCCGCCGAGCGCGATCGCAAGCGGGCGTAGCCCCGTCATGGTCGACGTCGACGTCATCGGGGAGACCCGGAGCGGCGCAGAGATCCCCCCGCGCGCCGAGATCGAGCGTCTCGTGAGCCTCGCGCTGGCATCGGCCGGCGTCGACGACGGCCACGTCGCCGTCGAGTTCGTCGACGCCGAGCGGATCGCCGAGCTCAACGCCGAGCACCGCGCCAAGCAGGGGCCCACCGACGTCCTGTCCTTCCCGATCGACGAGGCGGGCGACGCGTTCGGGCCGCGCGAGCTGGGCGACATCGTCATCTGCCCCGAGCACACCGAGGATCTTCGTGAGGCGGTCGTCCACGGGGCGCTGCATCTCACTGGCATGGACCACGAGACCGACGACGGCGAGATGCTCGCCCTGCAGGCGGAGATCCTGAGCTGGTGAGCGAGGACGCGGCCACCCGGGCCGGGTTCGTCGCGCTCGCGGGGCGCCCCAACGTCGGCAAGTCGACGCTCATCAACGGGATGGTCGGCCAGAAGGTCGCGATCGTCTCGGACAAGCCCCAGACCACGCGCCGCGCGATCCGCGGGGTCGCGACGACCGGCGAGGCGCAGCTGGTGCTCGTCGACCTGCCGGGCGTCCAGCGCCCGCGCGACGCTCTGACCGAGCGGATGCAGCGGCGCGTCGAGAGCGAGCTGGCCGACTCCGACGCCGCGCTCATGGTGCTCAACGGCGAGCAGGGGGCCGGGCCGGGGGACCGCTTCATCGCCAACGCGCTGCGGGGGGCCGGGCTGCCCGTCGTCATCGCGGTCAACAAGATCGACCGCCTGGACCGCGCCCGGATCGTCGCGGCGCTCACGGCCGCCGCCGAGCTGGGCGTCGGCGACGACGTGTTCCCGGTGTCCGCCCGCACGGGCAAGGGGGTCCAGGCGCTCGTCGAGCACCTGTCGGCGCTCATGCCGGCCAGCCCGTTCCTGTTCGACCCCGCCGAGCACTCCGACCAGACGCGCGAGGTGATGCTCGCGGAGCTCGTGCGCGAGCAGGTCCTGCGCCGCACGTTCCAGGAGGTCCCCCACAGCGTCGAGGTCGTCGTCGACGAGATCGAGGATCGCGAGAACGTCACGGTCGTGCGCGCCTACGTCTGGGTCGAGGCCGAGTCCCAGAAGGGCATCCTCATCGGCGCGGGCGGGCGCATGATCAAGGCCGTCGGCACCGGCGCGCGACGGGAGCTCGAGCGCGAGCTCGCCACGCGGGTCCACCTCGACCTCTCCGTGCGCGTGCGCCGCGGCTGGCGCGCCGACGACAGCCTGCTGGACCGCCTCGGGATCGAGTAGGGGCCAGTGGCCCCGGCTACACCCTCCCCGCCAGCGCCGTCGCGAGCGAGCGGACGTCGTCGAGCAGGAGGGAGGCGTGGGGGACGAACGGCAATGTGACCACGTCGGCGGTCGCATGCCGGCGCAGCCGGCGCAGCTGGCCCTGCTGAGCGGCCGCCTGGCCGTGCTGGGAGCGCACCGCGGCCGCGACCGCCCCGGGCACCGCGCCGTCGGCGCTCGCCAGGTCCTCGATGTCGGCGGCGCTGAAGCGCCTGGGCAGCAGCCCGTTGACCACGATCGCGTCGAGGTGGCGCCCGAAGTCGCCGTGCAGGCGCTGCTCGAGGTCGAGCGTCTCGCTGACGGGCATCTCGGCGGCGTGGGCCACGGCGATCACCGCGCTGCGGCTCTGGTCCTCCAGGAGCTCGGTGACCCGCCGGGCCTGGGAGGCGATCGGGCCGACGCGGGCGATCTCGGCGAACGTCCGCGGCGTGCGGAGCATCCCCAGCCCGTGCCCGGAGGCGGGACCGTCGACGACCACGAGGTCGTAGCCGCGGGCGCGACGGTTCCAGCGGTCGTGGCGCCCCAGCTCCCACGCCTTCGTGATCGTCAGGAGCTCACGCGCACCGGGGGCGGCCCCGACGAACGCGGCGAACGCGTTCGAGCGGGAGAGCACCCCGACCAGCCGCTGGGACCCGATCTGGCGCCCGGCCCACTCCTCGAGCGCCCGCAGCGGGTCGATCGACGTGGCCCACAACCGGTCGGCGAGCGCGATCTCGTCCCCCGCCGGCGCGCCCGAGCGCCCGAAGAGCCCGGCGGCGCGGTCCTGGCCGGAGGTCTCGCAGACGATCGCCCTGCGGCCGTCGCGGGCGGCCGCGATGGCGAGCGCCAGCGCGACGGTCGTCTTGCCGACGCCGCCCTTGCCGGTCACGAAGACCAGCTCCCGATGCAGCATGGAGGTCATCCGTGTGCGGTACGTACCCCGTAGTGTCCGTGAACGTGACCGGGATGGGAGATCGTCGTGTGGTGGAGTCCTACCGGACCTGCCGGCGCCTGCAGCGCCGCCACGATCCCACGTATTACTGGGCGACGCGCTGCCTGCCGCGCGAGGTGCGCCCCGCCGTGCACGCGGTCTACGGCTTCGTCCGCGGCGCCGACGAGATCGCCGACGGGCCCGCTCGCCCCGCCGGGGCGCCCGCCCGCCGCGCCGCGCTGGACGCCTGGCAGGCCGAGCTCGAGGCCGGGCTGGCCACCGGTCGCTCCGAGCATCCGGTGATCGCGGCGCTCGTCCATGCGGGTGCGCGCCACGGCCTTCCGCTGCACCTCGTACCCCGGTACATGGACTCGATGCGCCTCGACTGCGCGGAGCCGGTGCGCATCCGCTCGCGTGAGGCGCTGGACCACTACATGGACGGCAGCGCCGCGACGGTGGGGCGGATCATGGCGCCCCTGCTCGGGGCGCCCGACGGCACCCACGAGGACGTCGCCCGCCTGGGCGTCGCCTTCCAGCTGACGAACTTCATCCGCGACGTCCCGCTCGACTGGGAGCTCGACCGCGTGTACCTCCCGGGCATCCCGGAGGCCGATCTGCGCGACGGCGCGGCGACCGACGGCTTCCGCGAGCGCGTGGCGCGAGAGGTCGCCCGCGCCCGGACGCTGTTCGCCGACACCGCCGGCGTCGCGGCGTCGCTGAGCCCGTCGATGCGCACCGGCGTGCGGATGGCGCGCTCCATCTACGGGCGCGTGCTCGACCGCGTGGAGCGCAACGGCTTCGACGTCCTGTGCCGGCCGGCGCGCCTGGAGCCGTGGGAGACCGCCGGCGCGGCCGGGCGCGCCCTGATCGGCACGGGCGGCCGGTGACGCTGCGGGCCACCAAGCGCGGGGATCAGCGCACGCCCCTGGGCGGTGAGCGCGCCGACGTGCTGGTGTGCGGCGCGAGCTTC
Source organism: Solirubrobacterales bacterium (assembly GCA_025963905.1). Taxonomy (GTDB): domain Bacteria; phylum Actinomycetota; class Thermoleophilia; order Solirubrobacterales; family Solirubrobacteraceae; genus JAOPZW01. Next base: position 11,276 of record JAOPZW010000219.1, on the reverse strand, counting down.
GCCGGCCTCGCGGTCGCGCGCGAGCTGGCGGGCGCCGGCGCCGAGGTCCTGGTGCTCGACCGCTACGAGATCGGCGAGCGGGCGACGTCCGCCTGCGCGGCGCCGACGCCGTGGCTGGAGGCGATGGGCGTCACCGCCTCGATCCGCCAGGAGCTCCCCGACATGACGTTCACGACCCCGCACGGCAGCGTGCGCTACCGGCTGCCGTGGAGTTGGTCGGCCTTCGACTACGCCGAGCTGTGCCACGGGCTGTGGGCCCAGGCCGGGCACGCGCGCTTCGAGACCGCCAAGGTCGAGGGGCTCGCGGAGGACGGCGATCCCGCCGATCCCGACCACGTGGTCCGGACCGACCGCGGCGACGTGCGTGCCCCGCTGGTGGTCGACGCGCTCGGCTGGCGCCGCGTCCTCGACCGGCCCGGCTACCAGCCGCCCGCGGCGCCGCTGAGCCGGGGACTGGAGGTCCATCCCCACGTCGCCCCGACGGCCGGGGAGGGGGCCCTGGACGTCTGGGTGGAGCGCTCGCTGGCGCGCCGGGGCTACGCCTGGCGCGTGCCCGCCGGTGGCGAGGCGCGGATCGGCGTGGGCTCCTACGAGCCGCGCGACCACGTCAAGGAGCCGACGCGGGCGCTCGCCGAGCGGCTCTCGGTCGACGCCGTGCGCTACCAGGGCAACTGGTTCCCGCACCGGCTGCGGCCCGCGATCGCCGGCAACGTGTTCTTCGCCGGGGACAGCGCGGGGCACTGCTTCCCGCTGTCGGGCGAGGGGATCCGGACCGCGTTCTACTTCGGCATCGCCTGCGGCCGCGAGCTGCGGGCCGTCGTGACGGGCGCGGCCGACCGCGACGCGGCGCTGGCCCGCTACGCCGCCTTCCACGATGCCCATGCGCCCGCATACCGCCGGGCGCTCCGACTCCAGCGCCTGCTGCCCGCCCTGCCGCCGAGGGTCCTCACCGGCCTGCTGCGCGCACTGGCTCCCCAGCCGCTGGTGGACCGCGCCTTCGGCTGGTACCTCGACCAGGCCCATCCCGTTTACGCGGCCGACGGCGTCCGAGCCTGAGGGTCCGTCTCGGTGGCGGCCGCGACCTACCGAGACGGGCTCTAGACTCGCCTGGGACGGTCGTCGATGGACGGGCGTCCGGTCCGGCACTCCCCTTGTCATGGACGCCCCGCTGCGCACGCTCGTGATCGCGTCAACTCCGGCCGACGCCGGTGAGGTCACGCGCGCCCTGATCAGCGCCGGGATCCCGGTCGGCTCGCGGCGGATCGAGACCACCGACGACCTCGCGCGCGTGCTGAGCGAGGCCGACGTCGAATGGGACCTCATCCTCTGCGCCCCCGGCGGCGGGCTCGACGAACGCGATGTCGTCGCGCGCGTGCGCAGCGCCGACCGCGAGGTTCCCGTCGTCGTCTTCTCGCGCGACCCGGCCGGGCTGACCGACGCGGCCACCGGCGTGCTCGCGCTCTCCCCCGACCAGCCGGCCGAGGAGATCGGCGTCGGCGTGCGGCGCGAGCTGGATCTCGCGGACACCCGCCGGGCGGCTCGCCAGGCGACCGCCGCTCTGCATCTGCGCGATCACGCGCTGGCGTCGGCGGGCAACGGGATCGTCATCGGGGACGCCTCGCAGCACGGGTTCCCGATCGTCTACGTCAATCCGGCCTGGGAGCGGCTCACGGGCTGGGAGGCGCGCCAGATCCTGGGTCAGAGCTGCGCCATCCTCCAGGGCCCGGACACCGATCCCGACGTCGTCGCACAGATCTCCGAGGCGCTGCGCGAGGGTCGCGGCTGCCAGGTGACCATCCGCAACTACCGCCGCGACGGGCGGCCGTTCTGGAACGACCTCACGCTCTCGCCCGTCCGCGACGACGCCGGGGCGATCACGCACGTGGTGGGCGTCGTCGACGACGCCACCGAGCGCGTCGAGGCGCGCGACCGCCTGCGCGCCGTGCGCGCGGACAACGAGCGCCTCCTCGAGGGCCTGGCGGAGGCCGAGACGCGCTACCGGGAGCTCGTCGAGCAGATCCCCGCAGTCACCTACGTCGCCGACTTCGACGAGCTCGGCACGATGCGCTACGTCAGCCCGCAGATCGAGGCGCTCCTGGGCCACCCGGCCGCGGCCTTCGTCGAGGATCCGCACCTGTGGACCCGCGTCGTGCACCCAGGCGATCGCGACCGCGTCGTGGCCGAGACGGCCCGCGTGTTCCGCGAGCAGGTCGAGTTCGACTGCGAGTTCCGGATGATCTCGGCCGACGGCCGCGAGCTCTACGTCTGGGAGCGCGACAACATCGTCCGCGACGAGGCGGGCGTGCCCCAGTTCACGCAGGGCGTCCTGCTGGACATCACCTCGCTGCGCACGGCCGAGAGCGCCCTCCGCGACGAGCGCGACCGGGCCCAGACCTACCTCGACGTCGCCGGGACGCTGATCGTGGTGCTCGACCCGGAGGCCAGGGTCGTGCTGCTCAACCGCACCGGTCACGAGCTGCTGGGCTATCGCGACGGGGACCTGGTGGGGCGCGACTGGTTCGAGACGTGCATCCCCGCCGAGGAGCGCGAGGAGGTCCGCGACGCGTTCACGCGGCTCATGCGCGGCGAGCTCACGGCCGCGGTCGAGGCCGTCGAGAACCGCGTGCTCACGCGCAACGGGACGACGCGCACCATCGCCTGGCACAACACCCTGCTGCAGGGCGACGGCGGAGCGGTCAACGCGACGCTCAGCTCCGGGGTCGACGTCACGGATCGCCGGCGCGCCGAGGAGCAGGTCGTCCACCTGGCCTACCACGACAGCCTCACCGACCTGCCCAACCGGGCGCTGCTGCAGGAGCATCTGGAGCTCGCCCTCGCGCGCGCCCGGCGCAACGAGCAGTCGGTCGCGCTGCTCTACCTGGACCTCGACGACTTCAAGCTCGTCAACGACTCGTTCGGCCACGCCGCCGGCGACGAGCTGCTGCACCAGCTCGCCACCCGGCTGCGGCGCAGGCGTCGCGCCTCCGACCTCCTCGCGCGCCACGGCGGCGACGAGTTCCTCCTGCTCATCGCCGACATCGAGCGCGACCCGTCGCACGTGGCGGTGGCCGCCGCCGAGGGCCTGCTCAGCGCCGTCTCCGAGCCGTTCGAGCTGCGCGGAGCGGAGTTCCACCTGGGCGCCTCGATCGGGATCAGCATCTATCCGGCGGACGCGAGCGACGCCGACACGCTGCTGCGCCATGCCGACCAGGCGATGTACCAGGCGAAGTCCGCCGGCCGCGCGGGCGTGCGCCACTACGTCGCCGCCGACGAGGCCAAGCCGATCGAGCGCCTGTCCATGACGACCAGGCTGCGACGGGCGATCGTCGACGACGAGTTCGTGCTGCACTGGCAGCCGATCATGTCGCCGGTGGACGGGTCCCTGTACGCGCTCGAGGCGCTCATCCGCTGGGAGGACCCCCAGCGCGGGCGGATTCCGCCGGTGGAGTTCATCGGCGTGGCGGAGGAGACCGGGCTGATCGACCGCCTCGGCGAGTGGGTCGCCGAGGCCGTGTGCCGCCAGCGCTTGGCCTGGCAGGCCGACGGGCTGGATCCGGTGGTGACGCTCAACGTGTCCCCGCGCGAGCTGCGCCGCCCCGACTTCGCCGAGCGGCTGCTCGAGCGGATAGCCCGCCACGGGCTCGACCCCTCGCGGATGATCGCCGAGATCACCGAGACGGCCGCGATGAGCCAGTCCGTGCGCACCGAGCCGCTGATGGGCGAGCTCGCCGCGGGCGGCATCCGCGTGGCGATCGACGACTTCGGCGCGGGCTACTCGTCGCTCAGCCGGCTGCGCGAGCTGCCCGTCCACATCCTCAAGGTGGAGCGCCAGTTCCTCGCCGAGGTCCCCGAGCGCGAGGACGCCTCGGCCGTCATCACCGCGATCCTCGACCTGGGCACGGCCCTGGGGATGGATGTCGTGGTGGAGGGCATCGAGACGGAGGAGCAGCGCTCCTTCCTGGTCGAGCGCGGCTGCCGCCTGGCACAGGGCTTCCTGCTGGCCCGGCCGGTTCCGGCGGGTGAGCTGCGACCGTTGCTCGAGGGCGCGCGCGCCCCGGTCTAGATGAGTCGTGTCGCGGCCGCGAGACCGTTCGACCCACGTTGCGGGGTCGCGACACGGCTCATCTCGCGACTGCGTCAGAATCCCCCACCGTGGAGATCGCCTATGACGAGCGCGGACTCGTCCCGGTCGTCGTGCAGGACTGGCGCACCGGGGAGGTCCTGACCCTGGCCTACGCCGACGCGGAGGCCGTTGCGCGCACGCGCGCCAGCGGCGAGCTGCACCTGTGGAGCCGCTCGCGCAGCGAGCCGTGGCACAAGGGCGCGACCTCGGGCAACGTCCAGCGCGTCCGCGCCCTGCGTCAGGACTGCGACGGCGACGCGCTGCTCGCCCTCGTCGAGCCCGCGGGCCCGGCGTGCCACACCGGCGAGCGCACCTGCTTCCACCACGGCGAGCTCGATCCGCCCGCCCCGCACGAGGCGCTGCCCGCCCTCGAGCGCACGCTGGCCCAGCGCGCCCGCGAGCGCCCGGAGGGCTCCTACACCGTCGAGCTGCTCGACGACCCGCCGCGCATCGGCGCGAAGGTCGAGGAGGAGGCCGAGGAGGTCGCGCGCGCGGCACGCGACGAGAGCGACGATCGCGTCGACTCCGAGGCGGCCGACGTCCTGTATCACCTGACGGTGCTGCTCCACAGCCGCGGCCGGTCGCTGGGCGACGCCGAGGAGGTCCTCAATGGCCGTCGCGGCTGAGGACGCCCTGCACGTCGAGCCCTCGCTCGACGAGGTCCGCGCGCTGGCCCGCGAGCACAACCTCGTCCCGCTGCGCCACACCTTCATCGACGACCTCGAGACGCCGGTGTCGGCCTTCCTGAAGCTTCGCGGCAGCGATCCCGAGTTCCCCGCCTTCCTGCTGGAATCGGCCGAGCAGGGCCAGCGCGTGGGGCGCTTCAGCTTCATCGGGGTGCGCCCGCGCAAGGTCGTCCGCTGGTCGCTGGGCGACGAGGGCGACCCCTATGCCGTGGCCGAAGCGGAGGTCCGCCGCTACTCGCAGGCGCCGCTGGCCGATCTGCCGCCGTTCGCGGGCGGCGCGGTCGGCTTCTTCGGCTATGACCTCGTGCGCACCGTCGAGCCGCTGGGCGAGCCCAACCCCGATGCGATCGGGCTGCCGGACATGGCGCTCATGCTCTCCGACGTCCTGGTCGCGTTCGACCACCTCAAGCACACGATCACCGTGCTCGTCAACGTGTACGCCGAGGACGGGGACCTCGACGCCGCGTACGCCGACGCGCGCGCCACGATCGCCAAGGCGCGGCGGCTGCTGGCCGGCCCGGTGCCCGCGGTGCGTCCCACGCCCGCCCGCCCGCGCCCGGTGTTCTCGTCGAACATGCCGCGCGAGTCCTTCGAGGCGATGGTCGCGCGGATCATCGAGTACGTCCACGCCGGCGACGCCTTCCAGGTCGTCCCCTCGCAGCGCTGGAGCGCCCCGCTGGACGCCGACCCGTTCTCGATCTACCGCGGGCTGCGCGTCGTGAACCCCAGCCCGTACATGTACTTCCTGGACTTCCTGGACTTCCAGGTGGCAGGCGCGAGCCCCGAGCCGCTGCTCACCGTCAGCGGCCGCCACGTCGCGACCCGGCCGATCGCCGGCACGCGCCCGCGCGGTGCCGACGCCGCCGAGGACGTCGTGATCGCCGAGGGGCTGCTCGAGGACGAGAAGGAGCGCGCCGAGCACGTCATGCTCGTCGACCTCGGGCGCAACGACCTCGGGCGGGTGTGCGAGTACGGCAGCGTGCAGGTCGACACCTTCATGGCGATCGAGACGTACTCGCACGTGATGCACATCGTGTCCAGCGTGTCGGGGACGCTCCGCGACGAGATCGGTCCGATGGAGGCGCTGCGCTCGGTCCTGCCGGCCGGGACGCTGTCGGGGGCGCCGAAGGTGCGGGCGATGCAGATCATCGACGAGCTCGAGCCCGTCAAGCGCGGCGGCTACGGCGGCGCGATCGGCTACCTGAGCTACACCGGCGACCTCGACACGTGCATCCACATCCGGACCGTCGTCATCAAGGACGGCGTCGCCCATGTGCAGGCGGGCGGCGGCACCGTCGCCGACGCTCGCCCCGACTACGAGTTCGCCGAGTCCGAGGCGAAGGCGCGGGGCGTGCTGCGCGCGATCGAGCTGGCGCTGGAGCAGCCCGACTGGGCATGAGCGCCATGCGCCGGGTCCTCGTCGTCGACAACTACGACTCGTTCACCTACAACCTCGTGCAGTACCTGGGGGAGCTGGGGGCCGAGCTCGAGGTCGTGCGCAACGACGCCGCCGAGGTCGACCGGCTCCTCGAGGGCGGCTATGACCGGGTCGTCGTGTCGCCCGGCCCGTGCACCCCCAACGAGGCCGGGATCTCGCTCGAGGTCGTGCGGCGCTTCCCCGAGGCCGGCGTGCGGACGCTGGGCGTCTGCCTGGGCCACCAGTCGCTCGCGCAGGCGTTCGGAGGCCGCGTCGTCCGCCACGTCCCCGTGCACGGCAAGACGACGACCATCGAGCACGACGGAAGGACGATCTTCGCCGGCCTCGAATCCCCGCTCACCGTGGGCCGCTACCACTCGCTCGTCGTCGACGCCGACGTGCCGGCCTCCTTCGAGGTCTCCGCGCACGGAGGCGGGGTCGTCATGGCGATCCGCCACCGCGAGCTGCCGGCCGAGGGCGTGCAGTTCCATCCCGAGTCGGTGCTGACGGACTCGGGCAAGCGCCTGCTGGCGAACTTCCTGCGCTGATGCCCAACGACGTGATCACCCGGGCGATCGACGCGATCGCCTCCGGCGAGGACCTGTCCCAGCGGGCGACCGGGGAGGTCCTCGGTCAGATCATGGGCGGCAACGCCTCGGAGACGCAGATCGCCGCCTTCCTCATCGCGCTGCGGACCAAGGGCGAGACGGTCGACGAGATCGCGGGACTGGCGGCGACGATGCGCTCGCTCGCCGAGCCGGTGCGCACGGTCCGCGACGACCTCGTCGACACGTCGGGCACCGGCGGCGGGCGCCCGACGTTCAACGTCTCGACGACCGCCGCGCTCATCGCCGCGGGCGCCGGCTGCGCGCTGGCCAAGCACGGCAACCGCTCCGCCACCGGCCTCAGCGGCTCCGCCGACGTGCTCGAGGCGCTCGGGGCGCGGATCGACCTGGGACCGGCGGCGGTCGGGCGCTGCATCGACGAGGCCGGCTTCGGGTTCATGTTCGCCCCGGCCCACCATCAGGCCACGCGCTTCGTCATCCCGGTGCGCAAGGAGCTCGCGGTGCGCACGATCTTCAACTTCCTCGGCCCGCTGACCAACCCGGCCGGGGCGCGCCGCCAGCTCATCGGCGTCTCCGACGGGCGCTTCCTGCCCACGATGGCCGGAGCGCTGGCCCGCCTGGGGGTCGACCGGGCGTTGCTAGTGTCCAGCGAGGATGGCCTGGACGAGATGAGCACGTCGGCGCCCACTCATGTGGTCGAGGTCAACGGCGAGGAGATCGAGCGCTACGTCGTGGAGCCGGGCGACGCGGGACTGCCGACCGCAGACCCGGGCGCGGTAACCGGCGGCACGCCGCAGCGCAACGCGGCCGTCACCCGCGCGATCCTGGCCGGCGAGCCGGGGGCCCACCGCGACCTGGCGCTCCTCAACGCCGGCGCCGCGATCTACGCGGGCGGTCGCGCGGTGTCGATCGCAGCCGGCGTCGAGGCCGCCGCCGAGGCGGTCGACTCGGGCGCCGCGCGGCGGACGCTCGAGGCGTACGTCGCCCTCAGCCGGGAGCTCGCGCCATGAGCGTGCTCGACCGCATCGTCGACTCCACGCGCGACGCGGTCGCGCGCCGGCGCCGGGAGGTGCCGCTCGCCGAGCTCGAGCGCCGGCTCGAGGGCCGCGACGACCGCCCGTTCTCCGAGGCGCTCACGCGGCCCGGCGTATCGGTGATCGCCGAGCACAAGCGCCGCTCGCCCAGCGCGGGCGAGATCCGTGCCGGCGCGACGGTGACCGACATCGTGCAGGCCTACGAGCGCGGCGGCGCAGCGGCGGTGTCGGTGCTCACCGAGGGGCCGAACTTCGGCGGCTCGCTGGACGACCTGCGCGAGGCGCGCGCGGCCAGCGTCCTGCCGATCCTGCGCAAGGACTTCATCGTCGACCCCTACCAGATCTACGAGTCCGCGGTCGCCGGCGCCGACGCGATACTGCTGATCGTCGCTGCCCTGAGCGGCCCCGAGCTCGCCGCGCTGCATCGCGAGGCGCTCGCGCTCGACCTCGACGTCGTGGTGGAGGTGCACGACGAGCCGGAGCTGGCGTGCGCGCTGGAGGTCGTCGAGGCCGACGTCATCGGCATCAACAACCGCGACCTGACCGACTTCTCGGTCGACGTCGAGCGCACCTACGAGCTCCTGGCCGACGTCCCCGCGGGCAAGACCGTGGTGTCCGAGTCGGGCTTCCACACGCGCGAGCAGCTCGACGACCTCGAGCGCGTCGGCGTCGACGCGGTGCTCATCGGGGAGACGCTCATGCGCGCGCCCGATCCCGAGGCCGCGTGCCGCGAGCTCACGCGCCTCGCGGGCGCCGAGCCCGAGGCTCTTTAGGAACTCTGAACGCTCCTTTAGAGCGCCTTCAACAAGGCTACGCACGCTTCCGGCATGAACAGGAACATCCTCCCGGTCGGGCTCGCCTCGGCGGTCGTGGGCTGCGGGGCCGCGGTCGGCGTCGTCGAAGCGTTCGATCTCGGCGGGGGGCACACGACGACGGTCGTCCAGCAGGCGCCGCTCGCGGCGGTCGCCGACGCGAAGGCCGGCACCGCGCTCACCGCGCGCGACATCTACAAGCAGGACGCCCCCGGCGTCGTGTTCGTCCGCTCCCAGGTGGTCCAGAAGACCCAGACCCCGTTCGACTTCGGGCTGCCGCAGGAGCGCCGCGGCGAGGCCACGGGCTCGGGCTTCGTCACCGCGGCGGACGGCACCATCCTCACGAACGCCCACGTGGTCAACGGAGCGACCAAGGTCACGGTCCAGTTCCAGAACAACAAGACCGTCACCGCCAAGGTGGTGGGGAAGGACGAGTCCACCGACCTCGCGGTGCTCAAGGTCGATCCCGGGGGCCTCGCCCTGCGCCCGCTGCGGCTGGGCGACTCGACCACGGTGCAGGTCGGCGACCCGACGATCGCGATCGGCAATCCGTTCGGCCTCGAGCGCACGCTGACGACCGGCGTCGTCTCTGCCACCAGGCGCACCATCCAGGCGCCCGACGGCTTCACCATCGACGGCGTCATCCAGACCGACGCGGCGATCAATCCCGGCAACTCCGGAGGCCCCCTCATCGACGCCGCCGGCCGCGTGATCGGCGTGAACTCGCAGATCGAGACCGGCGGCACGCAGGGCGGCGGCAACGTCGGCATCGGCTTCGCCGTGCCGATCGACACCGCCAAGCGCATCGTCCCCCAGCTCAAGAAGTCCGGGCGCGTCGAGCGCGGCTACCTCGGGATCAGCTCGATCACCATCGACAGCTCCCTGTCGGACCTCAACCTGCCCGTCGCCCACGGGGCGCTCGTCCAGAGCGTCCAGCCCGGAAGCCCCGCCGCCGGCGCCGGCATCAGGGCCGGCGACATCCAGGCCCAGCTCAACGGCCAGCAGATCCAGCTCGGCGGCGACATCATCACCGCGATCGACGGTAAGAAGGTCGTGAGCAAGGACGACGTGTCCAACGCCGTCACCGCCAAGAAGCAGGGGGACAAGGTCACGCTCACGATCCTCCGGGCCGGCAAGCGGAAGTCGGTCCAGGTCACGCTCGCCAACCGCCCGACGCAGATCCTCCCGGGGCAGCCCTAGCCAGGCTCAGCCGGGGTTCTGGCGGCTGACCACCTACGATGGCGAGGTGCCTTCCCCCCGGCCTCGCTTCAAGATCTGCGGCATCACCAGCCTCGACGACGCGCAGCACGCCGTCGAGGTGGGCGCGTTCGCGGTGGGAGTGATCCTGTGGCCCGGATCGCCGCGCCGCTGCTCGCTCGCCGCGGCCGAGCGGATCGCCTCCACGCTGCATCGCCAGGCCGAGATCGCCGGCGTCTTCGTCAACGCGCCGCTGGACGAGGTGACGGGGATCATCGACGGCACGGGCCTGACCATGGCCCAGCTCCACGGCGACGAGGGACCGGCCTATTGCGCCGAGATCGCCCGGCGCACCGGCGCGAAGGTCATCAAGGCGCGCCCGATCCGCACGCGGGCCGACGTCGCCTCGCTGAGCGCCTTCCACACCGACTTCCATCTGCTCGACGCGTACGTGCCCGGCCGGCGTGGCGGGACGGGGGAGACCTTCGACTGGGAGCTCGCCGCCCAGCACGGGTCCACCGTGCCCCTGATCCTCAGCGGCGGCCTCACTCCTGCCAACGTCGGAGCCGCCATCGAGGCCGTACGGCCGTTCGCGGTCGACACGGCCAGCGGGACGGAGGCGCGGCCCGGCGTCAAGGACCCCGAGAAGCTGCGGGCCTTCGCCGCCGCCGTGCACGAGGCTGCCGACCGCGAGCAGAGCGAGGTCGTGTGATGGCGATCGCCCCAGGGGGCATCGAGCACCGATTCGGGCCCTACGGGGGCCAGTACGTCCCGGAGACCCTCATGCCGGCTCTGGCCGAGCTCGAGACCGCCTGGCTGGCCGCCCGCCGCGACCCGGGCTACGGCGAGGAGCTCGCGGTCCTCCTGCGCGACTACGCCGGGCGCCCGACGCCGCTGTACCTCGCCGAGCGCCTGAGCGAGGCCGCCGGGCGCGAGGTGTGGCTCAAGCGCGAGGACCTCATGCACACGGGGTCGCACAAGCTCAACAACGCGCTCGGCCAGGCGCTGCTGGCCAAGCGCATGGGCAAGCGCCGCATCATCGCCGAGACGGGCGCCGGCCAGCACGGCGTCGCGTCGGCCACGGCGTGCGCGCTCCTGGACCTCGAGTGCATCGTGTACATGGGCGCCGAGGACATCCGCCGCCAGCGGCCCAACGTGCAGCGCATGGAGCTCCTCGGGGCGAGCGTCGTCCCCGTCGAGGCCGGGGCGCGCACCCTCAAGGAGGCCGTCTCGGAGGCGATCCGCGACTGGGTCACCAACGTCGCGACGACGCACTACATCATCGGCTCGGCCGTGGGCCCGGCGCCGTATCCCGCGATCGTGCGCGAGCTGCAGCGGGTCATCGGCGACGAGGCGCGCGCCCAGCTGCTCGAGCGCACCGGCCGGCTGCCCGACCGCGCGATCGCCTGCGTCGGCGGCGGCTCGAACTCGATCGGCATGT
>JAOPZW010000139.1 GCA_025963905.1 Solirubrobacterales bacterium | reverse complement strand
CCGAGGCCAAGCGCGAGTCCGAGCGGATCATCAAGGAAGCGCGCGAGAAGCAGAACCAGCTGATCGGTGACGAAGAGGTCACCAAGCAGGCCGAGCGCGCCGCCGAGGACATCATCGAGGACGCCCGCGCCCGAGAGCGCGAGATCCGCCTCGGCGCCGAGGACTACGCCGACGAGATCCTCAACACGCTCGAGGTCAACCTCTCGAAGTTCATCGCCGCGGTGCAACGCGGGCGCGATCGCCTGCAGGGCCGCGACGAGCCGGCGGAAGTCGCCTGAGCGCCGCCTCGGCGCGCCTGACGGCACCCGCCTTGCGGGGGCCGTCCGTTCGGACTGTCCCCCGCCGGCGTGCGCCGTCAGCCACGCCGAATCGGGGCTCAGCCGCCTTCTGCGGTCGGTGAGTGGCGCCGGCTAGCTCGGGTGGATCCTGATGATCCGGTCGTCTCCGGCGCGTGGGCTGCCGCGGCCGTCGCGGTTGGAGGTCGTGATCCAGAGTGAGCCGTCGGGGGCGGAGACGACGGTCCGGATCCGTCCGTAGCGTCCCTGCAGGAGCGGCGTGGCCTTGGTCGCCTGCGTACCGTGCAGGCGCACGCGCAGCACGTCCTGGCCCTGGAGCGCGCCGAGGTACATGGTGCTCCCAGCGATCGCCGCGCCGCTGGGCGACGCCTCCGAGGTCGGCCACGTTACGAGCGGGTTCGTGTATTTGCCGCCGTCGGTGGGGCCGATGCCCTCGACGTCGGGCCACCCGTAGTTGCGCCCGGCGCGGATCAGGTTGACCTCGTCGAAGCGGTTCTGGCCGAACTCGGTGGCCCACAGGCGCCCGGCGGAATCCCAAGCGAGGCCCTGGACGTTGCGGTGCCCGTAGGACCAGACGAGCGACCGCCCGAACGGGTTGCCGGCCGGGACGCTTCCGTCGGGGTTCATCCGCAGGATCTTCCCGTTGAGCGAGGTACGGTCCTGCGCCAGCGCGCCGTCGCCGGTCTCGCCGACGCCGGCGTAGAGCTTGCCGTCGGGACCGAACGCGATCCGCCCGCCGTTGTGGATGTCGCCCCGGCCCAGGCCGGTGAGGATCGGGTGGACGGGGCCCCCGAGGTGGAAGCGGACGATGCGGTTGTCGCTGGACGTCGTCAGGTAGGCGTACACCCAGTGGTCGCGAGCATAGGCCGGCGACACCGCCAGGCCGAGCAGGCCGCCCTCGGACGTGCCCGAGGTGTCGACCCCGGGGACGCGCATGACGATGCGGCCCGCGCCGCCGCCCAGGGGGATGCGCAGGATGCGGCCGCTGTTGCGCTCGCTGACCAGGGCGTCGCGGTCGGGCAGGAACGCGATGCCCCACGGAACGTCGAGCCCGGTGGCGATCGTCTTCTCGGCGACCCCCGCGCGCCGAGCCGCGCCGGCGCCGGCCGTGGGCGCGGTTGCCGCGGTCCGTGTGCTGACGCCGGTGGATGCTGTCATCGAGCCCGCATCCTCGCCGCCGCAGGCAGCCAGGACGACGGCGCCCGCGATCACGACGGTGGTCCAACGTCGCATGGTCATCGGTACGCCTGGATCAGTCGGTCGCGAGGATCACGTCGGAGGCCTTGATGACCGCGGTCACCTCTTTGCCTTCGGCCAGCGCGAGCTCCTTGACCGCTTCGACGGTGACGGACGCGATGATCCGCTGACCCCGGACGTCCAGCTCTACGTTGGCGATCGCAGCGCCCTGGTTGATGCTGCGGACGGTCCCACGAAGCTGGTTGCGTGCGCTGAGCCTCATGTGTGCCTCCTCCGGTGGACGATCGGTGCTCGGGGGCTCTCCGGCATGCCCGCACCAAACAGTACGGCGGCACCGCGAACGCCGCATCCGCCACGAGCGTAGGGTCCCTGGCGTGATCGAGGTCCTCGATGTCGACATCACGACCCTCGAGGTCGACGCGATCGCCAACGCGGCGAACACGCAGCTGCGCCACGGTGGCGGAGTCGCGGGGGCGATCAGCCGGGCCGGCGGGCCATCGATCCAGGAGGAGAGCGATCGCAAGGGCCCGATCGCGCTCGGCGACGCGGTCGAGACCGGCGGCGGCGACCTCCCCGCGCGGTGGGTCATCCACGCCGCCACGATGGAGATGGATCTCGTCACCAGCGCGGACGTGATCCGCCGTGCGACGGCGGCGACGCTGTGGAAGGCCGAGGAGCTCGGCGCGCGATCGCTGGCGCTCGTCGCCTTCGGCACCGGCGTGGGCGGCTTCCCCGTCGATGAGGCCGCCGCGATCGAGATCGACGAGGTGCGCCGCCACCTGCTCTCGGGCAGCCGGCTCGAGCGCGTCGTCTTCGCGGTGCACGGCGACGCCGCCCGCGAGGCGTTCGAACGGGCGCTGCGCGCGTAGGCCGTCAGGTACTCGTCCCAGCGGGCGCGTGGGGAGCGCCACATGACGGGGGAGGCGACCCCCGACGCTCCGCACTCTTCGCAGAACCGTGAATCCGGACTCCGCCGAGCCTACCGGCCGGAGGCGTCGGCGGACACGACCGGCACCCTTACCGCACGTCGAAGCCAGCGAGCCCTTCGGGGTCGGCGTCGCGGACGTCTACGCGCTCGACCGTGGCACCGCGGGGGCCCTCGCCGGCGAAGTGGACGAGGGCCTCGACGGCGTCGGCGTCACCCTCGAAGTGCGCCTCGACGGTGCCGTCGGGGCGGTTGGCGACCCAGCCGCGGACGCCGCGCTGCTCGGCGCGGCGGCGGGTCGTCTCGCGGAAGAAGACGCCCTGGACGGCGCCGTGGATGGTCACCCGGCGCGCGACCGGCGCGTTCACGCTGCAGCCGCGCCGGGGTGCTCGCCGGCCTCGGCGACGAGCGCGGCGATCTCCTCGAGGTGCGCGCGCACGCGGTCGCTCATCGTGCCGACGATCTCCGAGGCCTTGTCGATCTGCGTCTTGGCCCCGGTGAGCTGCTGGC
>JAOPZW010000102.1 GCA_025963905.1 Solirubrobacterales bacterium | reverse complement strand
TCATGAGCTTGAGCGCGGCGATCTTCAGGCCCTTGCGCTCGAAGCGGGCGATGATCTCACCGGTGAGGCTGCGCGCGAACGCGTCCGGCTTGACCAGGATGAGGGTCCGGTCCACTGGGTCTCCTTGGGAGGGGTGTCGGTGAGTACTAAGACGGCGGCGCGTCGAAGGACGCGGTCTGCTCTGGGTCGACGTGGCGACGCCGGCGGCGGCGTGGAGCGGGCGTCTTGCCCGGGACCTCCGCCTCGCAGAACGGGCAGATCTTCCACTCGGGGTCAAGCGGCCTGGAGCAGTTGACGCACGGGTCCTTGAGCTTGCGCAAGCACGACGGGCAGCGCAGGAAGTCCCGCTCCACCTCGAAGTCGCAATGCGGGCACAGGTGGTAGCTGGAGCTGTGCAGGCGCGCCTCGGCGGCCTGCATCTCCAGCTCGCGCTCGCGGACGTCCTCGAGGAACTCCGGCGGGCGGACGATCATGTAGACGACCGTGCCGACGAACGGGAACAGCGCCGCGGCCGTCGCGCAGGCGACGAGCATCGAGTCGGCAATCCGGCGGCGGGCATCGGCGTACGTGTAGTAGACGAGCGCCAGCCACACGATCACGAGCACGAGGATCAGCAACTTGATGGCCGTATCCAGGCCCTTGCTGTTGATGCCGAAGACGCCCAAGAGCAGCATTGGTCGAGACAGGCTACCCGCCCGAGTGGCTGGACAGCCGCCCCTAGGCATCCTGGATCAGTGCCCGGCTACAGGAACACGCGCCCGAACAGGTAGCCGAGGCCGAAGAAGACCAGGATCACGAGGGCGACGATGACCGCCACGAGGGCGATCATGGCGGGGACCGACGGACCTTCGTTCACAGCATCGACCCCTTGGCGCTCCCCTCGGGGCGCAGCAGGTCGGCGATCAGGTAGATCGACCCCGTCGCCAGCGCGACCCCCCCGGGACCTGCTGCCGCGCGCGCGGCCTCCAGGGCACGCCGCGGCTCGGCCACCGTCCGCGCGAGCGGCCCGCCGAGCTGACCCGCCAGCGACTGCAGCGTCGCGGGCGACATCGCGCGTGGGTTCGAGTTCGCGCAGAAGATGATCTCGTCGCAGAGCCCGAGCAGCTCGCGCAGCATCCCGGCGGCGTCCTTGTCGTCGAGGATCGAGACGGCGGCCACGAGCCGGCGGCCATCCAGGAAGCCGGCCAGCGACTCCGCCAGCGCGGCCATCCCCCCGGGGTTGTGGGCGCCGTCGAGCACGGTCACGGCCTGCCCGTCGTCCGCGGGCAGGACCTGGAAGCGTCCCGGGACGAGCGTCGACGCCGCCGCGGCCCGGACGGCATCGTCGGCCAGGCGCCCGAGGTAGGCCTCGGCCGCGGCCCGGGCGAGGGCGAAGTTGCGCCGCTGGTAGGAGCCCAGCGCGATGGTCTCGATGCCGGCGTCGGCGGGGGCCACCACGAGCCGCGCCCCGCGCTCGGCGCAGACCTGCTCGGCCAGCACCGCGGCGTCAGGATGCAGGCCGGCCCCGACGACCAGCGTGGAGCCGGGCCGGACGACCGCGAGCTTCTCCGCGGCGATGTCGGCGACCGTCGGGCCCAGCCAGCGCGTGTGCTCCAGGCCGACGTTCGTCAGGACCTGCACGGTCGAGGGGATGACGTTCGTCGCGTCGTAGCGCCCGCCCAGACCGGCCTCGATGACGGCCGCCTCCACCCCGGCGTCGGCCAGCAGCCAGTAGGCGGCGGCCGTCAGCGCCTCGAACTGGGTCACCCGGTCGTCCTCGTCCAGGGTGCGGTCGACCTTGGCGGCGGCCTGAGCGGCGCGGGCGACGGCATCGGCGAAGCGGTCCTCGGCCGCGTCGGCGTCGTCGATGCGGATGCGCTCGGTGAAGGAGACAAGGTGCGGCGACAGGTACGTGCCGGTACGCAGGCCGTGGCGCTGCAGGATGCCCGCCGTCATCCGCGTGGTCGAGGACTTGCCGTTGGTGCCGACGACGTGGATGGAGCCGAAGCGCTCCTGCGGTGAGCCCAGCGCCGTGGTCAGGCGGCGCATCCGGTCCAGGCCGAAGCGCATCCCGAACAGCTCCAGCGACAGCAGGTAGCGCTCGGCGTCCTCCAGCGACCACGAGCCCGCCCCGCGCGCCGCGGGAGACGTCACACGGCCTCCAGCTCGGCGCGCAGGCGCTCGAGCTTCGCGCGCTCGGCGTCGACGAGCTGCGGCGGCGCCTTGGCCACGAAGCCGTCGTTGGCGAGCTTGCCCTCGGCCCGGGCGATCTCGCCGCGCAGGCGCTCGCGCTCGGCCTCCCGCCGGCGGCCCGCCTCCTCGAGGTCGACGGCCTCGGAGGGGAGGATCTCGATGACGCCCTGCGACACCGCGATGCTCGCGGCCGGCTCGCCGTCGTGGCCACCGTCGAGGTCCAGGCGCGCGAGGCGCGCCACCAGCGCGGCGGCGTCGCCGAAGCCCGAAGCCTCCAGGCGCGCGGGCAGCACCTCACCGGGGCGCACGCCGGCGTCGCTGCGCCAGGAGCGCACCGCGGTGACCGCCTCGACGACCGCCGCCACGGCTGCCTCGGCGTCGGCATCGACGAGCTCCGCGGAGGCCGGGAAGCGGCCGGCGGCCAGCAGGCCCTCCGTCCCGGGAACGTGCTCCCACAGCTCCTCGGTGACGAACGGGATGATCGGGTGCGCGACGGCCAGCGTCTGGCGCAGCACGTGCAGCAGGGTCGCCGACAGGTCGGCGTCGAAGTCCCGGCCCTTGATGAGCTCGAGGTACCAGTCGCACAGCTCGCCGTAGACGAAGTCGTAGAGGCCCAGGGCCGCCTTGGAGAAGTCGAACGCCTCGATGCGGTCCGACGTGGCGGTCACGACGCGCTGCAGGCGCGACAGGATCCACCGGTCCTCGACCGTCTGCGGGCGCGGAGCCGCCTCGACGCCCTCCTGCACCCGGCCGAGCATGAAGCGCGACGCGTTGAAGAGCTTGTTGGCCAGCGCCTGCCCCTGCTCGACCTTCTCGGCGCTGTAGCGGACGTCCTGGCTGGAGGACATCGCCAGCAGCCCGAAGCGCACGGCGTCGGCCCCGTGCTTGTCGATCTCGTCCAGCGGGTCGATGCCGGTACCCAGCGACTTGCTCATCCGCCGCCCGTCCGGGGCCTGGATGACGGAGTGCACGTTGACGTCGGTGAACGGCACCTCGCCGGTGAACTCCAGGCCCATCATCACCATGCGTGCGACCCACAGGAAGAGGATGTCGCGCGCGGTGGAGAGCACGTCGGTGGGATAGAAGGCCCGCAGCTGCGGCGTCTGCTCAGGCCAGCCCAGCGTGGCGAACGGCCACAGGGCCGAGCTGAACCACGTGTCCAGGACGTCGGGGTCACGCTCCCAGCCCTGCCCCTCCGGAGGCTGGGCGCCCACGTAGGTCTCGTCCCCGCGATACCAGACCGGCAGCTGGTGGCCCCACCACAGCTGGCGCGAGATGCACCAGGGGCGGATGTTCTCCAGCCAGTCCAGGTAGCGCTTGCGCTGGCTCTCGGGATGGATGCGCACGCGCCCCTCGCGGACCACGTCGATCGCCGGGCGCGCGAGCTCGTCCATGCGCATGAACCACTGCAGCGAGATGAGCGGCTCGATCCGCGAGCCGGAGCGATGCGAGAACGGCACCGTGTGCGTGTAGGGCTCGCTGTCGCGCAGCACGCCCTGCGCGCGCAGGTCGGTGACGACGCGCTGCTGGGCCTCGGCGACGGGCAGGCCGGCGTAGGGCTCCCCCGCGTCCTGGGTCATCAGCCCGTCCTCGCCGATGACCGTGATCGCCTCCAGGCCGTGGCGGCGGCCGATCTCGAAGTCGTTGGCGTCGTGGCCAGGGGTGATCTTCAGCGCACCGGACCCGAAGTCGGGCTTGACGTAGTCGTCGGCGATGATCGGCAGCTCGCGGCCCACGAGCGGCAGAACGGCCGTCCTGCCGACCAGGTGGCGGTAGCGCTCGTCGGAGGGGTTCACCGCGATTGCCGTGTCGGCCAGCATCGTCTCGGGGCGCACGGTGGCCACGACCACCTCGCCACTGCCGTCCGACAGCGGGTAGGCGATGTGGAACAGCGTGTCGGTTACCTCGCGCTCCTCCACCTCGAGGTCGCTGATCGCCGAGCGGCTCCCCGGGTCCCAGTTGACCAGGTAGTTGTCGCGGTAGACGTAGCCCTTCTCGTAGAGCGCGACGAACACCTCGACGACCGCGCGGGCGTAGCCCTCGTCGAGCGTGAAGCGCTCCTCGTCGTAGTCCAGCGACGCGCCCAGGCGCTTGAACTGCTCGACGATGGCGCCCCCGTACCGCTCGCGCCACTCCCACACGCGCTCGACGAACGCCTCCCGGCCGATCGCCTCGCGGCTGGTGCCCTCCTCCTCCAGGAGCCGCTCGACCTGCTTCTGGGTGGCGATGCCGGCATGGTCGGTGCCGAGGATCCACTTGGCCCGCTGCCCGCGCATGCGGTGGTAGCGGATCAGCGCGTCCTGGATCGAGCCGTTGAGCGCGTGGCCCATGTGCAGGACCCCGGTGACGTTCGGCGGGGGGACCGCGATCGAGAAGTTCTCGTCGGCCGTGCCCTCCGGCTCGGGGTGCGTGAGGCCCGAGCTCAGCCAGCGCTGCGCGATGCGCGGCTCGACCTCGGCGGGCTCGAAGCGGGTGCGGTCCTGCAGGCTCGACATGGAGCGCGAGAGTGTACGTCGGCCACCTGGGCCGGCGGTTGGTGGCGGCTAGTGCCCGCGGCGCCCGCGGCGCCCGCGGCGCCCGGCGATCGCGGCGCCGCCGATGGCCCCGCCGAGCCGCAGGAGCTCGAGGCGGCGCACGAGCTGGCGGAACTCGTCGCGCTCGGACCGCGAGAGGTTCTGCGGCCGGCCCTTGGACCGGCGCACCAGCTCCGCGAGCCGGTTGCGGTCGCGCGGGTCCAGGTGGTCCCAGTGGTCCTTGGCGGCCCGGCCCATCTCGTAGACGACCAGCCAGGGTGCGGCGCGGCGAAGAAGACGCGGCATGACGGCTCGGTTACCCGCAGGCCCGGTGGCGCACGCTCATCAGGCCGACTCGGCCGCGCGCTCGCCGGTGCCCTCGTCGGGCGCCGCCTCGGTGACGAGCGTCGGCGACTGGCCGCGCTCGATGGTCTCCTTGGTCACGACGCACTTCTTGACGTCGCGGCGCGAGGGCAGCTCGAACTGCACCTCGAGGAGCACCTCCTCGATGATCGACCGCAGGCCGCGGGCGCCCGTCTCGCGCGCCAGCGCCTTCTCGGCGATCGAGGTCAGCGAGTCGTCGGAGAAGACCAGCTCGATGTTGTCGAAGCTGAAGAACCGCTGGAACTGCTTGACCAGCGCGTTGCGCGGCTCGGTGAGGATCGTGATGAGGTCATCGCGCGACAGCTGATGCACCGCGCTGACGACCGGCAGGCGGCCGATGAACTCCGGGATCAGGCCGTAGTTGACGAGGTCCTCGGGCAGGCACTTCTCGAAGGCGTCGCCCGTGTCCTTGTCCTCGCGTGACGGGATGGTCGCCCCGAAGCCGACGCCGTTGTGGCCGATGCGCCGCTCGATGACCTTGTCGAGGTTGGCGAATGCCCCGCCGCAGATGAACAGGACGTTCGTCGTGTCGATCGTGAGGAACTCCTGGTGGGGGTGCTTGCGTCCGCCCTGCGGCGGGACGCTGGCGGTCGTCCCCTCCAGGATCTTCAGGAGCGCCTGCTGGACGCCCTCGCCCGACACGTCGCGCGTGATCGACGGGTTGTCCGCCTTGCGCGCGATCTTGTCGACCTCGTCGATGTAGATGATGCCCGTCTCGGCCTTCTTGACGTCGTAGTCGGCGGCCTGGATGAGCTTGAGGAGGATGTTCTCGACGTCCTCCCCGACGTAGCCGGCCTCGGTCAGCGCCGTCGCGTCGGCGATCGCGAACGGGACGTTGAGGATCCGTGCGAGCGTCTGGGCCAGCAGCGTCTTGCCGCAGCCCGTCGGCCCGAGCAGCAGGATGTTGGACTTCTGCAGCTCGATGTCCGAGTCGTCGGACTGCATCATCTGGACGCGCTTGTAGTGGTTGTAGACCGCCACCGACAGCGTGCGCTTGGACTCCTCCTGGCCGACGACGTACTCGTCGAGCACGTCGCAGATCTCCCGCGGCTTGGGGAGGTTCTCGATGTCGAACGACGGCGGAGCGGTCAGCTCCTCGTCGATGATCTCGTTGCAGAGGTCGATGCACTCATCGCAGATGTAGACCCCGGGGCCTGCGATCAGCTTCTTGACCTGCCGCTGGGACTTGCCGCAGAAGCTACAGAGGAGCTGTTCGTTCGAGTCGGTCGGACGGGCCATACCCTCTCCAAAGTCGGCCGGCGTCTCCGAAGCTAATGCTCGGAGATCACCCGGTCAATGATGCCGTAATCCTTGGCCTCTTCAGAGGACATGAAGTAGTCGCGCTCGGTGTCGTTGCGGACCTTCTCGTAATCCTGCTCCGTGTGGTGCGCGATGATCTTGTCCAGCCGCTGCCGGATGTCGATGATCTCCTTGGCGTGGATCTCGATGTCCGACGCCTGTCCCTGGAACCCGGACGACACCTGGTGGATGAGGATCTTGGCGTTGGGCAGCGCCATGCGCTTGCCCTTCGCGCCTCCTGCCAGCAGCAGGGCCCCCATCGACATCGCGATGCCGACGCAGATCGTCTGGACGTCGGGCTTGATGAACTGCATCGTGTCGTAGATCGCCAGGCCCGAGTAGACCGAGCCACCGGGCGAGTTGATGTACAGCGAGATGTCCTTGTCGGGGTCCTCCGACTCCAGGTGCAGGAGCTGGGCCACGATCAGGTTGGCGATCTG
>JAOPZW010000020.1 GCA_025963905.1 Solirubrobacterales bacterium | reverse complement strand
ATCCTCGACGCCGACGTCTGGGGCTACTCCATCCCGCGCATGTTCGGCGTCGGCGGTCGCCCCGCCGTCTCGGCCGAGCGCAAGATCCTGCCGCTGGAGAGCCACGGCGTGAAGATCATGTCGATCGGCTTCTTCGTCGAGGAGGACTCGGCGGTCGTCTGGCGCGGGCCGATGCTCCACAAGGCGCTCACGCAGTTCCTGGAGGACGTCGACTGGGGCGAGCTGGACTTCCTGCTCGTCGACCTGCCGCCCGGCACCGGGGACGTCTCGATGACGCTGGCCCAACTGCTGCCCCAGGCACGCTTCATGATCGTCACCACGCCGCAGCCGACCGCGCAGAAGGTCGCGCGCCGCTCGGCCGAGATGGCCCACAAGGTCGACCTCGAGGTCGGCGGCGTCATCGAGAACATGGCGGCGTTCGTGACCCCGTCGGGGGAGCGCTTCCAGCTCTTCGGCGAGGGCGGCGGCCAGGAGCTCGCCGACGAGCTCGACGTCCCGCTGCTGGCCAAGGTCCCGCTGACCATGCCGCTGCGCGAGCAGTCCGACGCCGGCACGCCGCTCGTGTTCACCGATCCGGACGACCCGGCCGCCCAGTCCATCCGCCAGGCCGCCCGCGGCCTGATCGCGATGTTCCCGCTCGAGCTGCCGATCCTGCAGGTCGTGGCCGCCGCGCCGCCGGAGGCCCCGGCGCCGGCGGGCATGAGCCTGCCGATGGCCGGCTGATCTCGCCCGCGCTGGGGCGGGTGGAGCGGGTGGGCCGGGCGGCGGGACCCGAATACCCTCGGCAGGCGTAAGAGGGATGTGCGCCGCCTCTCCATCCCGCTGCTCGCCATCGCCGCGCTGAGCGCGGCCGCCGCGGGCTGCGGGACCACATCCGGCGCGCCGGAGGCGGCGACGGCGGGCGACACCGTCTACCTGCGTGCAGCGGGTGGCCGGCTGCTCGCCGTCGACCCCGCCGGCCGGCATGCGGCGCGGTCGCTTCCGGCGGGCCAGCCCTCGCGCGGCTGGCGCACGCTCTACACGGCCACGCCCACGGCGGGCGGTGCGACGCGTGTGGCCGCGGTCGAGCTCGGCGGCGGGCGCACGGTGGCGTCGCGGCTGGTGCCGGGGCGCTGGAGCCTGCCCTCGACCGTGGCGGGCGCGGCGCCCGACGCGCTGTCGCCCGACGGCACGACGCTCGTCCTGGCCCGCACGGGTCGCGCGCACAGCTCGTTCGCCCTGCTGGGCGCCGACCTCCGGGCCCGCCCGCGCGTCGTATCGCTCCGGGGCGCCTTCGCCTACGACGCGATCGCGCCGGCCGCGGGCCTGCTCTACCTGATCGAGGAGCGCCCGGGCGACGGGCCGGGCCACTACAGCGTGCGCGCCTTCGACCTCGTCAAGGGACGGCTGCGCCCGGGCGTCATCATCGCCAAGTCGGAGGTGGACGAGCCGTCGATGAGCGGCGAGCCGACCTCCCGCGCGGCGACGGCCGACGGATCGTGGGTCTTCACGCTGTACCGCAACGCCGTCAAGGGCCCGTTCGTGCACGCGCTCGGCGCCGCCACCGGCATCGCGATCTGCATCGACCTGCCCCGGGCCGCCCGGTCGCCGGACGCCGCCGCACGGGCCTGGGGCCTCGTGCTCTCGCCCGCCGAAGACGTCCTGTACGCCGCCAATCCGGTGCTCGGCCTGATCGTCGAGATCGACGCGGGCAGCCAGCAGGTGCGCCGCACCGCGCGCCTGCCCGGGGGCGGCACCCCCGGCTCGGGGCCCGTGCGGCCGCTCGTGTCGGCCGACGGCTCGCGCCTCTACGTCCCGTCCGCGCGCGGCGTCGAGGTGCTCGACACCGCCACCCTGGCCGCCGGGCGGCCGCTCCTGGCGGGGACCGGCGTGCGGGCGCTCGCGGCGACGCCGGGCGGCCGGCGGCTCTACGCCGCGACCGCGCGCGGCGAGCTCATCGCCCTACAGGCTCGCGGAGGCCGGGTGCTGGCTCGCCTGCGCACCGCCGGCGAGCCCGCTGCGGTCGTCGCGCGGCCGGGGTAAGTGGCCCCGGTCACTTACGGCTTCGAGAAGTACTCCGCGTTGACCAGCGCGAACTTCTGCCACTCCTCGGGCAGCTGGTCCTCGGCAAAGCAAGCGTCCACCGGGCAGGCCTCGACGCACGCGTCGCAGTCGATGCATTCCTCGGGGTCGATGTAGAGCATCTCGACCGTGTCGTAGTCCGGCTCGTCCGGGGTCGGATGGATGCAGTCGACCGGGCACACCTCGACGCAGGAGTTGTCCTTCGTGCCGATGCACGGCTCCGCGATCACGTAGGCCATGGCTGCTGGGGTTTCCTTGCTGGGTCGTGGTCTGAGACGGGCAGCGAAGTCTAGATGAACGCATCCCGGCACTCCTCGCGCTCGCGCGCGCCCGAGTAGCCTGCGGCGCGCATGATCCTGCTGACGGGCGCCACCGGGCTCATCGGCTCGGCCCTCCTGCGCCGGCTGACCGCGGCGGGCCGCCCGGTCCGCTGCCTGGTGCGCGATCCCCGGCGCCTGGGTCCCGAGCGGGTGCGCGTGCAGATCGCTCTGGGCGACCTCGCCGACCCGCCGTCGTTCCGCAACGCCCTGCGCGGAGTGAGCACCGTCGTGCACCTCGCTGCCGCGATCCGCGACCAGCCGCAGGGCTCGATCGAGGAGCTCAACGGGATCGCGACGTGGCGGATGGTCGAGGCGGCCGACCGGGCGGGCGTCGAGCACTTCGTCTTCTTCTCCGCCCAGAGCGCAACGAGCCACAGCCGTGCCCGCTTCATGCGGGCCAAGGCCGTGGCCGAGCGCGCCGTCGCCGAGTCCGGCGTGCGCCACACGATCTTCGCCCCGTCGATCGTCTATGCCCCCGGCGACATCTTCCTGACGATGCTCGAGCGCCTGGCCTGGCTGCCCGTGCTCCCGATCAGCGGCCGCGGCCAGGCCCTCTTCCAGCCGATCTGGGCCGACGACGTCGCCGACTGCGTCGTCGCGGCTCTCGACCGCGAGCCCGCGAACGGCGGCGCGCGCTACGAGCTGTCCGGCCCCGAGACGCTCTCCTACGACGCCATCGCCGAGCTCGCCATGCGCGCGGCCGGCCGCCAGCGCCGGCTGGTCCACGTCCCGACGCCCCTGGTCTCGCGCTCGCTGCGCGCCGTCGAGGCGCTGATGAAGTCCAAGGCCCCCGCGACGTGGGACGAGGCCGAGCTCATGGAGATCACCATGACGTCGAGCCACGGCACGGCCGACGCGGAGTCGCTCGGCGTGGTGCCGAAGCGGATGGCGGCAGTGCTGGGCGCGGCGTGAGCGGCGTGCTGATCTCTGAGGCGGTTGGCAAGGCTTTGGCGGACCACGGCGTCGAGGTGGTCTTCGGGCTCATGGGCAGCGGGAACCTCGCCGTGACCAACGCGCTGCGCGACGCCGGCGCGACGTTCTACGCGGCGCGCCACGAGGGCGGGGCCATCTGCATGGCCGACGGCTACGGGCGCGTGAGCGGCAAGGTCGCCGTCTGCAGCGTCCACCAGGGCCCGGGGCTGACCAACGCGGTATCCGGCCTGACCGAGGCGGCCAAGAGCCGCACGCCCGTCGTGCTGCTGTCCGCCGACACGCCCGCGGCGGCGCTGCGGTCGAACTTCCGCATCGACCAGGACGCGCTCGTCGAGTCCGTCGGCGCTGTCGCCGAGCGCGTTCACGGCGCCGCCACGGCACTCGACGACGTCGCTCGCGCCGTGCGCCGCGCGCGCGTCGAGCGCCGCGCCGTGGTGCTGATGCTGCCGCTGGACGTCCAGGCGATGGAGGCGCCCGACGCGGCCAGCCTCGCGCCGGCCGCCCCCGAGCTGGCCGCGCCGCGCCCGACCGATGCGGTCATCGGTCGCGTCGCCGGCGTTCTGGCCTCCGCGCGCCGGCCCGCGATCATTGGGGGCCGCGGGGCCGTCCTCGGCTGCGCCCGCGAGCCGCTGCGGCGCCTCGGCGAGCTCACCGGCGCGCTCCTCGCCACCTCCGCCGTCGGCAACGGGCTCTTCGCCGGCGACCCCTTCGACGTCGGCATCTCCGGTGGCTTCTCGTCGCCGCTCGCCGCCCGGCTGCTGGGCGAAGCCGACGTCGTCGTCGCCTTCGGGGCGACGCTCAACCAGTGGACGACCCGTCACGGCGCGCTGATCGGCCCGGGCGCCCAGGTGATCCAGGTGGATCTCGACGAGGAGGCCATCGGGGCGCACCGGTTCGTGGACCTGGGCGTCGTGGGGGACACCGCGGCGACCGCGCAGGCGCTCGTCGCCGAACTCGAAGCGCGCGGCGTGCGCAACTCCGGCGTGCGTACCGAGGCGCTGGCGCGCCAGATCCGAACGCACCGTTGGCGTGACGAGCCCTACGAGGAGAGCGGCGCCGACGGCGTGCTGGACCCCCGCACGCTGAGCATCGCCCTGGACGACCTGCTGCCTGCCGAGCGCACCGTGGTTGTCGATTCAGGGCACTTCATGGGCTACCCGTCGATGTACCTGCGCGTGCCCGACGCCGCCGGCTTCGTCTTCCCCCAGGCCTTCCAGTGCGTGGGGCTCGGGCTGGGCAACGCGATCGGCGCCGCTGTCGCGCGCCCCGACCGCCTGACGGTGGCGGCACTGGGTGACGGCGGCGCGCTGATGGCGCTCAGCGAGTTCGAGACGCTCGGCCGGCTGGGGCTCCCGATGCTCGTCGTGGTCTACAACGACGCGGCCTACGGCGCCGACGTCCACCACTTCCGGGCGCTCGGCCAGTCGGTCGATCTCGCGCAGTTCCCCGACACCGACTTCGCCGCCATCGCAAGGGGGGCCGGCTGCGGCGGCGTCACCGTGCGCAGCGCCGGCGAGCTCGGCGCGGTGCGCGCCTGGCTCGCCGAGCGCGACGGACCGCTCGTCATCGACGCGAAGGTCGACCCCAACATCTGCGCGGAGTGGCTGGAGGAGGCCTTCCGCGGCCACTGAGCCATTGCCAATTCCGTTCCCGCCACCAGGAGAAGCCGTGTCCTCAACGCCCCTCTCGACCAGCCCGCTCGCGGGCCTCATCGACGCGCTCGGCTCCGGCGCCGTCCGCGTTGTCGACCTCACCCAGCCCCTCAGCGAGCGAACGCCGATCCTGCAGTTGCCCGAGCCGTTCGTCAACGCCCCCGGCCTGACCCGGCACGAGATCAGCAAGTTCGACGATCGCGGCCCGGCGTGGGCCTGGAGCTGGCTGGAGATCGGCGAGCACGTCGGCACGCACTTCGACGCGCCGATCCACTGGATCACCGGCCGGGACGGCGAGGATGTGGCGAGCGTCCCGCCCGGGCGGCTCGTGGGCCCGGCCGTGGTCATCGACAAGTCGGCCGAGGCGAGCGCCGACCCGGACTACCTCCTCACGGTCGACGATGTGCGGGCCCTCGAGGCCGAGCACGGGCCGTTGCCCCAGGGCGGCTGGCTGCTGCTGCGCACGGGCTGGGACGCCCGCGCCGGCGACCAGGAGGCATTCCTCAACGTCGAGCACGGGCGCTCGCGCACGCCAGGTCCCGACGCCGAATGCGCGCGCTGGCTGGCACAGGAGAGCCCGATCGTCGGCTTTGGCGTCGAGACGGTCGGCACGGACGCCGGCTCGGCGGCCGCCTTCGACCCACCGTTCCCGGCCCACAGCCACCTGCTGGGCGCCGGCAAGTACGGCATCACCCAGCTGGCCAACCTCGCCCAGCTGCCCCCGACCGGAGCGATCGTGGTCGTCGCGCCGCTGCGCCTCGTGGACGGCACGGGCAGCCCGGCCCGAGTGCTGGCCCTGGTGCCCGGCGGCTAGCTCAGCTCACCGGAGCCCGGCGGTCCGCCCAGGGGCACGCCGCCTCGAGCTGCGCGGCGAGGGCGAGCAGTGCGCCCTCCTGGGCGGGCTGGCCGATGAGCTGGACGGCGAGCGGCAGGCCGTTCTCCTCGCGCTGGTAGAGCGGGAGGGAGATCGCCGGTGAGCCGGTGATGTTGCTGATGGCGGCGTAGGGCGTGAAGGCCCCCGAACGGGTGAAGTCGGCCATCGGATCCGCCGAGCACGCGTCGATGGTGCCGATGGTGACCGGCGCCTCGGCGAGAGCGGGGGTGAGGACCGCGTCGTACTGGGCGGTCCAGCCGACGATGGCGCGCGCGAAGCCCTGCAGCTGGAACTCGGCGCTCAGGGCTTGCGTGGAATCGATCTGCTTGCAGACGTTCCAGATCGCCCAGCTCAGCGGCTCCATGTCGGCCTCGGTCGGCTCGCGCCCGGCGATCATCGCCGCGAAGGCGATCTGCGTCGCGATCCCGGGGCCGAAGGATGCCGTGAACAGCTCGAGCATCCCCGGGGCCTGCCAGGGCGCCTCCTCCTCGACCACCTCGTGTCCGAGCGAACGCAGGAGGTCGGCCGCGTCGTGCGCGGCGCGCCCGCACACCGGATCGAGGGGGGAGTCGGGCAGCGGGGTCGTGGTGGTCAGCGCGATGCGCAGGCGTCCGGGCTCCTGGACCGCAGCGTCGGCGAAGGGCTGGTCGGGCTCCGGCGCCCAGAACGCGTCGCCGAGCTCGTGGCCGGCGAGGACGTCGAGGATCTGCGCGGTCTCGCCGACGGTGCGCGTGAGGACGCCGTCGACGACGAGGAACGCGCCACCCACCTCGGGCGCCAGCGACACACGCCCGCGCTGGGGCTTGAGGCCGACCAGGCCGCAGCACGCGGCCGGGATGCGCGTCGAGCCCCCGCCGTCGTTGGCATGGGCCACCGGGACCATCCCCGACGCGACGGCCGCCGCCGAGCCGCCGGAGGAGCCGCCGGGCGTGCGCTCGGTGTCCCACGGGTTGCGCGTCGGGCCGAACCGTCGACCCTCGGTGACCGGCAGGATCCCGTACTCGGGCAGCGTCGTGGAGCCCACCACGATGAAGCCCGCCTCCTTGAGGCGGCGCGTGACGTTGTGGTCGTAGGGCGCGACGAAGTCGCCGAAGAACTCGGCCGCGAAGGTGAGCCGTCGGCCCTCGACCGCGCGGTTGTTCTTGATCGCGATCGGCACGCCCGCGAAGGGCCGCTCGTCGCCGGGCTCGACCGCATCCGCAGCGGCCAGCGCCTCCTCGGCGAAAACGTCGACGAAGGCGTTGAGGCGCGGGTTGAGCTCCTCGATGCGGTCGAGCGAGGTCTGCACGAGCTCCCGCGCGCTCACCTCGCCGGAGCGGACCAGGCCGGCCAGCTCACCGGCGGGGCGGAACAGCAGGTCGGAGGCGGTGGCGTCGGACACGGGGAGCTCCTAAGGACGCAAGGCAGGGGCGCCGCAGCCTACCCATCGGCCCCGTGAAGGCGGGCGTAACCGGTTGACCGGTACCATGGAGTTATGACTGTCGTGCCTGCGCGCGCTCAGGACCTGCCTGAGGCGCTCGTGCTGCCGCTGGCCTCCGGCGCGCCCTGGTGGTACTGGCTCGGTGGGCGACCCGCGCTGGACTTCGCCAACACGCTGCGCGAGCGCTGGCGCCGGCGCGTCGAATGCCTCGTCACGCCCGACGACCTGTCGCGCTGGCTCGTCGCAGCCGGGCTTGCGGGCCACGAGCCGGCCGTGTCGCCCTCCCTGCTCGGCGAGGCCCGCGAGCTGCGCGAGGCGATCGACGCCGCCGTCGCCGCCACGCTCGCCGGCGCGCCCGTGCCGCCGGCCGCCATCGCCTGCATCGACGACTGGCTCGGCCACGCCGGCACGCGGCCGCGGCTGGCGCTCGGGCAGGGCGGCGTGCCGGTGCTCGGCGAGCGCATCCCCGCGGACTCCGCCCGCCGCGCGCTGGGCACGATCGCGCTGGATGCCGCCGCGATGCTGGGCACGCCCGCCGAGCGCGCGCGCATCCGCATCTGCGCCTCGGACACCTGCAGCGCGCGGTTCTACGACCGCTCGGCCGCCGGTCGCCGGCGCTGGTGCTCCATGACGGCATGCGGCAACGAGGCCAAGGCGCGCCGCCACCGCGCCCGATCGCGCTCGGCGGCCGAGGCGGCCGAGGTGTCCGCGTGACCGCGCGCCGCGACCGCTCCTGCAAGGCTTCCCCGCGCCCGGTGGCGCATCCCCGAACGATGGAGGCGACGTGAGCGAAGTCCAGTCCGGCCTCGAGGGCGTCGTCGCCTTCGCAACCGAGATCGCCGAGCCCGACAAGGAAGGCGGCGCGCTGCGCTACCGCGGGGTCGACATCGAGGAGCTCGTCGGCGCCGTCCCGTTCGAGCAGGTGTGGGGCCTGCTCGTGGACGGCACGCTCAAGCCCGGCCTGCCGCCCGCCGAGCCCCATCCGCTGATGGTGCGCTCCGGCGACCCGCGCGTCGACGTGCAGTCGGCGCTGGCGATGCTGGCGCCGGAATGGGGATCTCGGCAGCTGATCGACATCAGCGACGAGCAGGCGCGCACCGACCTGGCGCGGGCCTCGGTGATGGCGCTGTCGTTCGTCGCGCAGTCCGCCCGCGGCGCGGGGCGGCCGCCCGTGCCCCAGGCCGAGATCGACCAGGCCGGGTCGATCCCCGAGCGGTTCCTCGTCCGCTGGCGCGGGGAGGCGGACCCCGACCACGTCAAGGCGATCGATTCCTATTGGATCTCGGCCGCGGAGCACGGCATGAACGCCTCGACGTTCACCGCGCGCGTCGTCGCCTCCACGGGCGCCGACGCCGCCGCAGCGCTGTCCAGCGCCGTCGGTGCGCTGAGCGGCCCGCTCCACGGCGGCGCCCCGTCGCGCGTGCTGAAGATGCTCGACGAGGTCGCGGAGCTCGGCGACGCCGACCGATGGGTCAAGCAGGCGCTGGACCGCGGCGAGCGGCTCATGGGCTTCGGCCATCGGATCTACCGCGCCGAGGACCCCCGCGCACGCGTCCTGCGGCAGATCGCCCGCGAGCTCGGCTCCGAGCGCTACGAGGTCGCCGAGGCGCTCGAGCGCGCCGCGCTCGCCGAGCTCGAGGCCCGCAAGCCCGACCGCGTCCTGGCCACGAACGTCGAGTTCTGGTCGGCCGTCGTCCTCGACCTGGCCGACGTGCCCGCCGAGATGTTCACGAGCATGTTCACCTGCGCCCGGGTCGCAGGCTGGTCCGCGCACATCCTCGAGCAGAAGCGTGAAGGCCGCCTGATCCGCCCGACCGCGAAGTACATCGGGCCGCGCCCCAGGCCGCTGAGCGCGGTCGAAGGCGCTACGGCCGGAGTGCGCGTCGCATGATGTCGCGCAGCG
Organism: Solirubrobacterales bacterium; assembly: GCA_025963905.1. Lineage (GTDB taxonomy): Bacteria > Actinomycetota > Thermoleophilia > Solirubrobacterales > Solirubrobacteraceae > JAOPZW01. Next base: position 2,822 of record JAOPZW010000020.1, on the reverse strand, counting down.
TGCGCTGATCCTCGGGCGACAACTTCGCGAGCGGCTCCGGGGGATGCTCGAGCGCCGCGGACAGCTGCGCGCGCAGCTCGGCGCCCTTGGGCGTGACGACGAGCATCTTCACCCGGCGGTCGTGCTCGCCGCTGTGGCGCTCGACGAGCCCGCGGTCCTCCAGGCGGTCGACGATGCCCGTGACGTTGGAGTTGTCGCAGTGCAGCGCGCCGGCCAGCGAGCTCATCGGCAGCGGCTTGGACGGATCCAGCGCCCGCAGTGCCATGACCTGCGGCGGCGAGAGCTCGAACTCCGTGGCGACCGCGTGGAAGCGCCGCTTGCCGTAGGTGGCAAAGAGCTCGTGTATGAGCCCCCACGCCTCGGCGGCGGGCGATTGGCGCCGGACGGTGTCAGGGGTCGCCATGCGACATCCATACTACTTCTCCGAATGGATCGTCGACAACGGCAAGCACTTCGCGTGCCGACCGGGACGGTTGTGCCGTCGAGGCCTGCCGGGCTGTGTCATGCTGATCGCCGCGTGACGGACCCGCTCCGGCTCCTGGACCCAGAGGCCCTCGGCGATCACCTGGATCGGCTGTACCGGGCGGCGTGGGCGCTGTGCGGACGTCGCGAGGACGCCGAGGACCTCGTGCAGGAGACATACGTGCGTGTGCTGGCCAAGCCGCGGCGCCTGAGCGGCGACGACGACCTGCGATACCTGCTCAGCGTGTTGCGCAACACCTTCGTCAGCCGCCACCGCACCGCGGCGCGGCGCCCGCAGACCATGCCCGTCCCCGAGGACCGCGAGCTCCCCGACCGCAGGACGGCGACGCAGCCGGACGCCGCCGCGGAGGCCCACGAGGTGTTCGCCTACATCGCCGCGCTGCCCGACGACTTCCGCGACGCACTGGTCGCGGTGGACGTGGCGGGCCTCTCCTACGCCGAGGCCGCGCTGCTGCTCGGGACCAAGGAAGCCACGATCACCAGCCGGCTGCACCGCGCGCGGGTGCGCGTCGCGCGCGGGATGGATCCGCACCGGGCAGGCGTCATATGAGTGACGGCAACGGCATGAGCACACCCCCGACGCCACCCGACCCCGACGCACGCGACGACGAGGCAGCCGAGCGCGGGCGCGCGATCATCGCCGCCGCGGTGGCGGACACGAGGGCGCCGCTGGCGCTGCGCGAGCGCGTCGCCGCCGATGCGGCTCGCTGGGATCGTCCCGCTCCCGCGCGTCGTCGCCGGCTCGCGTGGCCGGCGGGCGCGCTCGCAGCCTTGGCCGTCGTGGTGATCGCCGTCGTGCTGGCCGCCGGCGGCGGCGGGGGCGGCCCGACGGCCGTGGCGGTCGCGAGCGCCGCGCAGGCCGGCCCCACCCACCGCGCCCCACCGGTGGACCCCGCGCACCAGCATCTGCTGGCCCGCGACGTCGACGGCGTGGCGTTCCCCGACTGGAGCGACAAGTTCTCGTGGAAGCCCTTCGGCGAGCGCTCGGACACGATCGACGGGCGGCGGACGCGCACCGTCTTCTACGCGGGGCCGGGCGGCGCCAGTGCCGCCTACACCATCGTCTCGGGCAACGCGCTCGACGTGCCGGCCGGTGCGCGTACGCAGACCGTGCACGGCACGCAGCTTCATGTCGCTCCCGGCGACGCCGGCCAGGTCGTGACCTGGGAGCGAAACGGTCACACGTGCGTCCTGACCGCGCCGGCATCGGTGCCGACGAGCCGGCTCCTCGAGCTCGCCGCGTGGGACGCCGGCGGCCACGGGCCGTACTGATGGCGTCGGGGACGATGCAGCTCGAGACATGGAACGCCCCGCCCGGCGAGGCGATTCCCAACCACCCCTCCTTCCCCGTGCTCGTGTATCGCGGCGTCGGGCCGGTGGCCGCCGGCGTCGACGCATGCCGGGCCCTCTTCGCCGAGCACGGCTGGCCCGACTCGTGGATGGGTGGCCTCTTCGGGTTCCACCACTTCCACTCCGCCTCCCACCAGGTGGTCGGCGTGGTCGCCGGGCACGCAAGGCTCGAGCTGGGAGGCCCGCAAGGCCGGGCGTTCGACGTCGCGGCCGGGGACGTGATCGTGCTGCCCGCCGGCACCGGACACCGCCGCGTCTCCTCGGGCGGGGGCTTCACCGTGGTGGGGGCCCATCCGCCGGGCCAGGAGCACTACGACCTCCTGCGCGGCGACGATCCGGCCGAGGTCGCCGCGGCGCGCGAGCGGATCGCCGCGCTCGGCGTCCCGCTGCAGGACCCGGTCGGCGGCGACGGCATCGGGCGCTGGAGGACGACGGCTTAACGACGAGGGCCCGGCTGGAAGCCGGGCCCTCGCAACACTGCTGCCTCTCGGAGGAGAGGGCTGGCTACATCATCCCGCCCATGTCGGGCATGCCGCCGCCCATGCCGCCGCCGCCGTCCTTGTCGGGGATCTCGGCGACGATGGCCTCGGTGGTGAGGATGTTCTTGGCGATCGACGCCGCGTTCTGCAGCGCGGAGCGCGTGACCATCGCCGGGTCGATGACGCCGTCGGCGACGAGGTCGACCATCTGGCCGGTCGCCGCGTTCAGGCCCCAGCCCTTCTTGGCCTTGCGGACGTCGTTGATGACGACCGAGCCCTCGTGGCCGGCGTTCTCGGCGATCTGGCGGAGGGGCTCCTCCAGCGCGCGCAGGACGATCTTCGCGCCCGTCCTCTCGTCGTCCTCGTAGGCCTCGAGCTTGATGGCGTCGCCCGCCTGCAGCAGCGCCACGCCGCCGCCGGGGACGATGCCCTCCTCGAGGGCCGCACGGGTCGCCTGCAGCGCGTCCTCGACGCGGTGCTTCTTCTCCTTCATCTCCGTCTCGGTGGCCG
>JAOPZW010000496.1 GCA_025963905.1 Solirubrobacterales bacterium | reverse complement strand
CCGTCTCGAGGATCGCGTGGACGAGGATCGGGCGGTCCAGGCCGGCCTTGGCCTCGAGCTGGGCCAGCAGGCGGTCGACGTAGTGGATGTCCCACGGCCCCTCGACCTTGGGGACCATGATCACCGCCAGGCGGTCGCCGATCTCCGAGACCAGGCGGGTGATGTCGTCCAGCGCCCACGGGCTCTCAAGCGCATTGATGCGCGTCCACAGCGCGGTCTCGCCGAAGTCGGTCTCGCGGCCGGCGCGCACGAGGCCTTCGCGCGCCGCCTCCTTGCGATCCACCGGGACGGCGTCCTCGAGGTTGCCCAGCAGGATGTCGGTCTTCTTCGCGATGTCCGGCAGCTTGGCCGCCATCTTCTCGTTGCTCGGATCGAAGAAGTGGATCATCCGCGAGGGGGTGAACGGGACCTCGAGCACCGGGTCTGGCGCACCGATGGCGAGAGGCTTTCCGAAGTCGCGGGGGTTTCGCACGGGGACACTCCTGGTCGTGACAGAACCGGCTCGGGGGACGATATTGACTCGCGAGTCAATGACGCGCCGCCCCTGCAAGACTGCCGCCTTTCCGGCGGCACGAAGCGGCCCGATCACTAGGAGGATCCCCAGCATGTCCGATCAGACCACCAGCGCCTTGGACACCGACCAGGCCGCGCGCGAGTCCAGTGGCGCGCATCCCTACGGACGCTATCTCGAGGAGTTCGAGGTGGGCGCCGTGTACAAGCACTGGCCCGCCAAGACGGTGACCGAGGCCGACGACCACCTGTTCTGCCTCATCACCATGAACCACCACCCCCTGCACATCAACGACGTCTACGCCTCGCAGTCGCAGCAGGGGCGCAACGTCGTCGTGGGCCCGCTCGTCTACTCGCTGGCGCTGGGGATGAGCGTCTCCGACGTCAGCGGCAAGGCGATCGCCAACCTGGCCACCGAGGAGCTCTCGCACCCGGCGCCGGTGTTCCACGGCGACACCCTGTTCGTCGAGTCCGAGGTGCTCGAGAAGAAGGAGTCCCGCTCCAAGCCCGACCGTGGCACCGTGAAGGTCCACACCCGCGTGTTCAACCAGGACGGGACCCTGGTGGCCGAGTTCAAGCGCCTCGTGCTCGTTCCGCGCAAGCACCCCGGGGCGGCCGACAAGGCCGAAGGGAATGTCGAATAGCCCGGGTTGGAAGCCAACCGCGGGTCCTTGCCGGGCTCGGCGGTGCGACTAACGTCGGGGGCGGTGGCAGCTCCCGAACAGCCCTTCCTGCACGAGGGCCTGGATGACCTCTCCTCCGAGATCCGCTGGCGGCTGACCCATCGCGACGGGTCCTCGCAGCTCAGCCTCGCCGGCGAGCTCGACCTCGCCGGGGTCGCCGAGCTGGACCGGGCCGCGGCGGGCCTGCATGTCAACGGGGGAGGCGAGACCGTCGTCGTGGACCTGGCCCGCGCCTCGTTCGTCGACTCGTCGGTCATCGCCTGGCTCCTGCGCCTTTCGCGTCGCGTGGAGGCCGGCGGCTGTGACTTCGTGGTCCTCGTCGAGGGCGGCGCGGTGCGCTCCACCCTCGAGATCAGCGGGGTGTGCAACCTCCTGACGGTGTTCGAGCAGAACGGTGCCGGGCGGCGCTCCAGGGTCGGCCCGCCGGGGCCCCGCCCGGACCTGACCGGGCCGCGATGGAGCGAGTAGTCTCGCTCCACCACCTGTGAGCAGCCGAGCAGAGTCCGAAGCGCCTCAGCGGGCGAGACCGGCGATCGTGGTCGTCGGCGCGTCAGCGGGCGGAGTCGAGGCGCTCATGCGCTTCGTGGCGTCGCTGCGGCCCGGCTTTCCCGCCGCCGTGCTGGTGGTCCTGCACGTCTCGGCGACCGGGACCAGCGTGCTCGCGTCGATCCTGGCCCGCGCGGGCCGGTTGCCCGTCGCCACCGCGCAGGACGGCGAGCCCCTGGCCGCCGGGCGACTGTACGTCGCGCCGCCCGATCACCACCTGCTCGTGGCGGACGAGCACGTGGAGCTGGCGCAGACGCCGCGCGAGAACGGGCACCGGCCGGCCGTGGACCCGACGATGCGCAGCGCCGCGCGGGCTGCCGGCGGCCGGACGGCCGGAGTGGTCCTGTCCGGCTCGCGCGACGACGGCACGGCGGGTCTGCTGGCCATCAAGCGCGCGGGCGGGGTCGCCGTGGTGCAGGACCCGGAGGAGGCCCTGTACGAGGGCATGCCCCGCAACGCGATCGAGCACGTCGACGTCGACGCCGTCCTGCGCGTCGATGACATCGCCGCCTGGCTTCTGGGCTCCGCGTTCGAGGCCCGAGCCGAGCAGCAACCGCCCGGCGATGGGCTCGCGGAGCCTCACCCGAACGGCAAGGGCACGCGCTTCACCTGCCCGGACTGTGGCGGCGTGCTGTTCGAGCACGTCGAGGGAGCGTTCGTCCGCTTCGTGTGCAGCGTCGGCCACGCATATTCCATCGAGGCGCTCGCCGGTGGCCAGGGCCACGAGCTCGAGAACGCGCTCTGGGCCGCCGTGCGCGCCCTCGAGGATCGCGCCGTGCTGCTGGGGCGGCTCGCCGAGCGCGCACGGGGCTCCCGCCAGCACCGTCCCGCCGAGACCTTCGCCTCCGAGGCCGTGGTAGCCCAGGAGCGGTCGCAGGTCATCCGCGAGGCGATCTTGCACGTCCACGCCGGATCCGGCCCGGTTGCCGCGGCCATCGCGGCCGAGCCCGAGCCCGAATCGGCCCGCCAGCCGCTGCGGGAGACGTCATGAGCGAAGCCCCGCTGGACGTCCTGCTCAATCACCTCAAGCGCACCCGCGGCTTCGACTTCACCGGGTACAAGCGCTCGAGCCTGGAGCGGCGCATCGCCAAGCGCATGGCGCACGTCGGCAGTTCCGGCTACATCGACTACGTCGATCGCCTCGAGGTCGACCCCGACGAGTTCGCCGCCCTGTTCGACACGCTGCTCATCAACGTCACGGGCTTCTACCGCGACCCGCAGGCGTGGGACTACCTCGCCGGGGAGATCGTCCCCAAGCTTCTCGCCGACACCGGCGAGGCGGGCTCCATCCGGGTCTGGTGCGCGGGCTGCGCGACCGGCGAGGAGACCTACACCCTCGCGATCGTGCTGGCGGAGGCTCTCGGGGAGCGGGCGTTCGGCGAGCGCGTGAAGATCTACGCGACCGATGCCGACGAGGACGCGCTGATGCAGGCGCGTGCCGCGGTCTATACCGCCAAGCAGGTCGAGGCGGTCCCGCCCGAGCTCCTGGCGCGGTACTTCGAGCGGGTCGACGAGCGCTTCGCGTTCCGCAAGGACCTGCGTCGCGTGGTCATCTTCGGCCGCAACGACCTCGTGCAGGACGCACCGATCTCGCGCATCGACCTGCTGGCCTGCCGCAACACGCTCATGTACTTCAACGCCGATACGCAGTCGCGCGTGCTCGAGCGATTCAACTTCGCCCTCAATCCCTGGGGCTACCTGCTGCTCGGCAGGTCGGAGATGCTCATCACGCACGCCGACCTGTTCCGGCCCGTCGACCTCAAGCGCCGCGTGTTCAGCAAGGTGGTCAGCGCCTCGCTGCGAGACCGCCTGATGAACGTCCAGCGTGACCCCGGCGCACGCGGCAGCGCTGCCCAGCTCGATCCGGTCACCGCCGAGCGCGCGTTCGACGTCGCGCCGGTGGCACAGCTCGTCATCGATGCCGACGGGAAGCTCGCGACGGCCAACGACCAGGCGCGAGCGCTGTTCGGGATCGCCCTGTCGGATGCCGGGCGCCCGCTGAAGGACCTCGAGGTGTCCTACCGCCCCGTGGACCTGCGGTCGAATCTCGATCTCGCGTTCGCCGAGCGCAGAACGGTCGTGATCCCGGGCGTGAACGCGGTCATGCCGTCGGGGCACGCACGCGACCTGGAGGTGCACCTGACGCCGCTCGTCAGCGGCGATGTGGTCCTGGGCGCCACCGTCTGGTATCAGGACGTCACGGGCGAGCGCCGCCTGCAGGACGAGCTCGAGATCTCCAAGCGCGAGCTGGACACCGCCTACGAGGAGCTGCGGGCCACCGTCGAGGAGCTCGAGACCACCAATGAGGAGCTCCAGTCGACCAACGAGGAGCTCGAGACGATGAACCAGGAGCTCGAGTCGACCAACCAGGAGCTCGGGACGATGAACGACGAGATGCGCCGGCGGTCGTCGGACATCGACGAGGTCAACGCGTTCCTGGAGACGATCCTCACGAGCCTCGGGGTCGGGGTGGTGGTGCTCGACGGCGATCAGACGGTCCGCGTCTGGAACGCGTCGGCCACCGAGCTGTGGGGGCTGCGCGCCGACGAGGCCGAGGGACGGCACTTCCTCGGGCTCGACATCGGCCTCCCGCTCGACGACGCCAAGGCCGCGCTGCGGTCGGTCGTCGCGGGCGGCAGCGAGCGCGCCGAGGTGACGCTCGACGCCATCGACCGTCGCGGGCGCCCGATCCGCTGTCACCTCACGGTCCTGCCGCTGGGCGGAGACGGCCCCGGGCGGACGGGTGCGATCGTCCTGATGGACGAGGCCGGCCACGACCGCGACGGCGTCGCGGTCGTGCCACTGGACGCGGGCTAGCGCGGCGGCCCGGGGGGCGGCCGGCGCGCGAGAATGTCCCGATGGTGGGCCACCCTGGCGGCGTGGGTCTCGCGCAGATGCCGCGCCCGTGCCAGCAGCGCAGCGCGATCGTCGGGTCCGGGCGCATGGGCCGCCGGCACGCCCCGTGCGGCCCAGCGGGCCCCGCCGACGGCGAGAAGGCCGGCGTCGCGTGCCTGCGGGCGGGCGCTGTGACCGTTGCCGGAACCCAGGGCTTCGAGCGCGCCGTGGCGCAGGATCCACGCTCCGTCGTCGCGGCGGACGACGACGCCCTGGCCGGCGAGGTCCTTGAGCGCGAGGCTCACCGTCGGACGCCGTGCGCCCACGAGGCGCCCGAGCGTCTCGTGCGTGAGTCGCAGCGGCACGATGATGCCGGCGGTGCCCACCCGGCCCCAGCGCTCGGCGAGGTGCCCGAACAGCGCGAGCAGCCGGTCCTCCACCCGCGGCAGCTGGGAGATCGCCCGCTGAGCGGCCAGGCGGGTGCCGTACTGGGTGCTGCGAGCCACGAGCCTCGCAGCGAGCACGGGCTGGGCGCGAAGCAGCGGCAGCAGGCGCTCGTCGAGGACGGCGATGCGCGCCGGCTGGGCGACCGTCCATCGCGAGACGGCGGGGACCAGGCCACCCCGCTGTCCCTGGTGGTCGACGACATCGCCGGCTCCCAGCAGCTCGCTGGCCGCGTTGCCGGCGATGACGAGGTCGCGCACGACGAGGCCCTCCACCACCATCAGCGCGAACGGATGGATGCCCGCGGCGCGCACCGTGTCCGGCGCCCACGAGCCGGGCGGCGCGTCCACGACAGGGACGGTGAAGGCGCGGTGCGCCAGCTCGAGCGCGGCCGGAGCGAGTCCCTCCCCGAGCTCGGGATCGAGGTCGAGGAGCCGAGCCGAGCCCAGCGCGCTGCCGGCGTTCGCCACCATCGTGCGTCCAGGCTACCTCTCCTGGCGTCCCCCGCGGGCGGGCGCTACCGTGGCGCGCTCAGGACCGGGCTACGGCATGATCCCCGGGATTCCGTCAGCGAGATCGAAGGAGTCAAACGCCGCCGTGAACCAGACCACTGTCCCGACGAAGCACGCGAAGCTGCTGGCCTGGGTCGAGGAGCTCGCCG
>JAOPZW010000495.1 GCA_025963905.1 Solirubrobacterales bacterium | reverse complement strand
GGTGGCCCGGCGCTCGGCGCGGAGGTCCTCGGCGAGCCGCGCCAGCGGGTTGGTCGAGACCGGCGGAGGCGCGGCGGCGAGGGACATGGCGGGGCCAGCCTAACGCCGGCCGACCCCCGCGTCCGAGACGCCCCGCCACGTACCCGCCTGCCATACTTGCTCGTCCCTGATCGCCAGGGGGCGTAGCTCAGTTGGTTAGAGCGCCGGCCTGTCACGCCGGAGGTCGCGGGTTCGAGTCCCGTCGCTCCCGCTGCAGAGAAGTTCTGCAACCGCAGGGCTTTTCGCATTTCGGCCTCGCTGTGCAGGCGATTCGCGCGCGAGCGGAGCAGCGCTTGGAGCTATTTCGCGTCGCGATTCGGGCGCCAGGCGGCCGGATCTTCGAGCGGTGCGACGGCTGCGGCTAGACGATCGCGGAGGAACAGCCAGCGCCGGCCGACCCGCCGCGCGGGGAGGTCGCCGCGTCGGGCGAGCTGGTGCACGGTAGACCTCGGGATGCCCAGTAGGTCGGCGACCTCCGAGGTGGACAGGACGTTCTCGCGGGTGAGCGGAGGGAGGTCGACGGCGGGACGAGGCGTTGGGTCGCGGGCTGGTGATCGCCGTCGGGCATCTGCAGCCGATGTTCGCCGTGTTCCGCGCCGTCTCGGCGAGTGGTGTGGTTCCCCACACGGTGATCGGGCCTCAGTACTTCGCCCTGAAGTCGCCCGGGTACCGGGGGCTGCAGCTCCTGCGCTGACGCGAGTGCGCGATCCACCTGCCGCTGCTGGAGGCCGCTGGCACGACCGACGACCAGCTGACCGTCCTGCGCGACGGCGGCACCGTGCTGCTGGCCTTCGACGCGCCCGGCGCGACGCCCACGCCGTTCCTCGGCCGCACGGTGCTGCTGACGTCCGGGCCAGCGGAGCTCTCGCACCGCACGGGCGCGCCGATCGTCCCGGACGTGCCGCATCGCGAGGGCACCGAGATCCACGTCACCTTCCAGCCGCCACTGGACCCTGCCGGCCATCCCGACCGCCAGGCGTTGCACGCCGCGGTCGCCGCCCGCTTCGAGCAGCCGGTCGTCGACCGCCCCGAGAGCGTGCGCCTGGCCTGGGATCCGTGCCCGCTGATCGTCGACACCCCCGCGGGTCTCGAGCTCGGCACGGCCTGAGTCGCACGTTCACGCTGATGATGGACTCGGCGGCGGAGGTTCGTGCTGCGGGCGTTGCAGCGCGACGGTGCGCTGCAACACGGTGAGTCCATGCCGAATGGTGCGCCGCGAGTGAACGTGAACCTGTGAGAACTCGGGATGGTGCTCGAGCAGCCAATTCACGAAGGCGCGCTCGTCGGGCTGGTGCTCGAACTCATCATCGAGCCAGCGGTCCGTGAGTTGCCGAGCCGGGTGTCCGGCGGGAATCAAGGCTCCCGGAATCGTGCCCGTGTCATGCACCGCGACGATCGCGTTCGGGACCAACATCGACAGGAGGCGCTCGAATGCCCTCTGGTTCAACACCAGGTCATGCGCGGCATCGAGGAACACGAAGTCGGCCTCGCGGCCGTCGAGATCGGCCGGCTCGAGCGTCTCCTGGGCACGGGTGCGGTAGGTGAACCGCGCATCGTGGCCGAAGCGCCGTGCGGCGATCGCCGCACAGGCCGGATCGATGTCGAAGGAGTACAGCCGGGCATCGGCGTCGAGCGCGCACAGCAGGTTGAACGCGCCGTCACCGTGCAGGAACCCGATCTCGACCACGGTCGTGGGCCGTGTCGTCCGCAGCAGGGCGTGCAGGAGCAGCGCCTCGTCGCGCGGGATCCCACCCGACGGCGCGTCGTCGTAGAACGCGAGGTGGGCCAGGTCCGGTGCGCTGTCGCGGACCTTCGGCCACCTCGCCGCGGCCGCGAGCTCGCGGACGAGCCGGCTCCGGTGAAACGCGCGGCGATCGCGCAGGCGTAGAACACTCACCGCGCCGACCCTACCCGTGGGGCTCCGCGGGGACCGTCACGCGAGGCAGCGCCGACTCCAGCGGGGCCGGGACGTCGCGCCGACGACTGTCGTGCAGGATCACGATCAGGCCCCCGAGAGCCGCCATGCCCTCCGACGCCACCACCGACCAGGCCATCCCGATCGGGCCGAACGAGAGCGTCAGCACCGGTCCGAGCGCGATGTTGAACAGGCCGGCGACGAGGACGATGACCGTGCAGATCCGATCCCGGTGCTGCGTGATCAGCCACGCCCCGAAGGTGACCCCGGTGAGGCCGACCGGGATGATCAGGGCCATCACCCGCAGGATCGGCGCCGAGGCGTGCACGAAGTCATGGCCGTAGATGATGGTGATGATCGTCGGGGCCAGGATCACGAGCCCCGCCGTGAGGACGAGCACCGGCACGGCCACGGTGGTCATGGTGGTGACCAGCAGGGTGCGTGCCCGGTCGCGCCTGCCGGCGGCCTGCAGCGAGATCAACCGCGGCAGCACGGCCATGCCGATGGGGCCCAGCATGGTCAACGACACGCGCACGATGCGCTCCGCGGCCCCGAAGTGCGCGACATCGACGCTCGGGCGCATCACGCCCAGGACCAGGACGTTGAAGGTGCCGTAGAGCGCGGCGCCGACCATGCCCACGAAGAGCGCCGTGGCGTGCCGGATCTCGGTGAGGGACGCCCGCACGGCGGGGAGCCGGAACCTGACCTGCCGGTACATCATCACGTCGCCGACGATCCATCCGGCCACCGACGACGCGGCGAACAGCGCCATCACGATCCACGCGTCCCCCTCGTTCCTGACCAGCAGGAACGTGAGCCCAGCGCCGAGGGCTCGGAGCGCGAGTTGGACCCGCGCCACCACCCGCGGCTGCTCGAGCCCGACGAAGAACCATGCCGGGACGAGCGCGCTGGCGACGGCGGCGACCCAGCCCATGATCACGAAGCCGGGATGGTGGTTGAGCCGTGGGACCACCAGCATGGCCGCGATCGTGACCGGCAACGACACCCCGGCCAGCAGCAGCTGGCCGCCGCGCACGCGCTGCACGATCCTCGTCAACGCGGCCGGGTCGTTCTGCCTCTCGGCCACGGATCGGGTTCCGGTGAAGCCGAAGCCCCAGTCGATGAACAGGATCAGCACGAACGCGAAGCCCTGTGCGAAGACGACCAGCCCGAACCCCGACGGCTCCAGCACCCGCGCCACGTAGGGGAGGGTCACGATCGGCACGATGAACTGCGCGATCTGCAGCCCGTACAGCGAGATCACGTTCCGGCTGATCGGATGGCGGACCGCGGTGCGGAGCCGCCTGAGCACGGTCATCGTCCCCTGCGGTGGGGCGCCGCGCCGCTACCGCGCACGGTGCAGCCTTCGCATCCGGCCCCGCCGCGGGCTGCCACGGGGTCGGCCGAGGAGCCACTCCTCGATGGCCCGAGCGGTGCTGTCGGCATGATCCTCGAGCATCGTCAGGTGACTGCCGGGGACCTCGACGGTCGTATGGTGGGCGGTCCACGTCGCCGTCCAGTCGCCGTCGTCGACCACCCCCGGCATCGGATCGCTGGCCTTGACGAGCAGTGTGGGCGCGACCGCCTGGGTAGGTGCCCAGGTCGCCAGCATCCCCAGGTAGGTTCCCATCGCCATCAGCGTGTGCTCGGTGATCTCCGGGCCTGACCCCTCGGCGAGGATCATCCGGTCGAAGACCGGGTCGGTGAGCCGCCACATCGACTCTATCGTGTAGGAGTCGAGCAGGACGACGGCGGTCGGCGTGACCCCCTCGCGGACGCACGCGCCGGCCACGGCCTGGGCCAGGAGCCCTCCGGTGGAGTAGCCCACGATGGCGACCTCCCGGCCGGCCGCGTGGCGCTTGATCGCCGCCGCCAGCGCCATCGCGGCGGCCTCGAGCGTGGAAGGCAGGAGCTCGTCGGCGGCAAAGCCCGGCACGGGGAGCGCGACGACGTCGCGCCGCTCGCGGAAGCTCTTGGCGAACCGCACGTACTCGTGCGGCCCGGCCGTGGCGACGAGCGAGGGGATGCAGAAGACGATCGGCTCCGCGGCCCCCGCTGCGAGCGGGATCACGGCCGGCGCGCGGTCGTCGGCATGGCTGAGGCCGAACCGGGGCCGCAGGCGCGCGGCGGCCTCGGCGAGCGTGATGCCATCCGCGGCCTTCCCGAGCTGATGGGCCCGGCGGAACATCTCCGTCACCGAGCCGGCCCCGGCGTGGCCGTTGGCCGACGGCGGCGCGGCGGCGACCGCACGGCCGTCGGCGCCGTTGGCGGCGCCGAGCCCCTCGAGGTGGGCGATGAGCGCCGCCGGCGTGGGATGGTCGAACATGATCGTCGACGCCAGCGTGAGGCCGGTGACCGACTGCAGGCGCTTGCGCAGCTCCAGGGAGACGAGCGAGTCGAAGCCCAGCTCCAGGAACGACCGGTCCATCCGGATGCTCTCAGGCGACTCGTAGCCGAGCGCGGTCGCGATCTGCACCCTGATCTCCTCGACGATGGCTTCGTGGCGGTCCTGGTCGCCGGCCCCCGACAGGCGGTCCTGCAGCGACCCGGGCCGCCGCGCGCCGGCCGCCTGCGGACGGGCGGGGACGAGGCCCGACAGGAGCGGCGGCACGGTGCCGGCCGCGACCTCCTGCCGGATGATGTCGACGCGGTACGGACCGGCGAACACCAGCGGCAGCCCGGCGGCGAGCGCGCCGTCGAAGAGCTCGACGCCGAGCTCCGCCGGGAACGGGCGCAGCGCCGCCGACCCCGACAACCGGCCCAGCAGCTGCTCCAGCCCGCCCGTGAGGTCGCGGGTCATGCCGACGCCCTCCCAGAGCCCCCATGCGATCGAGACGCCCGCCCGCCCGCTCGCCCGGCGCCGCGCCGCGAGCGCGTCCAGGAAGGCGTTGGCCGCTGCATAGTTCCCCTGGCCCGGCCCGCCGAACGTGGCGGCCATCGAGGAGCACAGGACGAACAGGCCGAGATCGAGGTCCTGCGTCAGCTCGTGCAGGTGCAGGGCCGCGTCGACCTTGGGCGCCAGGACGCGGTCGACCTGCGCGGCGTCCATGGAGGCGATCAGGCTGTTGTCGGCCGTGCCGGCCGCGTGGACGACGCCGCTCAGCGCCGCCTCGCCTCGCACGAGCGCCTCCACCTGCGCCCGGTCGCCCACGTCGCACGCGACGATGCGCACGGACGCGCCGAGGCCGGCCAGCTCCTGCTCGAGCTCGCGCGCGCCAGGCGCCTGCGCACCGCGGCGGCTGGTCAGGAGCAGGCGCGTGACGCCGTGCCGTGCGACGAGGTGGCGCGCCAGCTCGGCGCCGACCCCGCTCGTGCCGCCGGTGATCAGCACGGTCCCGGCGGCCGCGCGCGCCAGATCGGGCGCCGTACCGGGCGCGCCGACGCGTTCCAGCCGCGGCACGAGGAACCGGCCGTCGCGCACGGCGACCTGCGGCTCGCCGGTCGCGACCGCCGCGCCGAGCGCCGCCAGCGAGGCCTCGGCGTCGTCGAGGTCGACGAGGACGAACCGGTCCGGATGCTCGGACTGCGCGGACCGCACCAGCCCCCAGAGCGGCGCGGCGGCCAGCGCGGGAACCGCGTCGTCGTCGCCGGCGGCGACGGCTCCCTGGGTGACAAAGACCAGACGCGACGCGCCGAGGCGGTCGTCGGCCAGCGCGGCCTGCAGCAGCCCGAGCGCGCGATCGAGCACCTCCCGGGCCGCCGCGGGCGTGGGATCGCCGGCCGCGCGGAAGTCGGCGAGCACGGTCGTAGGCACCGCTCCCGGCGTCGCGGCGATGGCCGCGAGATCGGGGTGCGCGTCGAGCGCGGCGGCCGCATCGCCGCCGCCGTTCGGTCGGTCGTTGGCGCCCGCGGCCGCGGTCTCGTGCCACGCCAGGCGCAGCAACGCGTCGCGCGGGGCGGC
>JAOPZW010000440.1 GCA_025963905.1 Solirubrobacterales bacterium | reverse complement strand
GCTCCGTCCTGGGGATCGAGCCCGTCTGGGTCGCAGCCGCGGGCGCCGCGGCGATCACGGTCCCGGCACTCGCACACCGCCGGACGACGCCGGTGCGGGTCGCGCGCGCGATCGAGCCCGGCTTCCTTGTGTTCGTGCTCGGGCTCGGGGTGATCGTCCAGGCCGCGAGCGACAACGGGCTGGACTCGGCGGTGCGCGCCGTGCTGCCGGCCGGCGGGTCGCTCGCCGATCTGCTCGCGATCGCCGCGCTGAGCGCGATCCTCGCGAACCTCGTCAACAACCTCCCGGCGACGCTCATGCTCGTCCCGGTCGCGGCCGCCGCCGGTCCCGGACCCGTCCTCGCGACGCTGATCGGCGTCAACGTCGGTCCCAACCTCACGTACGTCGGGTCGCTCGCGACGCTGCTCTGGCGGCGGGTGCTGCACGCCGAGGACACCGACGTGCGACTGGGCGAGTTCCTTCGCCTGGGCGCCATCACGGTGCCCGCCGCGCTCGTCGCGGCGACCGTGCTCCTATGGTTCGCCCTACAGGCCTGAACCGAGATGCGCGCGCTCGTCTGGATCGTCGAGGACACCTGGGAGACCACCGTCGCCGAGGCCGCCGCGTTCCTGCCGGCCGGCGCCGAGGTCACGCTGCTGCACGCGGCGAGCACCGAGGCCGAGACGGTCGCGCGCGGCGCCCGCCACGGCTTGCTGGGCCGCTCGCCCCCGCCGCCACCTCCGGGCGCGGCACGCGAGCCGCTGCGGGCGATCTCCGAGGAGGCCGCGCAGCAGCTGCTCGCCGATGCCCAGCGGCGCCTGGGGCGACCGGCCAGCCTCGAGGCGCGCCGTGGTCGCGTCGAGCACGAGGTCGTGGCGGCCGCCGAGCACATGGACATCCTCGTCCTGGCGCGCGACGGCGACCGCGGGCGCCCCGGACCGCACAGCCTCGGCCCGCACGCGCGCTTCGTCGTCGACCACGCCCCGTGCCGCGTCCTGCTCGTCTGGCCCTGAGTGGCCCGGGCCGTCAGCGCACGTCCGGCGCGCCCGTGAGCGCGAGACTGAGGTCCCACAGCCGTCGCCGGGCATCGGTGTCGTAGGCCTGAGCGCCGGCGCGCGCCTCGGCCTGGCGGTCGAAGAAGCGCCCGGTGACGCCCTCCAGGTCGGGGGAGGTCGCGAGACGGACGGTCGCGTCGACGCCCTCCTCGAGCGAGTCGATGGAGTGCCCGGCCTGCTCGAGGACGATCTTCGTCGGCATGTACGTCGCGGGGTGCAGGCTGTTGACCGTGACCTCGCCGGCGGGGAGCCGGTCCGCGAGCTCGAACCCGGACGTGATCTGGGCGAGCTTGCTCTGGTTGTAGGCGCGCCCCCCGGAGTACGCCCGCTCGAGCATGACGTCGCCGAAGTCGATCGGCGCCTGCCCCAGCGACGCGACATGGACGATCCGTGCAGGCGCCGAGCGGCGCAGCAGCGGGAGCAGGCGCTGGGTGAGCAGGAACGGCGCGAGGTAGTTGACCGCCAAGCGGAGCTCGTGGCCGTCGCGGCTCTCCTGCCGGGTGGTCTTGTCCGGCCGGCCCGTGCCGATGCCGGCGTTGTTGATCAGGACATCCAGGGCGCCGGTGGAACGCTGCACGTCATCGGCGAGGGCGCGCACCTCGTCGAGCGAGGCGAGGTCGGCGCGATGGGTCGTGAGACGCTCGTTGCCGGTCGCGTCGCGGATCTCGCGCGCGGTCGAAGCGAGGCGGTCGGGATCGCGCCCGTGGAGCAGGAGCCTGGCCCCGTCCGCCGCGAGCCGCTGCGCGACGCCGCGGCCGAGGCCGTCGGTCGCGCCGGTGACGAGGATGGTGGTGTCTTCCAGAGGCCTGGGCACGCTCCGCTGGACGCTAGCCGCTCGGCGGAGCGAGCAGGCCTCAGGCGACCAGCAGCCAGCACGTGCGGCAGAGGCCGTTGGGCTCCTGGGCCGGCCTGCGCTCGCATCGCCAGCATCGCGGTCCGTAGACGATCGCCATGTGAGTCCTCAGCCCTCCGGAGAAGGGGCCGCGGCGAGCAGCTCCAGCCACGCGCGCTCCATCGCCGCCCGTGCCTTGAGCAGGTCGTCGAAGATTTGAGCCTCGTCGGGGTGGGCGCGGTGTCCTTCGAGGAGGGCCTGGTACGCCTCGACCTCGACGCCGAGCGTCGTCGGGCGCGTCCTGGATCTCGTGTCGTGCCCCACCGGCTGACGGCGTCGTGCCCGCACGGCCCGGACCTGGTCGAAGCCGTCGGCGAAGCTTCCTGGGCGTCGCCTCGAGGGAGCGTCCGGCCGCTCCGCGATGCCGTCGTCGTAGCGGCCGATCCTCCATTCCGACGACGGGGACGGCATGGTCTCGATCCCCTCGCTGAATCGGCGCACCGGCAGCGCGGCCGGACTGTCGCTCGGGGGCCTGGTGTCGCGGTTGCGGGTCATGGCGCCTCCCCCAGGGAATCGAGTGCGGGAGACATCTTCAATCTGCACTGCTTCGCAGGGGATACGCGATCGCTATCGCGCACGGGGCGCGGCTGTGCCCGCCTGCTCGGCGAGACGGTGTGACGGCGCCAACCCTGGTAGTACTGCCGGGCGATGACACCGACCGCGATGACCACCAGAACCCTCGGCACGACCGGCCGCGACGTCTCGGAGATCGGCTTCGGCGCGTGGCAGATCGGGGCCGACTGGGGCCAGGTCGACGAGGACGCCGCGATGGCGACGCTGCACGCCGCGGCGGACACCGGCGTGACGTTCTTCGACACCG
>JAOPZW010000428.1 GCA_025963905.1 Solirubrobacterales bacterium | reverse complement strand
GCCCGCGCCTGCGCCCATCAGAAGTCGAAGTCGCGCGGCGGCTTCTGCTCGAACCAGAGCCGGTCGTGCTCGGGGGTCTCCTGGAGGAACTCGGGCGTCTCCTCGAGCACGTCCTCGTCCTCCGGCGTGAACTGCCGGGTCGGCTGCTCCTCGCCCGGTGGCGGCGTGTGGCGACGGTCGTCGTCGTCCGCGTCGTCCCGAGGGACGGCGGGTGCGACTGGGGCCTCGGGCTCGCCGGCGGGGACGGGGGGCTCGGGTCGCTCGAGGTCGTCCTCGAGCAGGTCCTCGTCGAAGATCGGCTCCTCGTCCTCGACGCCCGCCTCGATGCGCTCGTCGGCGGCCGTGGGCTCGTAGTCGTCGGGGCTGCCCGCGGGCTCGGCCTCGAAGGCGGCGTCGTCGTAGAAGTCGCCGTGGTCGGCCGAGGCGGGCCCGGGTGCGGGGTCGACCGGCTCGCGGCGAGCCGGGCCCAGGGCCTCGTCCTCCTGGCGGGCCACCTCTGTCGGGTCCGCCCCATGGCGGCGCTTCAGCTCGAGGTGGTCGCGGATGGCGTCGTCGAGCAGTCCCATCGCCCCTGGAACCCTACCCGGCCCGGACCGTCTTGTTCTTCCCGGTGCGCTTGGCCCGGTAGAGCGCCTCGTCGGCCGCCTCCACCAGCGAGCGCTGGTCGTAGGCGAGGGTCGGCAGGGTCGCCACGCCGCAGCTGGCCGTCACGCGGATCGTCCCCTCCCCGTTCAGCAGCGGGATCTCGAGCCGCTCGATTCCGGCGCGCACGCGCTCGGCGAGGTTGAACGCGCCTTCCAGGTCCGTGCCCGGCAGCACGACGGCGAGCTCCTCGCCCCCGTAGCGGGCCGGCTCGTCGATCTCGCGTGAGCTGTCGCGCAGGATCTTCGCGACCTCGCGCAGCACCACGTCGCCCTGCTGGTGGCCGTAGGTGTCGTTGATCCGCTTGAAGTCGTCGAGGTCGAGCATGACCAGGCCGACGGGCTGGTCGAAGCGCTTGGACCGCTCGACCTCGGCTGCCAGCGCATCCTGGAACCGCCGGCGGTTCGACAGCCCGGTGAGCTCGTCGGTGACCGCCTGGCGCTCGACCGTCTCGTGCAGCCCCACGTTCTCGATCGAGACCGCCGCCTGGCGGGCGAGGTAGTGGAACAGCTCGCGCTCGCCCTGGGAGAAGGGTCGCTCCCGGCGCGCGACCGAGATGACGCCCGACACGGTCGCGTCGGGCTCCTCGCCGCGCATCGGGTGCGAGAGGGCGAAGGCGCCGTCCTTCGCGATCTCGGAGGGGCGGCCCGTGTCGAGCACCTTGTCCTCGGAGGCGCGCACGACGTCCTCGAGGCCGTCGAGCCGGCCCTCCCTCGCCAGCTCCTCCAGCGACGCCTCCTCGCTGTCGCGCAGCGCGGCGCGCCCCACCTCGCCGCCGACGCCGTCGACCGCCGTCTTGACGACGATGTCCAGCAGCGCGTCGCGGTCGAGGTTCGAGGCGAACGTCTCGCCGATGCGCCGCATCGCCTCCCGTAGACGCACGCGCTCCCGGCCCAGCTCGGTCAGCCGCTCCTCGAGCTGGCGCGACATCTTGTTGAACTCCGCGCCCAGCGCGGCGAACTCGTCGCGCCCCGAGGTGGGGATCTCGGTGGAGAAGTCGCCGCTTCCCAGGCGGCGCGCGGCCTGCAGGAAGCCGTCGATCTGGCGCTGCAGCGATCGCGAGACGATCACGGCGAAGGTGAAGGCCAGGATGAAGAAGCCGAGCAGGATGCCGCCGGCGAGCAGGCGGCTCTTCTGCACGGCGCTGGTCTGCTGGATCGACGGGTCGAGCACCGTGACCGACAAGCTGCCGCGCTCGAAGCCCGGCCTCTGGAAGGTCGCCGCGCGGAAGGTCTCGCCTCGCTCGTGGACGTCGCCCTGCCGGTCGGGCAGCTTCGACGGGTCGATGCCCGGGATCGTGCTGGCCAGGACCGTGCGCCGGCCGAGCCGGATGACGGTGTCGAGCCCGGCCACGCGGCGATTGCGCTGCGCGAACTCGTTTGCGGTGATGACCGAGACCTGGAGCTGCCCGAAGCTCTTGCCGCCGGTATCGACGAGGTCCCGCGTGGACGGGAACGCCGCCGCGCGGTCGCCCACGTCGACCAGGGGCCGGCCACTGCTGACGATCACGATCCGCTGAGCCCCCTCGCGGCGGCGCAGGGCTTCGGCCCTGGTCGCGAGCCCCGCGCGGTCGTGCGCGCGCAGCGCACCGGCCAGCACCGGATCCTGTCCGATCACCAGCGCCACCCGGTCGCCCTCCAGGCGCGCCTCCTCGGCTAGGCCGATGGACGCCTCCTCCCGCGCGGCGATGCGCGCGTCGGTCTTCCCGCTCTCGTTGTCGGCGATGAGCCGGAAGAGGACGAACGCCACCGACACCATCGGCACGACGACGATGAGCACGAAGAAGAGCGTGAGCCGATTGCGGAACGTCATCGGGCGTCCGGAGCGTAGCCGGGCTGACGGCGCGCGATTGCACGGAGCCGACCACCGCGGACGAACGTCGCTGGCTACACTGATGGCCCTCGCGGGGCTATAGCTCAGTTGGGAGAGCGCCTGGATCGCACCCAGGAGGTCGGGGGTTCGAGTCCCCCTAGCTCCACTC
>JAOPZW010000409.1 GCA_025963905.1 Solirubrobacterales bacterium | reverse complement strand
CGTCGGGACGCTGGGCATCACGCCGATGGCGTTCACGAAGGACGAGCGCCTCGAGCAGCTGCGGCTGATCGCCGAGCTCGCCGCCTGATCGCTTGCGGCTGCTCCTCGGCGCCTTCGGCGACCCCGGCCACGCGTTTCCGGTCATCGCGCTCGGGCGGGCGCTGCGGGCCCGCGGGCACGAGGTGGTCCTCCAGACGTGGTCACGGTGGCGCGAGCACGTCGAGGAGGCCGGGATGCGCTTCGAGGCCGCTCCGGAGTACCACGTCTTCCCCACCCGCGAGCGGCCGCTGAAGCCCTACGAGGCGGTCGTGCTCGCGGCCCGCGAGACGCGCCCGCTGGTCGCCGAGCTGCGCCCCGACGCGGTCGTCGCCGACATCCTCACGCTCGCCCCCGCGCTGGCGGGCGAGCTGGAGGGCGTGCCGGTCGCCACGGTCATCCCGCACGTCGACCCGCGCGGCGCGCCGGGATTCCCCCCGTACTCGATCGGTGCGCGGCTGCCGCGCACCGAACTGAGCCGGGGACTGTGGCGCCGCGCCGAGGCCGTGACGGGCCAGGGCCTCGAGCGCGGGCGCCGGGAGCTCAACGAGACGCGCGCCCGGCTGGGGCTGCCTGCGCTCGATCACGTCCACGGCGGGATCTCGCGGCAGCTGTGCCTCGTCGGGACCTTCCCGCAGCTCGAATATCCGCGCGCCTGGCCGCCGAACACCCACGTCGTCGGTCCGCTGCTGTGGGAGCCGCCCTTCGGGGACGTGGACATGCCCCCCGGCGACGGGCCGCTCGTGCTCGTCGCGCCCTCGACCTCGCAGGACAGGAGCCACGCGCTGCTGCGCGCGGCGCTGGAGGGCCTGGCCGGGACAGACGTGCGCGTCCTGGCGACGTGGAACCGGCGCCCGGTCGAGCCGCCGGTCGCGGTGCCCGCCAACGCGCGGCTCGTCGAGTGGGTCTCCTACGCGCGCGCGATGCCCCGCTGCGACGTGGTCGTGTGCCACGGTGGGCACGGGACGGTGGTGCGGGCGCTGGCGTCGGGCTGCGTCGTGGTCGCCGTGCCGGCCGCCGGGGACATGAACGAGAACGCGGCCCGCATCGATTGGGCGGGGGTCGGCGTGCGGCTTCCGCGCCGCTTCGCCGCGGCGCGACCTGTGCGCCTGGCCGTCCAGCGGGCGCTGGGCGACCCCGCGCTGCGCGAGCGCGCGCACGAGCTCGCCGCCTGGTCGTCGGCGCATGACGGCGCCGACCGGGCGGCCGCGCTGGTCGAGTCGCTGGCCTAGCGGCCACTCAGCGGGTCTTCAGGACGCCGTTGACGTG
This sequence comes from Solirubrobacterales bacterium, assembly GCA_025963905.1. Classification (GTDB taxonomy): domain Bacteria; phylum Actinomycetota; class Thermoleophilia; order Solirubrobacterales; family Solirubrobacteraceae; genus JAOPZW01. The sequence goes on along the minus strand of JAOPZW010000409.1, from coordinate 7,347 downwards.
CGTGGCGCCGGTGTTGCCCGCGGCGTCCCGCGTGACGGCGAAGGCGGCGACCTTGACGCGCCGAGCGCGCACCAGCAGCGGCAGCACCCGCTTGGCCGGCCTGACGAGGACCGTCGCCGACCTGCCGCCGGCGAGGGTGAAGTCCGCCGCGCCGATGCGCTGCTCGCGTCGCAGGGCCGCGACCGCGCTGCCGCGGTCGGCGCGGGTGAAGAGCGTCAGGCGCCCGACGCACCGCGTCTCGGTCGCCGGGCACGTGACGCGGACGGCGATGCGGCCCTTGGTGTAGCGCGGCGCGCTGAGACCGGCCTTGGGGTCGCTCGTGTCGGCCTTGCCGTCGTCGTTGAAGATGCCTCCCAGCGCCGCGGTGCGCTGGCCGGCGAAGGCCGCGTTGACCGGCTTGGCGAGGACGAGCGTGAAGGTCTCGTCGGGCTCGGGAATGGTGTCACCGATCACGGCGACCGTGACCTGCTTGACGGTCTCGCCGGGCGCGAAGGTCAGGGTGGTGGGCGGCAGCGCGACGAAGTCCTGGCCCGCGATCGCCGTGCCGTTCTGGGTGGCGACGTCGACGGAGACCGGCTTCACGCTGGGGTTGGACAGCACGACGGCGAAGGTCAGCGGCGTAGTGCCGGAGTTGCCCTCCTTCACCGCGGCGTCGAGGGCACCGACGAATGGCACCACCGGCTCGTCGTCGACGATCGTCGCCGTCCCCGTCGTGGCGCCGGCCGCGAGCGCGAAGGTCTCGTCGCCCTCGGACAGCTTGTCGTTCACGATGGGAACCTCGACCACCTTGGAGCGCTCGCCGGGCGCGAAGGTCAGCGTGCCGGAGGTGGCGGTGTAGTCGGCGGGCGCGGTGGCCGAGCCGTCCTGCGTGGCGTAGGGAACGGTGAACGGCTTGGTCGATGGTGCCGACAGCGTCACGGTGAACGACGCCTTGCCGTCGCCTTCGCCTGCGCGCGGTGAGGAGACCGCGACGTTCGGTGGGTCGTCGTTGAGGATCGTGCCGGTGGTGGTGGCGGTCCCGCCTAGCCCGTCGGTCACGGTCACCGTGAAGGTCTCGTCCTGCTCGAGCTTCGTGTCGCCGTAGACGGGGACGCTGCAGGTGCCCGTCGCCAGCCCCGGGAGGTATGTCGGCGCCGGGGGAGCCGAGAAGTCCTCGCCGAGGGTCGCCGAACCGCTGGAGGCCGTGCACGTCGCACTGACCCCCGTCCCGCCCGAGATCGCGAAGTTGAAGCTCGTGGTCCCCGAGTCCCCCTCGGCCTGACTCACCGGCGCGACGGTCAGCGCCGCCGCCGACGCGCCGCTCGGTGCGAGCCCGAGCAGGCCCAGCGCGACCACCATCCCCAGGACCCCCCTCCTCCTCATCGCCCGGAAAAGTAACGGAGCGCGAGCGGCCACGTGCCCGCTCGCGCTCCGGCTGTCCCCAGGCTACTGCGGCGAGGTGACCTGCTCGTGCACCTGCCGGGCCTGCTCGTTGGCCCCCTGGGCGACCTCGTGTCCGTGCTGCTGGCTGCTCTGGCTCGCGGCCGCCTTGGTCTCTTCGACGGCCTGCCCCAACGCTTCCCGACCGGTCTCGGCGACGTCCTGGGCAACCTGCTTGCCGTGCTCGAGGACCTGCTGGCCCGTCTCAGCTGCACGGTCCTTGACCTGGTCGGCCGCCTGGCCGAGCTTCTCGTCCTCGATGCGCGTGGACGGGATGAGCATCCCGGCGAGGACGCCCACCGCCACCGCGCCGACGGCCAGGCCCAGCGGGTTCTCCTGCGCGATGCCGACCGCCCGCCGTCCCTTGGCCTTCACCTCGCCGGTGCTCGGCGTGCTCTCGGCAACGCTGTCCGTGGCGCCCGTGATCTTGGACTTCAGCGTGTCGACCTTGTCGCTCACCGAGTCCTTGGCGCGCGACTTGACGTCGGCCTTGTAGGCGAGCGCATCGACGGTGTCGCCCATGCGGCCGCGGGTCTCTTCTATCTCGTTGCGGATCGTGCCCGGGTCTTCGCCCATTCCACGTCCTCCTTCACGTTATCGACGGTTTGCTCGGGGGCGGGGGGCGTGGCGGCCTGGACGCGTTCCTTGCCGCGGAGCGCGAGAACGCCGGCGATCGCGCCGTAGACCACGGCGACGATCAGGGCGGCCAGCCACGCCGCGACGGCCTTGTCCAGGAGCAGGATCAGGCAGGCCGTCAACGCTCCGGCGGCCAGGAGGCCGAGGAGGCCGGCGCCGCCGAGGAAGCCGGCCCCCTTGCCGGCCTCCCTGCCCTTCTCCTTCAGCTCGGCTCGGGCGAGCTCGAGCTCTTGGCGGATGAGCGTCGAGGTCTCCTCGGAGAGCTGCTTGAAGAGCTCGCCGATCGGACGCTCGCGCATCGCGTTTCCGCCCTGCTGGTCGGCCATCACGCGGCTCCGATGGGCGAGCTGGGCGCGGGCACCGGCATGGCTTGGGCCGGGGGCACCGGCGGTGTCGCCGTGGCCGGCGGCACGAGCGTCCGGGCCGGCGTGCCCGCGGTGCGCGAGGGACCGCGCGCCTCGTAGCGCTGCGTGCTCGAGGCCTTGAGGAAGCGCGAGGCGGCGAAGCCGAGCGCCATCCCACCGGCGACCAGCGCCCATGGGTTGCGCCGTCCCAAGTCCTCGACGTCGTCGAGGATCGCGTCGGCGTCGGACCGCGTGAGCCACTGCCCCAAGCGCTCCGTCCGCTCGGCGACCTGGTCGGCGAGCTTGGCCGGTCCGTCCTTACCCTGCCGACGCAGCTCGTCGCCGACCGAGCGCAGGTCGTTTGCCTGGCTGCTCACCTGCTGCCCGGCCTGGGCCGAGCGCCGATCCACCTGCTCGCGCACGCGGACCCTCGCCTGCCCCGCGACCTGCCGCGCCTGCTCCTTCGCCTGCCCCGCGACCTCGTGGGCCGTCTCCTGCGCGTGCCCCGCGGCCCCTGTGGCCTGCCCACCGGCTCCTTCTCCGATGGGCGGGCCACCGCTCATACCGACATCGGCGGTCTCCGCCATGTCGAACTCCCTTCCCCTTGGTTGATGTGGTCGCGCACCACTACCCACCGCGGGAGGGGCGGCCCGAGCCGCGTCCGCGTTAAGACGCGGGTGGGGCGTCGGTGAGCGCTCGTGCGCCGGGATGACGACGCGGTGGGTCGGCGGGAATCAGAGACGCGGGGTCCAACGTTCCCTATGCATACACCCCGTCAAGCCACGCCTTGAGCGCCGCCTCGCGCTCCGCAGGGTCGACGCCGTCCACGAACAGATGCGCGCTCATCCCGACGACGCTCCCGTAGTGGTTGCGGCCGAAGAAGCGGTACAGGCCGTCTTCGGTGCGGACGCCCAGGAACCCCGGCGTCGAGTAGTCGATGACGCCGTCGAGCGTCCCGGCGTCGCCGAGCGACGCCCGGACCGCATCGCCCACGCCCGCGCCAGAGGAGACGCCCAGGGCGGCGCGCAGCACGTCCATCGCGTCCGGCGTGCCGGCGGCCTCGGGCCCCTCGATGCCGGCCGACGGCTGGCCGACGTAGGTGACCGGGCGGCCGTTGAAGTGCTCCAGGTACTCGGCGAGGGTGTGGAGGTAGAAGTCCGTGTGGCCGCCGATGGCGTCGTACTGGTCCTCCCACCCGTCGGCGAGGATCCCGCTGTGGACGTAGCGCAGGTGCGCCGTGCCGCCTTCGCGCGCCTCGATGGCGTAGTCGAGGGCATTGAAGGTCCCGTCGGGCGCCTCCATGCGGATCACGAGGCGGTGCGGCGGGTCCCATGTCGTGAAAGGTCCCCCCTCCGGCGGCGCGGCGCCGGCGGGGATCTCCATCCCCGTCGGGAACTCCCAGGCCGCGGTATCAGCAGTGATGGCGGTCCAGACGTCGTCCGGGGCGGCGGGCAGGTCGACCTCGCGGGTGATCTCGAAGGCACGGCTCATGACTGGGTCTCCTTGGTGTTCGTGATGGTTGGGTGCAGCGCGACGACGAACCGGTGCCGACGGCCGCCGGGGGCGGCCTCGTCGTGGTACTTCGCGACGAGGCCGTTGACGGCGTCGGCCAGCTCCACGGCGAACGCGGCCCGGTCCTTCGCGGACGCGAACCGCACCTCGCTGTCGATCCCGAGGGTCGCCAGCGGCTTGCCGGCTGCGCTCGCCCCGGTGATGAGCTCACCGACCTCGCGGACCATGCGGCCCGCGACCGCGAGCAGCCAGCGCGCGGAGCGCTGGTCCGGCTCGCGCGACGGATCCGGCGCGACCGCCGACAGGGCGGTCGGCGAGATCACGTAGGACGCGGCCGTCGCCTGGAGCACGCGTTCGGTGCAGTTGCCCTTGCGGCGCTCCTCGACGAGCTCCACCAGCCCGTGGCGCTCCAGCGCCCGGAGGTGGTAGTTCGCCTTCTGGCGGGTGAGCCCGACGCGCGCCGCGAGCGTGCTGGCAGACCCGGGCTCGGCCAGCTCGGCGAGCAGGCGGGCGCGGATCGGATCCAGCGACGCCTCGGCGGCGGCGGGATCGTCGATGACGGTGACGTCGTGCATGGGCGCACACTCTCACCGACAACTTTCTTTGTCAAGCCTGTTTCTCTTGTCGGTCACCACATCCACCCGGTCCGTCCGACATACGAACTAGTGTTCGCATCCTCATGGACCGCCGCGTGCTCTCTGAACTCGTCGCCGAAGGGCTCACGCTGGCCGAGATGGCGATCCGCGTCGATCGCCCGCCTGCAACCGTGCGTCGGTGGCTGCGCGAGCACGGACTGCATCCGGCCCGGTCCGTGCTTGGAGACTCGGTCACATCCGACGGAGCCCTCCTTCGGCGCCGGCAGATGCTCTGCGCGACGCACGGTCTCACGCTCTTCGCCGAGCGGTCCGACGGTCAAGGCTGGCGATGCCTCCTGTGTCGTTCGCAGGCCGTCAGCCGCCGGCGGCGGAAGGTCAAGGAGATCCTGGTGGAGGAGGCGGGCGGGCGATGCGCGGTCTGCGGCTATGACCGCCACCTCGGGGTCCTCCAGTTCCACCACCGCGATCCCAAGGAGAAGCGTTTCTCGCTCAGCGAAGCGGGGCTTGCGCGATCGCTCGAACGCGCAAGGGAAGAGGCGCGGAAATGTGTCCTGCTCTGCGCGAACTGCCATACGGAGCTCGAAGCCGGTGTGATCTCGATCCCCTAGAGTTAGGCGCTCGTTCCGGGGTAGCTCAACTGGCAGTAGCGTCCGACTGTTAATCGGAAGGTTGTGGGTTCGAGTCCCACCCCCGGAGCTCGTGGCGAAGCCGGCGCCGGCTCCGAGGGCGCCGGGCCCGGGTCGGGCCCCGTGACCCGGCACGACCTCACTCCGACTCGCCGGTCTCCGCCATCGTCCGCTCGATCGCCCGGTCGAGCCTTGTCCGCAGCTCCTCGCGACGGGCGACCAGCGGCGCGATGTCGCCGGCCTCGGCGTGGCGGGCGGCGGTGATGTCGCGCTCGACGCGGCGCAGGTCCAGCGTGAGGGACTGGGCCTCGAGCGCGGACTCCGAGGGCCGCACGTCGCTCGCGCGGACGGCGAGCTCGGCAAGGAATGCGCCGAGCTCGCGATCCCCGGAATCCACGCCGGTGGTCGGGTCCCCCGGCTGCTCGCGCAGGTGGGCTGCGGCACGGCGGGCCAGGTCGCCGGAGAAGGCCGCCTCCAGGTCCAGGGCGGCGAGCGCCCGGCGCCCGTGCGCAGGGTCGGCGATGACCTGCACGAGGAAGTCGCGCTCGGCGCGCGCGGTGGCATCGATGGCCCGCGCCTGGGGGCGGGACGCCGGCGCGCCGTTGCTGCCGGGGCCTCCGGCCTGCGGGCGCGGCGCCCGCTGCGGCGAAGCGCCCGGCCCCCCCGCCAGCCACGACCCCACGAGCGCGGGCGAGATGTCGATCCGGTCGGCGACGTGCGCGATCAGGTCCTCGCGCATCGCGCTGGGCGGGATGCCGGCGAACACCGGGCGCAGCGCGTCGATGACGCGATCCTTGCCCTCGGCGGAGCCCAGCTCCGCGCGCTCGAGCTCGCGCTCGACGCGGAAGCGCACGAACGGCACGGACCGGTCGACGAGCTCCTGCATCGCCCGGGCGCCCGCGGCCTTGACGAGATCGGCGGGATCGCTGCCCGCCGGGAGCGGGACGACGCGCAGCTCGAGCTTGCGGCCCGCGGCCACCCGCGCCGCGCGGAGCATCGCCTCCTGCCCGGCGCTGTCGGCATCCAGCGCGAGCTGCACCGTCGGCGCCAGGCGCCCGAGCTCGCCGACCTGATCCTCGGTGAGCGCGGTGCCCATGAGGCCCACGGTGTGCTTGAGGCCCGCCTGGTGCATCGCGATGACATCGGTGTAGCCCTCGGCCAGGATCACGGTCCCGGCCCGCGCGGCGTGCGCGCGCGCGATGTCGCCGCCGAAGAGGTGCTTGCCCTTGTGGTAGACGGCGTTGTCGGAGGAGTTGACGTACTTCGGCTGCTGGCCCTCCCCCATCGCCCGTGCCCCGAAGCCCAGCACCCGCCCGCGCGCATCGCACAGCGGGAACATGATCCGCCGGCGGAAGCGGTCGAACAGCTTGCCCTCCCCCTTCGCCCGCTGGGCCAGCCCGGAGTCCCACAGCTCGCGGTTGGAGAACCCGGCCCGGCGCGAGGCGATCAGGACCTTGTCCCATGCGCTGGGCGCGTACCCGACGCGGAACTCGCGCAGGTGGGGCTCCTCGAGCCCGCGCCCGGCGAGGTACCCGCGTGCACCGGCGGCCTCCTCGGACTCCCACAGGTAGCGCACGTAGAAGGCGGCGGTGCGCTCCAGCAGCTCCAGCAGCCGCTCGCGTTCCTGGCGCCGCTGCGCCGACGCCGCGTCCTCCTCGGCAAGCTCGAGCTGCACGCCGTAGCGGTCGGCGAGGAGCTCCAGCGCCCCCTTGAAGTCCACGCCCTCGGTGAGCTCGACGAACCGGAACAGGTCGCCGCCCTCGCCGCAGCCGAAGCAGTGGAACACCTTGCGCACCGGGTCGATGCCGAACGACGGGGTGCGCTCCTCGTGGAACGGGCACAGGCCCTGGAGGCGGTTGACGCCGGCGCGCCGCAGCTCCGTGCGCGTGCCCACGAGGTCGGCCATGTCGACCGCGTCACGGACCCGCTCCTTGGAATCGTCGGTGTACCGGGGCACGTCCTGAGCCTACGCGGCGAACGAGGCCGGCACGGCGAGGTCCTCGAAGGCCCTGATGCAGTACCGGTCGGTCATCCCCGCCACGTAGTCGATGACCCGCTGGGGCACGTCGGCCCCGGGAGCGCCGCCACCGTCGGGCAGGCGCTCGGGCGCGTCGGCGTAGTGCTCGAACAGCGTCCGCACGACGCGGTCGATCTTCGCGTGCTCGCGCCGCGCGGCCTCGCCGAGGTACACCCGCTCGAACATGAAGCTGCGCA
>JAOPZW010000355.1 GCA_025963905.1 Solirubrobacterales bacterium | reverse complement strand
TCGCGCGCGCGGGCGACGCGATCGCCATCGCCGGCGACTTCCGCCCGTCGCTGGCCGCGAGCGAGCTGGCCAAGCTCCACGGCGACCCGCTGCCCGACGGCCTGCCGCCGGTCGACATCGAGGCCGTGCGCTCCGCGCAGGCGGCGATCCGCGAGGGGGTGCGCTCCGGGGCGCTGTCGAGCGCGCACGACATCGCCGAGGGCGGCCTCCTGGTCGCCGTGGCCGAGGCGTGTATGGCGGGCGGGCTCGGCGCCGCGCTGGACCTGGCCGCCTCCGACGAGCCGCTCGTGCAGCTCTTCGGGGAGGGCCCGGGCGGCTTCGTGGTCTCGGGCTCGCGCGACGCGCTGGATGCGCTGGCCGCAGACGTCCCGCTCGCCGTCATCGGGACGGCCGGCGGCGACGCGCTCGAGGTCACGATCGCCGGCGAGGGCTTCTCCGCCTCGCTCGAGGACCTGCGCAGCGCCCATGCGGCGCTCGCTCCGCTCTTCCCCTGACCGCGTGAGCGCCGCCGGGCGCGGGTAGAAGGCACCGGACGTGCTGCGTCAGGGCCCCATCCCCGCATTCATCCACGGCGCGATCGAGTACGCCGCCGCCGCCGTGCTGATCGGCGCGCCGTTCGTGCTGCATTTCCACTCGGGCACGGCGAAGGCCGTGTCGATCATCGCCGGCGTCCTGGTGCTGATCATCGCCGCGTCGACCGCGATGAGCACGGGCCTGATCAAGTCGATCCCGGTGGCGACCCACGTCGTCCTGGACTTCCTGCTCGTCGCGCTGCTGATCGCCTCGCCGTTCGTGTTCGGCTTTTCGGGCGACGGGACCGCCACAGCGTTCTTCATCGTGCTGGGCGTCGTGCACCTGCTCGTCACCATCGCCACGCGGTTCATCCGCGACAAGCCGGCCGGCGAGCCGCGCCGCGCGCGGCCGTCGGCTCCGCGTCCATAGATGAGTTGTTCCGCGGCCCCGCGCCGTGGGCGAACGGTCTCGCGGCGCCAGACGCCCCGTTCAGGAGGGGTCCGTGGCTCCGCCACTGTCCCCCTCCTGACCGCGACGTCTGGCACCCACGATCCTGCCCGCCCACGCCACGCGGCCGCGGAACAACTCATCTGCGGCGGGGGACTCGGCCGGGGCCGCTGCTACGCTGAAGGCGCATCGCCCTTCGGCCGCACCGGCCCTGAGATGACGGCAGACACGCCCTTCCTCGATCACCGCGACGGTCCGCGGGACGAGTGCGGCGTGTTCGGGATCTACGGTCCCGAGCACGACGTCTCCCGTCTCGCCTACTTCGCGCTGTTCGCGTTGCAGCACCGGGGCCAGGAGTCCGCGGGCATCGCCGCGGCCGAGACCGGCGGCTACATCATCACCCAGCGCGCGCTGGGCCTGGTCAGCCAGGTGTTCAAGGAGCACGACCTCCGGGCGCTCAGCGGCGACCTCGCCATCGGCCACGTGCGCTACTCGACGACGGGCTCCAACGAGTGGGAGAACTCCCAGCCGGTCCACCGCTCCGCGGGCGCCGGCGGCAACCAGCGCGAGCTCGCGCTGGCGCACAACGGCAACCTCATCAACGCCGTCGAGCTCCACGCGGAGATGCGCGAGCGCGGCGTGACGTTCACCTCGACCTCGGACTCGGAGATCATCGCGGCGCTGCTGGCGACGCATCCGGCGGCGAGCATCGAGGACGCGATCGCCGACGTCATGCCCCGCCTGCACGGCGCGTTCTCGACGGTCGTGATGACGAAGGACCGCGTGCTGGCCTTCCGCGATCCGGCGGGCGTGCGGCCGCTCGCGCTCGGCCAGATCGGCGACCGCTACTGCGTCGCCAGCGAGACCTGCGCCTTCGACATCATCGGCGCGACGCACCTGCGCGACGTCCAGCCCGGCGAGCTCGTCTCGATCGGCGCCGACGGGATCCGGACCCGGCAGGTCGTCAAGGGCGAGCGCGACGCGTTCTGCGTCTTCGAGTACATCTACTTCGCCCGCCCGGACTCACGCATGAACGGGACGGTTCTGCAGGCGGCCCGCGGCCGGATGGGGGAGAACCTCGCCCGCGAGGCGCCGGCGCCGGGCGCCGACCTCGTCATCGCGGTGCCGGACTCGGGCAACGCCGCCGCGCGCGGCTACGCGCGAGCGAGCGGCCTGCCCCAGGACGACGGCTTTGTGAAGAACCGCTACGTCGCGCGCACGTTCATCCAGCCTGGCCAGGAGCTGCGCAAGCACGGCCTGCGGCTGAAGTTCAACCCGCTGCCGGAGATCGTCGGCGGCAAGAAGCTCGTGGTCGTCGACGACTCGATCGTGCGCGGCAACACGACCCGCCAGATCGTGCAGATGCTGCGCGACGCGGGCGCGGCCGAGGTGCACATGCGCATCTCCGCGCCGCCGATCAAGCACCCTTGCCACTACGGCATCGACATGTCGACCCGCGACGAGATGATCGCCCACGGTCGCAGCGTCGACGAGGTGGCCGCCGAGCTCGGCGCCGACTCGCTGGCCTACCTCTCGCTCGCGGGCGTCTACGACGCGGTCGGCGGCGAGCGCGCGCACCATTGCGATGCCTGCTTCTCGGGCGAGTACCCGCTGGCCGGCACCGCCGAGGCCAACGGCAAGTTCGCCTTCGAGAACACGCTGCCGCTCGTCCAGGCCTGAGTGGCCGAAGCCACTCCGAGCCTGACCGAGTGGCCCGGTCACGAGTCCCGCAGACTCATGACCGGGACCACAGAGCCACCCCTGCCCCCTGCCTGCGGGGCGGCGGGACCACCCCCCGAGGATCCCGCCGTGCCGCTGATCCGGGCTGTCGAGCCGACCCCCCCAACCCCACGTGCCCGGCGCCGTAGGAGGTCGATGAGGACCCTCGTTCATCGCGGCCCGCGAGGTTGTGAGGATGCACACACAGCCGTGTGACAAGTCGCTCGCCGGCCGTCGTGACCGCCGGGCGCGCCGCTATGGTCGGCCGGGTTGATGGACGACGCCCGCCGCGCGCTGCGCGAGCATTTCGGCTTCGAGGACTTCCGCCCCGGCCAGGCGGATGCGGTCGCCGCCGCGCTCGCCGGCCGCGATGCGCTCGTCGTCATGCCCACCGGCGCCGGCAAGTCGCTCTGCTACCAGCTGCCGGCCCTCATGCGCCCCGACCTGACGCTGGTGGTCTCGCCGCTGGTGTCGCTCATGCAGGACCAGGTCGAGGCGCTCGAGCGCATCGCGCCCGGCCGCGCCGGGCTGGTCAACGCGCAGCAGGACGCCGCCACCAACCGGGCCGTGCTGGAGCGCGCGGGCGCCGGCGACGTGCGGCTGCTCTACGTGGCGCCCGAGCGCTTCGCCTCGCCCGGGTTCCTGGAGGCGGTCCGCGACATCGAGGTGGGCCTGTTCGTCGTCGACGAGGCGCACTGCGTCTCGCAGTGGGGCCACGACTTCCGCCCCGACTACTTCCGTCTGGCCGACGCCGCGCGCTGGCTGGGCGCGCGTGCGCTGCTGGCCTCGACTGCGACGGCGACGCCGCAGGTCGCCGCCGACATCGCGGCGCGCCTGGGGCTCCGCGATCCGGTGCAGGTGGCGACGGGGTTCGACCGCCCGAATCTCAGCTTCGCGGTCGTGCCGTGCCGCACGGCGGCCGACAAGCGCCGGCGCCTGGTCTCCGCGCTGGCCGACCCGGCCGCGCGGCCCGCGATCGTCTACGCCGGGACGCGCGCGGACACCGAGCGCCTCGCCGGTGAGCTCGGCGACGAGCTGGGAATCGAGGTGCTGGCCTACCACGCCGGCCTGGGTCGTGAGGCGCGTGCGGCCGCCCAGCGGCGGTTCATGGCCGGCGAGGCCGAGGTCGTCGTCGCCACGAACGCCTTCGGCATGGGCGTGGACAAGGCAGACGTGCGGACCGTCGCCCACGCGTCGGTGCCCGGCTCGGTCGAGGCCTTCTATCAGGAGGCCGGCCGCGCCGGCCGCGACGGGCTCCCCGCCCGCGCCCTGCTGTTCGCCGAGAGCCGCGACAAGGGCCTGCACGTCTTCTTCATCCAGCGCGCGGAGGTCGACGACCGCGCGATCGCCCAGGTCGCGCGGCGGCTGCTGGCGTCCGGCGGCGGTCGGTACGACGCCGGGGTCGGCGAGCTGGGCGATGACCCCGAGCGGGTGCGCGCGATCGTCGGCCACCTGGCGCGCGCCGGCGTGATCCAGCCGGCCCCCTCGCCGGTCGATCGCGTGCGCGGGCGCATCACGGGGGCCTTCGACGGCCGCGCACAGGCCGCCTGTCGCTCCTCGGCCGGCGACGCGCAGCGCGCGCGCTGGCGCCAGTACCGGTCCGTGTGGGCGTTCGTCGAGGGCTCGGCCTGCCGGCGCACGACGATCCTGCGCCACTTCGGCGACCGCTCGCAGCCCGCGCCGCGCGTGCCGTGCTGCGACGTCTGCGCGCCGGAGCTCGTGCCGGCGGCCCCGGCGGCCCCGGCGCGGGCGCGCGCTCTGGGCGGGAACGGCGGCGGCGGGGACCTCGATGCCGCGATCGTGGAGGTCGTCCAGGCCGCCGACCCGGCCGTCGGGCGCACGCGGGCGGTGGAGATCCTGCGCGGCGGGCGCTCGAAGGTCGTCCAGAAGTACGCCTACGACGGCCTGCCGGCCTACGGATCCTTCGCGCACCTCACCTCGGGCGAGGTGCTCGGGCGCGTCGACGAGCTGATGGCCGCCGGTCGCCTGGTGTCGACCGGAGGGCGCTTCCCCAAGCTCGAGCTCTCCGAGGCCGCGTGAAGGTCGGCGTCCTCGCGTCGGGGGGAGGGACGAACCTCCAGGCGCTGCTGGACACGGTGCACGGCCACGAGGTCGAGATCGTGGCCGTGGCCTCCGACCAGCCGGCTGCCGGGGCGCTGCAGCGCGCGGATGCCGCGGGCGTCGCCACGCGGGTGTTCGCGCGGGGCGACTTCGCCGACCGCGCGACCCGCGACGCGGCGATTGCCGACTGGCTGGACGAGGCGGGCGTGGAGCTCGTCGTGCTCGCGGGTTACATGGCCCTGCTCGACGCCGCGTTCATCGCGCGCTACCCGGACCGGATCATCAACGTCCACCCGTCGCTGCTGCCCGCGTTCCCGGGGCTCGCGGCGGTGCAGCAGGCGGTCGACTACGGCGTGCGGGTGTTCGGCGTCACGGTGCACTTCGTCGACGAGGGCGTCGACACCGGTGCGGTGATCCTCCAGTGCCCGGTCGAGGTGCCCGGCGTGCCGGACGCCGACCGCGTCCTCGAGGCGCTGCGCCCGGTGGAGCACGCGCTGCTGCCCGAGGCGGTCGCCCTCATCGCGCGCGGCGCGGTGCGCCGTGATCCCGCCCATCCGCGGCGGGTGGTCGTCGAGCGCCGCTGAGCGCCCGTCTCGGCGGCCGTCAGGCTGCGTCGTCGTCGTTCTTCGTCCGGCCGGCCCCCTCTGGGTCCTCGCCGCCGGCCTCGTCGTGGGTCTCCTTCCAGTCGCCGGCAGCATCGCCCAGCGGCTCGTCGGCGTCCTCCTTGCGGGCCTCGAGCTCGTCCTTGGCGTCTTCGAGGTGGTCCTCGAGGCGCCCGAGGCGCTCCTCGAGCTCGTCGCCGGTGTGCTCGAGCTCGCGTTCGGGATCGTTCGCGCGCTGCTCCATGGCCGGGACCTTCCCGCGGGCGGGCGACCGCAAGCACCGATCCCTCGACTATCCTCGAAGCATCGCCGAGAGGTCTCCAAGCCGGGTCAAGCAGCCCCTGACCGAGCCGGGCGCCGTCCGCGTGCGCCGCGCGCTGCTCTCCGTGTCCGACAAGCGCGGGATCGTCGACTTCGCCCGCGGGCTGGCGGAGCTGGGGATCGAGCTGATCTCGACCGGCGGAACGGCCCGCGAGCTGGAGGGCGCCGGCATCGAGGTCCGGCCGATCGACGAGTTCACGGGCTTCCCGGAGATCATGGACGGCCGCGTCAAGACGCTGCACCCCAAGCTTTACGCCGGCCTCCTCGCCGTCCGCGACAATCCCGAGCACCTGCAGGCCGCCGAGGACCACGACATCGAGTACGTCGACCTCGTCTGCGTGAACCTCTATCCGTTCGAGCGCACCGCGGCGCGCCTGGACGCGCCGCCCGCCGAGATCATCGAGAACATCGATATCGGCGGCCCGACGATGATCCGCGCCGCCGCCAAGAACCATGCGTTTGCGGCCGTCGTGGTCAAGCCGGAGTCCTACGACGCGGTCGTCGACGAGCTGCGCTCGTCCGGCGGGATGCTGTCGATGCCCACCCGCGAGTGGCTCGCCGCCGAGGCCTTCGCCTACACCGCGCGCTACGACACCGCGATCTCGCGCTGGTTCTCCGAGGCGGCCGAGGAGTTCCCGCCGCTGTACGTGCGCGCCTTCGAGAAGGTCGTCGACCTGCCGTACGGCGAGAACCCCCACCAGCGGGCCGCGTACTACGCCGAGGTGGGCACCCGCCGCCACGTCCTCAGCCAGGTGCGCCAGCACCACGGCAAGCAGATCTCCTTCAACAACATCCTCGACCTCGACGCGGCGCGGAACCTCGCCGGCGAGTTCAGCGAACCCGTGTCCGTCATCGTCAAGCACAACAACCCCTGCGGCGTGGCCGTCGGGGCGGGCGCGCTCGAGGCCTATGAGCGGGCGTTCGCGTGCGACCCGCTGAGCGCGTTCGGCGGCGTGATCGTGCTGAACCGCCCGGTGGATGCCGTGACGGCCGAGGCGCTCAGCCACCAGTTCATCGAGGTGCTGCTGGCCCCCGGCTACGAGCCCGAGGCGCTAGAGATCCTGATGCGCAAGCCCAACGTGCGCCTGCTGGAGGACACCGAGCGGCGCGTGGCGGCGCTCGGAGAGCCGACCGTGAAGCAGGTCACCGGCGGCCTGCTGGTCCAGGATCGCGACGCCGTCGTCATCGACCGCGAGCACATGCGCGTGGCGACGAGGCGCGCGCCGACCGAGCAGGAGTGGGACGACCTCCTGTTCGCCTGGCGCGTCTGCCGCCACGTGAAGTCCAACGCGATCGTCCTGGCGCTCGGCGGCGCGACGGTCGGCATCGGAGCGGGTCAGATGAGCCGCGTGGACTCGGTGCGCCTGGCCGTCGAGAAATGCCGCCTGGACTCTCTGGAGGGGGTCTCGATGGCGTCCGACGCGTACTTCCCGTTCGCCGACGGGCCCGAGCTGGCGATCGAGGCCGGGGTCTCGGCCATCATCCAGCCGGGCGGCTCGATACGCGACGACGAGGTCATCGCCGCCGCCGACAAGGCCGGCGTGGCGATGGTGATGACCGGCCGCCGGCACTTCCGGCACTAGAAGGCTCGGCCGGTGATCGAGCGGCACGGGTCCGGAGCGCTCTGGGAGGAGATCGCCGGCTACAGCCGCGTCGTGCGGGCGGGCAGCGCCGTGTACGTCGCCGGCACCACGGCGACCATGGCCGACGGCGCGATCGCCGGTCCGGGCGATCCCTACGAGCAGACCAGGCAGGCGCTGCGCAACGTCGAGGCGGCGCTGGCGCTCGCCGGCGCCACGCTCGCCGATGTCGTGCGCACGCGGATGTACGTGACCGACATCTCCCGCTGGGAGGAGGTCGCCCGCGCGCACCGTGAGGTCTTCGGCGACGTCCTGCCCGTCACCGCCATGGTCGAAGTCAGCGCCCTGATCGACCCGCGGATGCTCGTCGAGGTCGAGGTCGAGGCCTACCTGGCCTCGTAACGTCGGTCACGATCGCCCGCGATCGCGCTCGTGGACGGGCGTCGCGGTGCCGTCCGGCCGATGGCGCAGCATGCCGCGTCCCGTGCAGGAACCGACCACTCGCCCACCGACCACGTCGCTGCGGGAGTGGCAGGAGCGGGCGCTTGTGGCGATGCGCGCATGGTCGAGCGGATCGTTCGTCGTCTCGGCGGCGCCCGGCGCCGGCAAGACGCGCCCGGCGCTCGTCCTCGCCCGTGAGCTGCTGCGCGCCCGGGCCGTCCAGCGGGTCGTGGTCGTCTGCCCGACGACGCCGCTGACGCGCCAGTGGGCGCAGGCCGCGGGGCGGCTCGGGCTGCATCTCGTCCCCGACGCCGGCGAGCTGCGCCCGCCGCGGGACTTCGACGGGATCGCCGTGACCTACGCCCGCGTCGCCGGCGTGGCCGAGCGCTGGTCGCGCCAGTGCTCGCCCGGCACGCTGGTCATCGCCGACGAGGCCCATCACCTGGGGGAGGACCTGGCCTGGGGCGAGGGGTTCACGCAGGCCCTCGGCGGCGCGGCGCGCTGGCTGCTGCTGTCGGGCACGCCCTTCCGCAGCGACGCAAGCCCGATCCCCGGGGTGCGCTACGACAACGGCGTCGCGGTGCCCGACGTCAGCTACACCTACGCCGACGCGGTGCGCGACGGGGTCTGCCGGCCGGTGAGCTTCATCCCCTACGACGGCGTCCTGCAATGGCGCAGCGGCGACGACGACATCGTGGAGGCGTCGTTCGCCGACGCGCTCGTCGGGCGCGAGGCCGCGCGGCGCTATCGCACCGCGATCTCGACGGAGCTGCCCGACGGCCTGCCCCGCATCCTCGCCCAGGCCCACGAGCGCCTCGAGGCGTTACGGCGCGACGGCCATCCCGACGCGGGCGGGCTGGTCATCGCCGCCGACGGCACCCACGCCAAGGCGATCGCCCAGATCCTGCGCACGGTGACGGGCAAGGCGCCCACGGTCGTGCTGCACACCGAGGCTCGCGCGGCCCAGAAGCTGTCGGCGTTCACGAAGTCGAGCGAGCGCTGGCTGGTCGCGGTGAACATGGTGTCCGAGGGCGTCGACATCCCCCGCCTGCGCATCGGCGTGTACGCGACGGCGGCGAAGACGCCGCTGATCTTCCGCCAGATCGTGGGGCGCTTCGTGCGCACGATCCCCGGCCGGCCCATCGACATGAGCTGGCTCTACCTGCCAGCCGACCCGGTGCTGCGCTCGCACGCCGGGGAGGTCGAGACCGAGCTGCGTCACGTGCTCAAGCCCCCGGCCGAGGGCGACCCCTATGCCCTGGACGAGCCCGACGAGCGCGTGGAGACCGAGCGCTCCGACGTTCCGCAGTTCGTCCCCGTGGCGGCGGACGTGGCGCCGCAGATGGCGCTGTTCGGGCCACCCGGCGGCGCTCCCGCGACCGCGGTGCCGGTCTTCCGCCCGGCGGTCGCCGACGAGCCCGAGCCCGAGGACCTGCCGGCCTTCGAGCGACGCCAGCTGCTGCGCGACAAGCGCCACCGGCTGGTGGCCGACCTGCGCCGCCGCGACGGGCGCACGCACGCCGAGATCAACCTCTGGCTCAACCGGTCGGTCGGCATCCGCCGCGTGGAGGAGGCGACGATCGAGCAGCTGGAGAAATCCATCGACGTGCTGCTGGAGGAGCTCGGCGGGCGCCGGCGCGCGAGCACGCGGCGCTGAGTCGCTCAGGCCGCGGCTGAGGCGACGGTCCGGTCGGGTGGGTGGGCACGGTCACCGGGGCCGGACTCGGTCACGACGTCGCGCGGCCCCAGCTCCGCGCCGCACTTCGCGCAGGTGAGATGCCTGGTCAGCTCGCCGCCGCAGTCACGGTGGAGGATGACGCGCGGGGAGCCCCCCTCGGCCGGGTAGTGGCGGTCGCCCCAGTGCATCAGGGCGACGGTCACGGGCCACAGGTCGATGCCCTTCTCGGTCAGGCGGTACTCGAAGCGCTCGGGGCGCTCCTGGTAGCGGCGGCGCTCGAGGACGCCCTCCTCGACGAGGCGCCCGAGGCGGTCGGCGAGGACGTTGCGGGCCAGGCCGAGGTTGCGCTGGAAGTCCTCGAAGCGGCGGATGCCGAGGAACGCGTCGCGCACGATGAGGATGGTCCAGCGGTCGCCGAGCACCTCAAGGGTGCGTGCGACCGAGCAGTTCTGGCTCTCGTAGGTGCGCGGCAACATGGTCTCAGCGGCAGTGTAGCCCGGACGGGTTGCGTGACGCAACGGACCTGAGCTAGGGTGCGTTTCATCATGCAACGCCGATGGCAGGTTCTCCTGGTCACCGCGGTCGCCGTCTTCATGGGCTTCCTCGACGTGACGATCGTGAACATCGCGTTCCCGGACATCGAGGCCTCGTTCCCCCGCACCTCGCTCGCGGGGCTGTCGTGGATCCTCAACGCGTACAACATCGTCTTCGCGGCGCTGCTCGTGCCCGCGGGGCGGATCGCCGATCGCGTCGGCCGGCGGCGCATGTTCTTCCTCGGGCTCGGCACGTTCCTCGGGGCCTCGGCCGCCGCCGGCCTGGCGCCGTCGGTGGAGGTCCTCGTCGCCGCCCGCGTGGTGCAGGCCGCGGGCGCCGCGGCGCTCGTCCCGACGTCGCTGGCCCTCCTGCTGCCGGAGTTCCCGCTCGCGCAGCGCGCGACGGCCACGGCGCTCTGGGGCGCGACCGGCGCCGTCGCCGCGGCGACCGGGCCCTCGCTCGGTGGTGCGCTCGTCGACGCCACCAGCTGGCGCTGGGTCTTCTTCGTCAACCTGCTCATCGGCCTGCCCGCGATCGTGCCCGCGCGACGCCTGCTGCGCGAGACGCGTGAGGCGCACCCGGGGCCGCTCCCGGATGCGGTCGGCGTGATCCTGCTCGTCGCGGGCGTCGGGCTGCTGTCGCTGGGGATCGTCGAGGGCCAGGCCTGGGGCTGGGGCAGCGCCTCCGTCCTGGGCGCCGTGGCCGGCGCCGCCGTCGTGCTCGTCCTCTTCCTCGCGCGCTCGGCGCGCCATCCCGCGCCCGTCGTCGAGCTGTCGCTCTTCCGGGTGCGGTCCTTCGCGGTCGCCAACGCGGGCGTGCTGCTGTTCGCGCTGGGCTTCTACGCGCTGCTGCTGGGCAACGTGCTGTTCCTCACGCGCGTCTGGGGCTACAGCGTCCTCGAGGCGGGCTTGGCCCTCACGCCGGGCCCGCTGCTGGCGGCGGTGACCGCGCCCATCGGCGGTCGCCTGGCGGACCGCTACGGCCAGCGCGTCGTCGCGCTGCCCGGCGGGCTGCTGTTCGCCGCGGGGTGCCTCATGTTCGCCGCGCACGCGCCCGGCCGACCCGACTATGCGGCGAGCTTCCTGCCGTGGATGGCGCTCACCGGCTCGGGCGTCGGGCTGAGCTTCGCCGCCTGGGGCAGCGCCGCCGTTGCCGAGCTGCCGCCGTCGCGCTTTGCCACGGGCAGCGCGCTGTCGGCGTGCTCGCGCCAGATCGGCGCCGTGCTCGGGATCGCGGTGCTCATCGCGGTCATCGGCACCCCGGCCCGCGGCGAGGCGCTGGCGGCGTTCCACCGCGCCTGGTTCCTCATGGCGATGCCGGCGCTGGGCGCGGCAGCGCTGGCGCTCGGGCTCGGGCGGGTCCGCGCCCGCGACCCCGAGGCGGTCGCCGTGCCGACCTAGAGTGGTTCGCGGCCGTGGCCACTCCAGGCTCAGCCGGCCGTATGGTCTCGCAGGAACGCGCCGGCGCGGGCGACGGCGGCACCGGCCTCGGGAAAGGCGTCCACGGCCGACTGCCAGACGTGCCACATGCCGTCCCAGGGATCCCAGGTCACGTCGACGCCTGCCTCCCGGGCGCGGGCGGCGAAGCGCTCGGCGTCGGGGAAGAGCGCCTCGGCGCTGCCCGACTGCACGAGCAGCGGGGGCAGGCCGGCGAGGTCGCCGCGCGCGGGGGAGACCAGCGCATCCTCGAGCGCATGCCCGTCGACGTAGAGGCGCGCGGCGAGCGCGAGCTGCTCGCGGCGCAGGAGCGGCTCATCGGCATCGGCGCCGTCGCGCCGCCAGCCGGCATCGCCGGCGAGGTCGAGCCACGGGCTCATCAGCGCGGCCGCGACCGGGAGCGCGGCGCCGCGCTCGCGCAGTGCCAGCAGCAGCGCCGCCGCCAGGCCGCCGCCGGCCGACTCTCCGGCCAGCGCGACGCCGTCGGGGAAGGGGCCCTCGGCCTGCAGCCACTCGTAGGCGCTCGCCGCGTCGTCGAGCGCCGCCGGGAACGGATGCTCGGGAGCCAGGCGGTAGTCGACGAACAGCACCCGCCGGCCCGCTGCGCGCGCCAGGTGCGCGGCGAGCGCCTGATGGGCGGCGAGCGACCCGACGCTGTACGCGCCGCCGTGCAGGTGCAGGATCGCCGCGCCGTCGTCCGCCCCGTCGGGCACGAGCCACTC
>JAOPZW010000321.1 GCA_025963905.1 Solirubrobacterales bacterium | reverse complement strand
CGTGGTCGACTCGGGGAGCGTGAGATCGGCGTCCTCGTCGCGCAGGACGGGCATGCCCGCCAGGGGCCACAGCCGGGCGAGCTCCTCCCGGCCCTCGGCGCCCTCCACGAGGTGGGAGTCGAACGGCAGGCCGGGCTCGTACAGCGCGATCAGCGCCTTCTGGCAATACGAGGCGAACGGGTGCTGGTACAGGACGAGGGTCACGGGGCCTCCGGTGTGGTCAGGGTCCGTGGGATGAGACCACGGTCCGGGCCGGATCTCATCCCTGTGCCGTGGGACGGACGATGCGCGCGGCCCTCATCGCAGCCCATCCCGGTCTCCAGGAGCGCGAGCTGATCAAGCAGGCGTCATGGTCGGCCGCGCTCGCCGACACCTTGCAGGAGCGCGGAGTCGCAGAGCCCGCCGCGAGGCTCACCGCGGAAGTCGCGATCCCGATCCTGCGCGTCGCGTTCGAACGGTGGATCGACGACGCCAACGACAGGGACCTTCCGCAGCTCATCGCGGAGGCGCTCGACCAGATGGAGGTCTTCGCCTCGCGCGAATGACCCGTCACGCCCACCGAGCCGGTCGTGGAGACGGTTCGTCGCATCGGCGCGAACAAGCCGGCACTGATCGGCTCATCGCTGCCCCTTGCGCCGAGTTTGCGACCCAGACGCCACGAGCGGGGCGACGTTCCTCGCGAACGCGGGTCCCCGTGGCGAGGTTCGGCTCGGCGTCGATCGAGTCCTCCGCTCCGGCGTTCACGCTCGAGACTCGCCGCGATGCGACGCGGGGTCGAGTGCGGGCTGGTCGCGCTGGCGTCTCTCGCGTCGGGATGCGGGGGTGCGGGCACGTTGCAGACGGCGCCGCGGCCGGCACCGTCCTCTCCGTCGCGAGCGGCGACGCGCGTCGCCCGGGCCCGCCACCGTCACCCGGCGATCGCCGCGCGGGCGATCGCCGTCCAGTCAGGAGGGTCCCCGCGGCGCCGGATCGCGCTCACCTTCGACGCGGACATGACCCGCCAGATGCGCGCGCGCATCGTCGCGGGGCTCGCGCCCGAGCAGGTCGGCCGGCCGCTGCTCGAGACGCTGCGCCGCACGCGCACTCCGGCGACGCTGGTCCTCACCGGGATGTAGGCCCAGCGCTACCCGCGCGAGGTGCGGCCCTCGCCGCCAGCCCGCTGTTCGAGCTCGGCAACCACACGTGGGACCACCGCGCGCGGACCCTGCGCTGCTACCGGCTGCCGGCAGTGCTCAGCCCCGCGGACAAGCGCGCCGAGGTGCAGCGCACGGCGCACATCCTCGTGCGCCTCACGGGGCGCGCGCCGGTGTGGTTCCGCCTGCCCGGCCTGTGCCACGACGACGGCGACCTGCGCATCGCCGCGCGCGCCGGGGAGCAGACGGTGGACGGCTTGCCCTCGGGCGACGCGTTCCAGGCGAGCGCGGCCGTGATCGTCCGCACCGTGCTCGGCGAGGTGCGCCCCGGCTCGATCATCGTGATGCACATGATGGGCCCCCCGAACGCCCCGGCGACGGGGGCGGCGGTTAAGGCGCTCATCCCCGAGTTACGGGCGCGCGGGTACCGCTTCGTCCGGCTCAGCCAGCTGCTGGGGCGGTGACGGAAAGCGGCCGGTCAGTCGTGGACGACCATCATCTTGCCGTGGGCTTCGTTGGCCTCCATCGCGCGATGCGCCTCGCGTAGCTCCTCGAACCGGAACACGAGACGGCTTCGCCTTGAGGTGGCCCGCCGCCACCTGCTCTGCGATCGTCTACGCCAAATACACGCGAGCATCGGCATCGAACGTGGCACTCATCGAGTCCGATCTCCCCTCACGCTGGCAGGGCTCCTCGCGGGTGAACGAGCGCGGTTGTTTTGAGGATCTGCCGCGAGGTCATCGGAGAAAATTGCTGTCGCCCGATACTCGGGGCCAGTTGGGACGTGCTCGCGTCCGCCTTCGTCACGTCGGAGCCACCGGATGTTTGCCGTTACGACCACCGATGGGATTATCTCGCGGCAATCGGGCCATCCCTCGCCTGCGCGAGCGATCGCGAATGTCGCTCGACGAAGGTCGACGGTCTGGCTGCTGAGCTGAGGTGGTGGGGGCGGCGTGGTGATCGTGACGGGAATCCTGATCACGGCGGTCAGTTACTTCCGCTAGCTCAGTGCCCTGGTCGAGCGGCCTCTAACCAGAGCGGATCCAGGATCGCCACCGCTGGTTCACCACTTCCTAACCCACGGCCTACGTCTGCTGGGTGAGGGTTGGCTTCACGGCAGGGTTATCCGACAAGGGGGTTGTGCTGTGGCACGGCGATTTCTGCTTCTCAGCTTGCTCGCGGGCGGCTTGGCTGTAGCTGCGGCTTCCCTCTCAGTTGCCTCACCGGGGCGGCCAGGCGTCAAGCACGCGCTCGTGATTTCGGTGGACGGGATGCACCAGTCCGACCTTGAATGGTATGTGGCAAACCATCCGAGCTCCGAACTGGCCAAACTCGTTCTCGGTGGCGCCGAGTTCAATAACGCCCATACTTCTGATCCGTCGGATTCAGATCCGGGCGGGACGGCGTTGATGACCGGCGGCGATCCGCGCGCGACCGGGGTGTACTACGACGTCGAGTACAGCCACGGCGTGTTTCCCCCCGGCACCACCAGCTGCTCGGCTCCGGTCCCGGGTGGCAACGCGATCTACGACTCGCCGGACGACACCCTCAACGCGGTGCCTGACCTTCTCAACAACGGCAGCGGCAACACATTCCCGTCCTTCGACGAGGGTGGCTCAATCTATCCGAACGGCGTTGACGGGAACCCGGGGGCGATCATGAATCTGACCCCGCACCCGCAATCGGGCCTGAACCCGGCGACCTTCCCGGTCGACCCGACGACCTGCCAGCCGATCATGCCGTGGGACTACCTCAAGGTGAACACGATCTTCCAGGTCATCCACAACGCCGGGATGCGCACCGCGTGGTCTGACAAGCACGCGATCTACACGTCGTTCAACGGCCCGGGATCGGGCGGCAACAGCATCGACGACTTCTTCGGTCCGGAGATCGACTCCCAGGCGGTTGAGCCGAACGGAGTGCCTTACCCGCAGGACGACGACTGGGCCCACATCGACGCCGCCACCAAGCAGTACGACGGCTACAAGGTGCAGGCTGTCATCAACGAGCTTGACGGCTACGACCACAGCGGCCGGCACAAGGTCGACGTTCCGGCCGTCCTCGGGATGAACTTCCAGGCCGTTTCGGTCGCCGAGAAGGTCGACTCGCCTGGCACCATCACCCAGAACCCGGACGGGAGTTATACGCTCGGGCCGAAGCAGCTCTCCGGATACCTGCCGGGCACGACGACGCCGGGCCCGCTGCTGGCCAGTGCGCTGGACTACGTGGACGCGCAGCTGCAGCGGATGGTCGACACCATCCACAAAGACGGTCTGCAGTCCTCGACAGCGATCATCGTCACGGCCAAGCATGGTCAGTCGCCGCAGGATCCGTTGCTGCTAAAGCGGATCAAGGATGGGCCGATCATCAGCGCGATCAACGAGGCGTGGTGCGAGCAGCAGAACCCGACCGCGTCGCCCGATCCGACGACCTACTGCACGAACGGTCTGAGCGCGGGCACGATCACGCCGCTGATCGTCGCCGGCACCGACGACGACCTCTGGCAGAGCTACCTGTCGGTCAAGACGCAGGATGCGGCCGACTTCGTCAAGAACTACCTGTGGAACCACAGCGCGACGGCGGTGCTCTACAACAACGACGGCGTGAACCGCGGCACCGAGCAGGTCGCGCACTCCGGTCTGGCGCAGATCTACGCGGGTCAGGAGGCCGCCGCCTTCTTCGGCGTGCCCTACTCGGACCCGCGTTACCCAGACGTGTTCGGCCGCGTCCAGGTTGGCGTCGTCTACACCGGCGGCAGCAAGATCGCCGAGCACGGCGGCGACAACCCGGGTGACCGCGACGTGCCGATCCTCGTCTACGCGCCGCGCACCGTGAAGCGAGCGTCCAACGGGCAGTGGGTCGAGACGACCCAGGTCGCGCCGACGATCCTGCAGCTGCTCGGCCTCGACCCAAGCTCGCTGCAGGCCGTCCAGCAGGAGGGAACGCAAGTCCTCCCCGGCTTGGGCTAGCGACGAATCACGACGGGGGCGCCATCCGGTCTTCTGGGGGCGCCCCCGCCCTCTCAGATGACCTACGCGCATTCGCCTGGGCCAGTGTTGCGGAATGACGCGAGAACGCCGCCGGCCAGTCGCTACGTGTGACGATCGGGTGACCCTCAGACGCGCAAGCGTTCGGCGACGTCAGTTGAGGGGCGGTCCGAACTCCTCGTCCAGACGCGGCTCCCAGTTGCCGCCGAGACCGCTCCAGACGAACGCGTCGCGCCAGTCGATCCCCGCAGCCCACTCGACACGAGCCGTATCGCCGCGGGCGAGCAGCACAACGGCGGCGTGATACCGCTCTGGATCCTGTTTCTCCGCGTGGAGCCCTTCCAGCTGTCTCAGCACACGATCGGAATCGGCGGAACCGAACTCCCGTCTCACACGCGCCTCGACCCGCTTCGAAACGGCAGGCATCCTCGCCGGATCGTAGAGAGCTTCGTCGGGCAACGATCAGAGCGAACCGAGGGCCTCCCTAGGAGTCGCATGGACCAGTGCGCGTCACAGACTCCAGAGTGGGACGTACGGTGAGACGGATGCCACCGAGTCGGTTCATCGGCGGGATGCGCGGCCCGCCTCGGTCTGGCTGGAGCCGGGCGCGAAGGCGACATGGCCGCTGGTCGAGTTGACGCTCGAAGAACAGCGGGGGCTGCCGCGCCTGCGTCTCGGTGCGTCTCGGTGCGATTCGCCCGCTCGTCCAGCGGTGGCTTCCGACCTTCGAGTTCGAGTCAGCCTCAGTGATGGCTGAGCTTCATCGGGGCTGGCTCAGGTCCGGCGTACGGTTCGAGCGCCCGGACGGCGCGAGCGTCGTGTTCTGGACATCGGTGCCCGAGGACGTCCTCGCTGCCGTAGCCGCTCATGCTTCGGCAGTTCGAAGCTAAGGCGTCGCCTGGGCCAGTATGCGGGAATGACCCCTGACCGACGGTCTGTCTACGGAGCGGCGTCGTCTAGGAGGACCACGTCGGCCCATGCCACATCGGTGGCCGCGTCTGTCCTCAGGTACGGCTCCAGATGGAAGTGATGGTCAGTTGGGCCGAGCTGAGCGAGATGCTGCGTGAGCGTCGCGCGACCTGACTCGTTCAGGTAAATCACGAGTCCCGGTGAGTTGCCGTCCTCACTCGGCTTCGTGACGATCCGTATCAGAGGCTCATCCACCACCGGAGACTATCGCTCAAGGCCGACGCAGCTGGCGTGCGTCAGTGTTCGGAAAGACACTCCGACCGCGACCGCTGCTTAGCGGAGCTTGCGCGACTTGAGTAGGTCGAGTTGCCCCGGTGAAGGCCAAGTTCGTCCGAGGATTCGTGGCGGATTGAATTCCGGCATCGCCTTCCAGCATGCATCCGCGCACACCTGCGCGGCGACATCCCAACGAACCCATGTCATCGCGGGCTCAGTGTCGGCCGTAGGTGGTTGCTCGACAAGAAGCACCACATCGGCCGGGGGTAGCAGCGTGAGAACTCCCTCAGTCCACGTCGTATAGGTATGTGCTCCTCCATCCGGGCGCTGTACCGGGAAGACTTTGGCCACGAACAGCTGATCTGCTCGGCCCGACTGCGAAAGTTCGGCTTCGAGTCGCAGGCGCTGCTCTTCGTACGCTTGGGCATGCAAAGCAGCCGCTTCGGGCTCGCGCTCTGGCCACTGAGTTGGTTCGCCTGGGACGACATCGGACGTCATCGCGTAGGACCGCGGAACGCCCTCGTGGCCTTTGTTGGCTCGGCGAAACAACTCCCTGACGATAGCCCTCTTGCGGGATTGCGTCTACCAGACGATCAGGTTCGAGCGTAGTAACGGTCTCCTGGGCCAACGATCGCGAATGACGCCTGGGCGTTAGCGCCTGACGGGCCCGCGAATGACGCCGACGCCTAACGGTCGCCGGGGTCGCTCGCAAGGGTCTCGCTCAGGAACTGGATGAGTTCCTCGACTTGCTCCGGACGCAGCTCGACTTGGTGGTAGTCGCGTTGCGGAGCTTGTCTCCAAATCGCGAGGCAGTCAAGTCCCGAGAAGTGGTGTAAGAGGTTGGCGCTCACCTCGTCGGTGAAGCGTCTGCTGCTTAGGCTGCCAGGAGCTCGCTGACCTCCTCTTCTTCTGTCTTGAGAGGGATATTTCTCTCGGTCCGGGTCTCGTAGAGAGTGGCCATCGATTGGCGACTGATGTAGCTGCGCCCGACGAGCCATTCGTCGTTGGCTTCGATGGCCAGCATCGAGACCAGCCGGATCAGCGAGGCGTCGTCGGGGAAGATCCCGACGACGTCGGTGCGGCGGCCGATCTCGCGGTTGAAGCGCTCAAGCGGGTTGGTCGATCGCAGCTTGGGCCAGTGCCCGGCGGGGAACGCGTAGAACGCCAGGACGTCGTCTTCGGCGTCCTGCAGCAGCGCGGCGATCTTCGGCAGGCGGCCCTGCAGCTGGGCGACGGCGTCACCCAGGCGCCGGCGCGCGTCCGCACCGTCGCCGGCGGTGAAGATCTGGCGGATCACGGCGCCCAGCGCGTCGTGCTGGTCCTTGCGCGCGTGACCACGCAGATCCCTGAGGAAGTGGACCGTGCAGCGCTGCCACGGCGCGCCGAGGACCTGCGCCAGCGCCGCCTTCAGCCCCGGGTGTGCGTCGCTGATCGCCAGCTGCACCCCGACCAGTCCGCGGGCGATCAGCGAGCGCAGGAACTCACGCCAGAACGCCTCGGTCTCGCCCTCGCCGACGTCCAGGCCGATGATCTCCCGCCTGCCGGTCTCGTGCACGGCGTGCGCGACGACGACGCACTTGCGCCGCACCCGCCCGCCGTCACGGACCTTCTCGACCTTCGCGTCGACGAACACGTACGGGTAGCGGCCCTGCAGCGGGCGCTCGCGAAACGCGGTGACCTGCTCGTCGAGCAGCGCGGCGATCCGGCTGACCTCGGACTTCGAGATCCGCAGCCCCAACGACTCGACCAGCTGATCGACCCTGCGCGTCGAGACCCCACACACATACGCCTGCTGGACGACCGACACCAACGCCTGCTCGGAGCGCTTGCGCGGCTGCAGGAACGACGGGAAGTAACTGCCCTGACGGATCTTCGGGATCTGCAGCTCGATCTCACCCGCCCGCGTGTCCCAACGCCGCGGGCGATAGCCGTTGCGATGCGTCGCGCGGTCCTCGGTGCGCTCCCCGCGCTGCGCACCGATCAGCTCGGACACCTCGGCCTCCATCAGCTCCTGCGCCACCGCACGCACCGACTCGCGGATCACGTCGCCATGCTCATCGCGCAGCACCTTCCTGACGACCTCCTCGATCGTCATCCTCTCTGTCCCGGCCATCGCCGGCCTCCATTCGATCGTCGTTGCCTGAGAACTCCGACGATCATGAGCGCCGCGGTGGCCGGAACTACGTTCCGTCCGACCCCCTCCTACACCACGCTACGGGACGTGACCAACGCGCGCCCCCTCGATCTCACGCGGGATGTCCATGCGCCCGCGAGTGTTTCAGGCTCGCTGCCGCATCGAGGCACAAGCAGCACCGCTGGCGTGCGTGGGACGAGTGTCGCGGCGTTCCAAGCGCAGCAGCCTCAAAGTCATGGCCGCTTCAGGCGTAACCCGGCGGCGCACGCCCCGTCGTCCGACACCTGCTCTGCCTTCGTCAGGAGCATCTCGGTCGCGACGCCGACTTCCCTGCTCAGCGCGGCGAGCATGGACGCACTTGCAGCATGCCAGGCGCGGTGCCGCGAGACGCGAACGTGCCGAATCGCGGGACATCGTCCCCCGCCGATCCGGGCTCTTCCTTTGTCGCCTTGGGTAGTCAGATCCCAGCTCTCGTTGCAACGCTCCCTCGCGGAAGGACGAGCGCTGCGTGAGCGGGCGGAGCACGTCGCTTCGTTGTGATCCGAGTCAAGACGGTGCACCCGTCATCCGCGGATCCCGCATCGGGGCGCCACACGTCGACGAACTCGCAGCGCCGGGGGCGTGGGGGCGCTCGCGACTCTTAGAGGAGATTGATGGTCGCCTCGCCGCGATGCCAGCGTCAGGTCCGGGGCGCGTACCGGCTGTGCAGCATGCAGTCATTGCCATCGGGATCGGCGAAGAACGCCATATGACAAACGCCCGTGTCGAAGGTCTCGCCAGCGAACTCGACGCCCTTGGCCTCAAGCTCTGCCCGTTCCGCGGCGACGTCCTCGACGTGGAACGCGATGTGACCGTTCTTCTGCGGCGCCCACTCCCACCCGATGCGCTCTGGCTGCCAGATGCAGAAGCACGTACTACCGCACGAGAACTCGTACCGCGCGTTTTCGTCCGGCCGCAAGCCGAGCGTGTCGACGTAGAACGCTCGCGCCCGGTCGGGATCCCGCGACGGGATCGACACGAAGTCGACGGAACCGAGCATCGCCAGAGACTAACCCAACCGCTTCTGAGCCGCGCGGACCGCAACTGAACCCAGCGATGTCCCGGCGCGATCCTCGCTCCCACCAGGCCGGCTCCGTCGGCATGCGCGTCGTCGAGGTGGGAGGATGCGCGGCGATGTCGGAGATGTGGGACAGCGTGGCGCCTGGTTGGGAGGTTGATGCTGGGTTCGTCGACGAGCAGCTCGCGCTAGCTACCGACGCGCTGCTCGATGCGGCCGGCATCGGCGAAGGTGACCGGGTTCTCGACTTGGCCGCGGGTCCCGGGGGCGCAGGTATCGCCGCGGCTCAGCGTGTCGGGTCGAGCGGCAGCGTGGTCCTATCTGACGTTGCCGGCGAGATGGCCGCCGTGGCGGCCAGGCGCGCGAGCGCCAATGCTCAGGTGAGCACCGCCGTGTTCGACCAGAGCGCGATCGGCTTTGGGATGCCAGTTTTGACGCGGTGATCAATCGGCACGGCTTGATGTTCGTTGAGGACTCGGTCGAGACCGTTGCGGAGGCAGTTCGGGTCCTGCGGGCCGGAGGGCGCTATGCGGCGATGACGTGGGAGGTGCGGAGTCACGGCAGGGGTGGCTAGGGCAGGATCTCGACGTACCCGTCCGTTCCATGCACGCGGATCCGCTGGCCATCCCGGATCAGCCGGGTGGCGTGCTCCACCCCAACGACGGCCGGCAAGCCGTACTCCCGTGCGATGACTGCGCCGTGGGTCATCAGGCCCCCAACCTCCGTCACCAGACCCGTGATCGCGACGAACAGGGGAGACCAGCTGGGGTCCGTGTAGGCCGTGACCAGGATGTCGCCCGGTTCGAGCTCGGCCTCCGCTATGTCCAGGATGACGCGGGCCCGCCCCTCGATGGTCCCGGCGGAGACCGGTAGGCCGATCAGCGCGCCGGTCGGCAAGTTGTCGCGCTTGTACGCCCCGGCGATGACCTCGCCTTCCGACGTGAGCACCCGGGGCGGTGTGAGCGCTTGATACGACCTGAACGCATCCTTGCGCTGGGCGATGAGGCGGTCATCCACGTGGTTCGTGCGCACGACGTCGTGGAGCTCCTGGAACGTGAGGGAGAAGATGTCCTCCTTCTCACGAAGCACGTCGGCCTGGACGAGGCGCTCGGCTTCTTCCAGCAGGGCCTGCTTGTACACGAAGTAGCGGCTGACGATGCCGTACTTCGGATACTCGCGGTACCCGATGAAGGTCCGGACGCGGTCGATCATCCGCTTGGCCTCTTCGGCCTTCCGCTCTCCGCTCGGCAAGGCGCGCAAGCGCTCCAGCAGCTCCTGCTCCTTGTTCCACGCCTCCTGCCGCCCTTGCTCGAAGCGGCGCTCGCCGGCGCCCGGCTCGAAGTTCTTGATGTTGCTGAGTATCAACGGCACGAGCGTGGTGGGACGCTCGCTCCAGCGCGGCCTCGTGATGTCGATCTCGCCGACGCAGCGCATGCCGTAGTTGTCGAGATAGGCCCGGATGGCGTCGCGCGCTTCCCGTCCGCCGGCCAGCTCGGCCAGCTCGTCCGGGAAGTCCTCGTCCTCGACGTGCATCAGGAAGGCCACCACGTCCGGGTGCGAGCGGATCACGTCGGCGACGTCCAGGAGCGCCAGCCCCATCTCCGACGTGATGTTGTGGGGGGCGGACTGCGTCAGCGTGTCGGCCGCGTTCTTCTCGCCCAGCCACGCCTCCAGTCGCTCGTTGAGCCACCACGTGGCCTCCATCGCCGCCATGATCACTTGCATGCTCTGCGGATCGAACAGGATCCGCTTCAGCTCCTGGATGTCCGCCAGGATGAAGTCGAGCAGCGCCGATCCGGACGTCGTCCGGATGTCACGCTGCAACGCGGCGACGGAAGCCTCGTTGGCCTCGATCAG
>JAOPZW010000319.1 GCA_025963905.1 Solirubrobacterales bacterium | reverse complement strand
GGCGCCGACATCCGGCTCGAAGGCGAGGACATCGAAGACGCCCGCGTGCTGGCGCGGGAGATCGCGGACGCGGACGGTGCCTACCTGGTCGAGGACAGCTTGGACCTCGCCACCTGCGAGGGCGCCGCCACGATCGGCCTCGAGCTCGTCCGAGACGATCCGAGACTCGAAGTCGTCCTCGTCGCGCTCGGTGGTGGCGCGATGGCCAGCGGGGTGGGCTACGCCGTGCGCTCGCTCGCCGACCACGTGGAGGTAATCGGAATCCAGCCGGTCGGTGCGCCCGCGATGGCGCTGTCGTGGCGTCAGGGAACGGTGGTCGAGACGGACCGCATCGACACGATCGCCGACGGCGTCGCCGGGCGCTGTCCGATCCCCGAGGTGCTGGATGACCTGCTCGTCGTGCTCGACGACGTCGTGCTCGTGCGCGAGGACTCGATCACGGCCGGCATGCGTGCGCTCTATGAGCATGCGGGACTCGTCGTCGAGCCGTCCGCAGCGCTCGGGATCGCCGCCATCCTCGAGCAGCCTGAGCGGTTCGCCGGGCGGCGCGTCACCACGATCCTGTGCGGAAGCAACGTTGGCCCTGCCGATTTCGCACGATGGGTGCTGGAACCGGCTGCGCGAGTCGCGCGCTAACGGCGCATCACACCCGGAGCCGGGCGACGCGCTCACCCAGGCAATTGCCCACGACGGACGGCGCAGAACGGTGCGTGGGACAAGCCCGATCGGCACCCCGGGTCACAGTCGGCCTCGCGTGGCCCGAGCTCACCGCTGTATTGGACGACCAGCACAAGCACCACGCCGCGGACGCAGTGAACACGGTGCATAGGCGCGATACCCGCACGCGCGAGGCTCCGACGCGGTGGAGCTCGAGCACCGTAGCTGTCGCAAGCGCGTGGATCCAGTCGTCTCGTCCGACGCGGTGCGCACGCTCGGTCCGGACGACGAGCGAGCGCCGAGTACCTCGCCGCCGGGACGCGTGGATCTCGTCGAGAGCGAGCGTCTGCAGTCCGGTGTCCCTCGCTGCTGCGCTCCGGGCGAAGCGGATCGACGATCCCGAGGCCGTCGACTGTCGAGGATTACCTTTACTGATATGGTAAAGGCATCCCGCGGATCTCTACCAAGAACCAGGTCACCATTCCCGTAGCCGCGCTCGAGGAAGCCGGGCTCCACGCCGGCGACCAGGTCGTCATCGAGGCGCTCGGCGACGGTGAGCTGCGCGTCCGTCGCGGCGCGGCCACGTTCGACAGCGCGTTCGGTGCGCTCACGGGCACCTATCCGCCCGGGTATCTCGAGCGGCTTGATACCGAGGACGAGCAGCGGTGAAGCTCGTGCTCGACGCCGACATGCTGATCGGCGCGCTCGACGGATCTGATCCCCACCACGCCCAGGCGCGTGCGCTCTTCACCGGGTGGCAGGCGCAGGACGCGCGGCGGCTGATCAGCGTCGTCAACCTCTCCGAGGTGCTCGTCGCTCCCGCCGCGGACAGCAGGCGGCTGCGAGCGGCGCGCGAGGCGATCGCCGCCCTCGGCGTCGCGGTTCATCAGCCGGGCGAGTCGATCGGCGTCGAGGCGGCACGCCTTCGCTGCCGCCACCCGATCAGCCTCCCAGACGCCTACTGCCTCGCCACCGCGAAGCACGCCGGCGCCTCAGTGGCGTCCTTCGACCGCAAGGTCATCCGCGCCGCCGACGCTGAGCGAATCGCCCACACAGCGAGCAAGACGTAGCGGGCGCTGCCACGCCACGCGGCGCTGCGCTTGGTCGCCGACGGGTGCAGATGGGGAGCACCCAGCCTGAAGACGCCCCGCAATCGTCGGGTTTCGCACCGGTCGCACCCGCCGTCTCCACCTTCTGAGAGCCGCCCTCCGGGGCGGCTCTCGGCGTTCGCATCTGCACGCTCGGTCGGCGTGAGGGGTCATTCGCGTGAGGCGAAGAGCTCGATCTGGTCGAGCGCCTCCGCGATGAGGTGCGGAAGGTCGCGGTCGTTGGCCTCGTCGATCCAGCGTTCGAAGGCGACGCGCACGATCGCGATCGCGACTTTCGCGGTGAGCCTCGCGGCGGGCTCGGCGACTCCGCGCGCCTGCAAGGTGTCCGCGAGCGCGGCCGACCATGACGCCTGTTTGATCAGCTCGCGCTCCTGGAGCTCGGGATGGGCTGCGATGAGGGCCGCGCGCCGGCGCTGGGCTTCGCGTCGCGGCTGAAGCTCGCCGCCGACGGCCTGCAGGCCCGCCGCGATCGCATCGCGCGGCGCGTGGGCCTCGGGCGCGTTTCTCACCGCGGTCACGAGCAGCTCGCGGACCGCGCCCTCGTTGCTGAACAGCACCTCGCGCTTGTCGCCGAAGTGGCGAAAGAACGTCCGCTCCGTCAGGCCCGCCCGCTCGGCGATCTGGGCGGCCGTCGTCTTCTCGAACCCATCTCTGGCGTACAGCGCCAGTGCCGCCTCTTCGAGACGGCGGCGGCTGTGCGGCTCCCAGCGACCCATGGCCCGAGCATAGCGGTCGCGATGTCAGCCACTGACATGCCGTGCTACGGTGATGTCTGTGACTGACTTCACCCCGAATATCGAAGGCAAGGTCGTCGCCCTCACCGGCGCCAGCAGCGGCATCGGTGAGGCGACGGCGGCGCTCCTCGCCGGGCGCGGTGCCAAGCTCGTGCTGGGCGCGCGGCGGGCGGATCGCCTCGAGGCGCTGGCGGCGCGCATCGCGCAGCTGGGCGGGGACGTCGCCTGGGTGCGCACGGACGTGACCCGCCGCGAGGATCTCTCCGCCCTCGTGGCGTTGGCCCGTCAGCGCTTCGGCAGCCTCGACGTCCTCATCAACAACGCCGGGATCGGGTCGATATCCCCGCTCGACGATCTCCGGGTCGACGAGTGGGAGGCGATGATCGACGTCAACCTCCGGGGCGTGCTGTACGGCCTCGCGGCGGCGCTGCCGGTCTTTCGCGAGCAGGGGTTCGGGCATGTCGTCAACACGGCGTCGACGGCCGCGCATCGCATCGTCCCCAACCAGTCGGTCTACGCCGCGACCAAGACGGCCGTGCGCGTCATCTCCGAGGCGCTGCGCCAGGAGGCCGGCGACCACCTGCGCGTGACGGTCATCACGCCGGGCTTCACGCGCACCGACTTCGCCGACGACGTGACCAACCCCGACGTCAAGGCCCAGATCGCGGAGGCCAAGGCGCGGTTCGCGATGCCGCCGGACGCGATCGCGCGCGCCATCGCCTTTGCGATCGAGCAGCCGGCCGACGTCGACGTCGGCGAGATCATCGTCCGTCCCACGGCACAGGGATGAGTTCCGGCCCGGACCGTGGTCTCATCCCACGGACCCTGACCACACCGGAGGCCCCCGTGACGCTCGTCCTGTACCAGCACCCGTTCGCCTCGTATTGCCAGAAGGCGCTGATCGCGCTGTACGAGCTCGGCCGGCCGTTCGACTCCCACCTCGTGGAGGGCGCCGAGGGCCGGGAGGAGCTCGCCCGGCTGTGGCCCCTGGCGGGCATGCCCGTCCTGCGCGACGAGGACGCCGATCTCACGCTCCCCGAGTCGACCACG
>JAOPZW010000315.1 GCA_025963905.1 Solirubrobacterales bacterium | reverse complement strand
GCCCGCCGCGACCTCGGGCTCGACCTCGACGAGATCTTCGACCTCGAGCACTACACGCGCCACGCACCGGAGATCGTCGGGCGCCTGGACGCGATCGCGCCGGCGCCGGCGCGAGCGAGCTGAGCGGCCGGGGCCGCTAGGCAGCCGCTTCGCCGGGCTCCGCCGCCCGGTAGCGGCCGGCCTTGGGGCGCAGGATGCGCCCCGCCCGGGTCAGCTTGGACGCGGTGACCTGCAGCGAGGCCGTCGCCTCGCGCGTGTCCTCGAGCCAGCTGCGCGCCACCAGCTCGGTGCGCAGGTGGCTGAGCTTCCACGTCCGTTCCGGGTCCTCGGCCAACAGGCGCAGCAGTGCGTCCGCGCGGGTGGGGCGGTCCGGCGTGACCGACTCCGGTGCCTCCGCGACCGGCTCGGAGACCGGCGGGGCCGCCGCGGCGGCTTCCGCCTCGGAGAGGCCACCGTCGAGCCACCGCTCGCGCATCGCCAGCAGCTCGCGGCGCTTGTCGATCTCGCCCTGCAGCTCCGCGATGCGCTCCTCGAGCTGAGCGACTTCGCGGTGCACGTCTTCGACTGGGAGCGTCTGCAGCCATCGCTCAACCCAACCGTCCATCGCGTGAACCCTAGGCCAAGATGGGCTCGCAGGCGCTCCGCCTCCGGGAGCGGCTCAGATGCGCGACGGCGGGGCCTGCTAGAGCTCTTCGAGGCGCTGCTCCGCCACGCCGGCCTGCTCGTCGTGGCGCCCGGCGGCGGTGCGGGCGCGCTCCCCACGCGCCTCCATGTCCTGCGCCAGCTCGGCGTGCTCGGCGGCTTCGCGCTCGCGGGCGCGCGCCTGCTCGGCGTGCTGCTCGGCCTGGGCGC
The DNA here is from genome assembly GCA_025963905.1 of Solirubrobacterales bacterium. Classification (GTDB taxonomy): domain Bacteria; phylum Actinomycetota; class Thermoleophilia; order Solirubrobacterales; family Solirubrobacteraceae; genus JAOPZW01. The sequence continues at coordinate 3,898 of JAOPZW010000315.1, read as the reverse complement.
GGTACGCGGCGGCGGCCTGCTCGACCTCGCTGGCCTTGGCGGCGTTGGCCTCGACCTGCTCGAGATGGCCGCGCGCCTCCATGGCCAGGCGCTCGCGCTGGCGCTCGCGCTGCTCGCGCCTGCGGCGGGCGCGGCCGACCACCGTGCCGATGACGACGCCCGCGAGGACGACGATGACGATGATGACGATGACGGTCTTCATGGCTCCCTCCCCTGTCCGTGGCAAGTGGCCCGGCCGAGACCAGTGAGGCGATACCCGGGCGGGAGACGACCCAACCTTTCGCTACGATCGCCCACGTGCCAGCCGTTTCCGACCTGCCCCTCATCGCGCGTGGGAAGGTCCGGGAGATGTACGACCTCGGGGATCGCATCCTCATGGTCGCCAGCGATCGGATCTCGACCTACGACGTCGTCCACCCGACCCCGATCCCCGACAAGGGCAGCGTGCTCACGGCCCTGTCGGTGTTCTGGTTCGGGCGCACCGGCCATCTGGTGCCCAACCACTACCTGTCCGCCACGGAGGGCGTGCCCGACGAGGTTCGCGGGCGCGCGCTCACCGTGCGCAAGCTCCGGATGCTGCCGGTCGAGTGCGTCGTGCGCGGGTACATCACCGGCTCCGGCTGGAAGGACTACCAGGCGACCGGAAGCGTGTCGGGGATCGCGCTGCCGCCGGGCCTGCGCGAGTCCGAGCGGCTGCCCACGCCGATCTTCACGCCGTCCACGAAGGCCGACGAGGGCCACGACGAGGCGATCGACTTCGAGCAGGCCGCCGAGCTCGTGGGCGACCGGGATCTCATGACGCGCCTGCGGGAGGCCTCGGTCTCGCTGTACGGCTTCGCCGCCGAGCACGCCCGCCAGCACGGGGTCATCCTGGCCGACACGAAGTTCGAGTTCGGCCTCGACGACGAGGACCGGCTCGTGGTCGGCGACGAGGTGCTCACGCCCGACTCCTCGCGCTACTGGCCGGCCGACGGCTACGAACCCGGCCGCGGCCAGCCCAGCTACGACAAGCAGTTCGTGCGCGACTGGGCCGCCGGCAGCGGGTGGGACAAGTCGCCCCCGGCCCCGGCGATCCCCGACGACGTCGTCGAGGGCACGCGGGCGCGCTACATCGAGGCCTATGAGCGCATCACGGGCTCGCCGTTCGCCGCATGGCGGGCGCGGACCTCGGCATGAGGGCGCGCGTGCTCATCCGGCCCAAGGCCGGGATCCTCGATCCGCAGGGCATCGCGGTGGAGCGGGCCCTGCCCGCGCTGGGCTTCGCCGGCGTGAGCAACGTCCACGTCGGGCGCCTGATCGAGCTCGACGTCGACGACGCCGGTCAGCTCGACGAGATGTGCCGCAAGCTCCTGGCCAACCCGCTCATCGAGGACTACGAGATCGTGGGCGCGGGCCCGCACGACTCGTGAAGTTCGGGGTCGTCCGCTTTCCCGGCAGCTGCGACGAGGTCGACGCGCAGCTGGCCGCCTCCCGTGTGGGTGACGCCGTGCTCCTGTGGCACGGCGACCGCGACCTGCAGGGCGTCGACGCGGTGATCATCCCCGGCGGCTTCTCCTACGGCGACTACCTTCGCGTGGGCGCGATCGCCCGGTTCTCGCCGGTCATGGAGTCCGTCATGGCGTTCGCGCGCGAGGGCGGCCCGGTGCTCGGGATCTGCAACGGCTTCCAGGTGCTGTGCGAGGCGGGCCTGCTGCCCGGGGCGCTGCTGCCCAACACCGGCCTGCGCTTCCTCTGCCGGCAGGTCGACCTCGAGGTGGTCAACGCCGACACCGCGTTCACCCGGGCCTACGCGCCGCGCCAGGCGATCTCGGTGCCGGTCAAGCACACCACCGGCCGGTACTACGCGCCGGAGGAGCAGCTCACGGGCCTGGAGGCACACGGCCAGATCGTCCTGCGCTACGCCCCCGGCCACAATCCCAACGGCTCGGTGGACGACATCGCGGGCGTCATGAACCGCGAGGGCAACGTCTTCGGGCTCATGCCCCACCCCGAGCACGCCGTCGACGCCCTCACCGGCTCCAACGACGGCCTGGGCATCTTCGCCTCGATGGCCGAGGTCGGCGCGCATGCCCACGCCTGACACGCTGCCGGGGGTCGAGGACGCCGTCGCGCTGGGCCTCACCCGCGACGAGTACGCCCTGATCGTCGACAAGCTCGGGGGCCGTGCGCCCAACCAGGTCGAGCTGGCGATGTTCTCGCTGCTGTGGAGCGAGCACTGCGCCTACAAGCACTCCAAGAAGCTCCTGGTGACGCTGCCGACCGAGGGCCCGGCCGTCGTCATGGGCCCGGGCGAGAACGCCGGCGCCGTCGACGTGGGCGACGGCTGGGTGTGCGCGTTCAAGGTCGAGTCGCACAACCACCCGAGCGCGGTCGAGCCGTTCCAGGGCGCCGCGACGGGCGTCGGGGGCATCCTGCGCGACATCTTCGCCATCGGCGCCCGCCCGATCGCGGTGCTGGACTCGCTGCGCTTCGGCGATCCCTCCAGCCCGCGCTCGCGCTACCTGCTCGATCACGCGGTGGCGGGCATCGGCCACTACGGCAACTCGATCGGCGTGCCGACCGTCGGCGGCGAGGTGTACTTCGAGGAGCCCTACGAGACGAACTGCCTCGTCAACGCGATGGCGCTGGGCCTGGCGCGGCGCGACCAGCTCGTGCGCAGCGCGGCGGCCGGCGTGGGCAACGTCGTCGTCCTGTTCGGCGCCTCGACCGGGCGCGACGGCATCGGCGGCGCCTCGGTCCTGGCCTCGGCCGAGTTCGGCGAGCTCGACGAGGACAAGCGGCCGACCGTCCAGGTCGGCGACCCGTTCGAGGAGAAGAAGCTCCTGGAGTGCTCGCTGGAGCTGCTCGAGCGCGACCTGCTCGTCGCGCTGCAGGACCTCGGCGCCGCGGGCCTGACGTCGTCGGCCTCGGAGATGGCCTCCAAGGGGCAGGTCGGCATCGACATCGACGTCGCCAAGGTGCCGCTGCGCGAGGCCGATATGGAGCCGTTCGAGATCATGGTCTCCGAGTCCCAGGAGCGCATGCTGTGCGTCTGCGAGCCCGGACGCGTCGACGAGGTCCTCGCGCTCACCGAGAAGTGGGAGGTCCACGGCACGGTCATCGGCGAGGTCACCGACACCGGGCACATGCGCATCTTCCGCGGCGCCGAGCTCGTCGGCGATATGCCGGTGGCCGCGCTCGTCGACGACTGCCCGCTCTACGACCTCGAGCCGGAGAAGCCCGAGGCGCCGCTGTACGCCCCGCCCGCGCGCGTCCTCGACCCGGCGAGCTCGCTGTACTCGTCGCTGGGGGCGCTGTTGAGCTCGCCGAACATCGCCTCGCGCCGTCCGCTGTTCGAGCAGTACGACTGCCTCGTGCAGTCCCGCACGGTGCGCCGCCCCGAGGAGGCCGACGCGGCTGTGCTCGCGCTCCCCGGCGGCGGAGCGCTCGCTGTGTCGATCGACGGCAACGGCCGCCGGGTGGCCGCCGACCCCTACTGGGGGACGGTGGCCAACGTGCTCGAGTGCGCCTCCAACCTCGCGTGCGCCGGGGCCGAGCCCCTGGGCACGACGAACAACCTGAACTTCGGCAACCCCGAGAAGCCCCACATCGCCTGGCAGCTGACGGAGGCCGTGCGCGGGCTGCGCGACGCCTGCAGTGCGCTCAGCGCGCCGATCGTCGGCGGCAACGTCTCGCTCTACAACGAGGGCACGGCCGGCCCGATCTATCCGACGCCGGTGGTCGGCATGGTCGGCCGCATGCCCGACGCCGCCCGCGCCGGGCGCCAGGGCTTCGCGCGCGCGGGCGACGCGATCGCCATCGCCGGCGACTTCCGCCCGTCGCTGGCCGCGAGCGAGCTGGCCAAGCTCCACGGCGACCCGCTGCCCGACGGCCTGCCGCCGGTCGACATCGAGGCCGT
>JAOPZW010000298.1 GCA_025963905.1 Solirubrobacterales bacterium | reverse complement strand
GTGTCGGCCTGGGCCTTGCCGCGGCCCTCGGCCAGCGCCTCGGCCATGTTGGCGAACACGACCGTCAGCCACAGCCACACCGCGACGGTGAACGTGAACCACGCCGGCTCGTGGCCGCCGCCGAGCGTGTGGCCGCCGAAGACCTGGATCAGCCACGCGCCGGTCGAGATCAGCGCGCCGACCTCGACCACGAACATCACCGGGTTGCGGACCTGGATCCGCGGGTCGAGCTTGGCGAAGGACGCGAGGATCGCCGGGCGGACGATCTCGGCGCTGAAGAGCGACGCGCGCTGGGGCTTCATCGAGCTCCCCGGTCGAGGGCGTGGTTGAGCGTGGTCACGTTGACCCCCGGCTCGCCGAAGATCCCGATGCCGCGACCGTCGGTGTTGGCGGCGATGAGCCGGCTCACGCGCGCGAGCGGAAGGTGGCGCACGGCGGCGATGCGCCGGGCCTGGATGGCCGCGTTGGCCTTCGAGATGTCGGGGTCCACGCCGGAGGCCGAGAACGTCGCCGCGTCGACCGGCACCCGGGCGGGCGTCAGGCCGGGGTCGTAGGGCTTCTCGAGGGCCAGGTAGGCCTCGAGGTGCCGGCGGGTGAGGGCGGCGGTCGCGGCCTGGTCGGGACCGCGGTTGGCGAAGTACGTCACCGAGGCGCTGTAGCCCGTCGCGGAGGGCCTGGGCTGGAAGTAGCGGGGGTCGGGGGCGGTGACCGGGTTGCCGTCGGCGTCCGTCTTGGGCTTGCCCGCCGCGTCGAGCACCGGCTTCTGCCAGGCCTGGCCCAGCAGCGTCGAGCCGATGACCCTCCCGTTGCGGTGGATGAGCGAGCCGCCGGCGTTGCCGGGGAACACGACCTGCGAGAGCCCGGTCATGACGAGTGGGTAGACGAGGCCGAGCAGGACCGTGAAGACGACGACGGCGATCGACCCGCGGATGAGCTCCTTGCGCATGATCAGAAGAGGTGGGTCGTGAGGGACTGGACGACCGGGCCCAGCAGGAAGGCGGGCAGGAACGTCAGCGCGCCGATCAGGACGACGACTCCGACGAGCAGGAACCCGAACGTCGGCGTGTCGGTCCGCATCGTGCCCAGGCCCACCGGCGCGACCTTCTTGCGCGCCAGCGACCCGGCGACGGCGAGCACCGCGAGGATCGGGACGTAGCGCCCGAAGAGCATCGCGAACCCGCCCATCACGTCGGCGAACGTCACGCCGTGGGCGCCCACGTTGCCCGGCGCGTTGGGCTGCACGTAGCCGGTGTAGCCGGCCCAGGCCGAGCCGTTGTTGTTGGCCTGCGACAGGTAGGCGTAGAAGCTCTCGCTGAAGCCCTGGGGGCCGCTGGCGAAGACCGATGGCCGGCCGTACTTCGTCCCGACCGCCAGCGCGGTGAAGACCAGCGCGATGAGCGCCGTGAAGAGCGCGCCGACCGACACGAGCTTCACGTCGCGCGGCTCGATCTTCTTGCCCAGGTACTCGGGCGTGCGCCCCACCATCAGGCCGCCGATGAAGACCGCCAGCAGGACGAACAGCAGCATCATGTAGAGGCCGGAGCCGACGCCGCCGAAGACCGACTCGCTGTAGCCGAGGTTCGTCATCGGGACGAGCCCTCCGAGGCCGGTGAGCGACTCGAACGCGGTGTTGACGGCGCCGCACGAGACGACCGTGGTGATCGCCGTGAACAGCGAGGAGGACGCGATCCCGAATCGCTGCTCCTTGCCCTCGAGGTTGCCGCCGACCAGTCCGGCCGCGTGCGCCGCGGGCGTGCCGTGGCGCTCGGCCACGTAGACGACGACCACGCTGACGATGAAGAGCGCGAACATCGTCCCGAAGATCGTCCAGCCCTGGCGGCGGCTGCCGACCATGCGCCCGTAGGTGAAGGGCAGCGCGGCCGGGATCGCCAGGATGATGAGCATCTGGAAGAGGTTCGAGAAGGCGGTCGGGTTCTCGAACGGGTACGCCGAGTTGACGTTGAAGAAGCCGCCGCCGTTGGTACCGAGCAGCTTGATCGCCTCCTGCGAGGCGACCGGGCCGCGGGCGATCCCGCCGACCGTCCCGCCGAGCGTCTGCACGGCACCCTGGGAGACGAGCACGACGGTGGCCACGACCGAGAGCGGCACCAGGATGTAGAGCACGATCCGGGTGACGTCCTTGTAGAAGTTGCCCACGGTGCCGTCGCCGTGGCGCGCGGCGATGCCGCGGATCAGCGCGACGAGCACCGCGATCGCGACCGCGGCGGAGATGAAGTTCTGCACCGCCAGGCCGGCCATCTGGCTGAAGTACGACAGCGTCGTCTCGCCGCCGTAGTACTGCCAGTTGGTGTTCGTCAGGAACGACGTCGCGGTGTTGAACGACACGTCCCAGGTACCCGATTTGAAGCCCTGGGGATTGAACGGATGCAGGCCCTGGGTGCGCAGGATCAGGTAGAGGAGCGCCACGAACAGCGTGGAGACGATCAGCAGCGAACGCGCATAGGCCTTCCAGTCCTGGCCGCGCTCGGGGTCGACGCCGAAGACGCGGTACAGACCGCGTTCGACGGGCGCCACGACCGGCGTGAGGAACACGCGCTCGTCGCTGAACACCCGCGCCATGTAGCCGCCCAGCAGCGGCACGAAGGCGATCAGGATCGCGCAGAAGACCCCGATCTGCAGGAAGCCCTGAGCCATGGCTGACCTAGAACTTCTCTGCGCGCAGCAGCGCGTACAGCAGGTACGCGAACAGGACGACGCAGACGATCAGCCCGAACAGGTCCGATCCCCTCATACGCGATCGAGGAACTCGACGAAGCCCAGCAGCGACGCGAAGACCGCGACGACCAGGAGGATGGCGATGACGTCCATCGCTAGCGCAGTCCCAGCTCGGTCTCGACGCGCGTCAGCGCGTGGGGGAGCCGATCGCCGTCGAGGTACAGCGGCGAGCCGCCGTCGGTGAGCAGGCGCCGCGCCTGAGCGAGGCCATCTGCCGGCAGCTCGCGCTCGGAGCGCATGATCGCGGCGAGGGCCAGCAGCCTGTCCTCGCAGGCGCGGACCGCGACCCGGTCGACGGGGACCTCGGCCGTCCAGGGGGTGTGCCGACGGTGGGCGCGACGGACCGCGTTCTCAAGGCCGGCGGCCAGGATGCGCCGCCGGCGGGACGAGCGCGCACCGGTTGACGGGTTGAGCAGAAGCATGTATCCAGCATGCGTCCCGGCTCGTGCAGGCCGCGTCGAGAAACGTTGTCCGGTGATACAGATTTCGTATGGATCGGCCGCGAGGGCGCGGGGCGCGCTTCAGGCCGTGAAGCGGTAGCCGACGCCGGGGTCGGTCCGCACGTAGCGGGGTCCCTCGACGGGCTCGATCTTGCGGCGCAGGTTCGCGATGTGCCCGCGCAGGATCGTGATGTCGTCGACGTACTCCGGACCCCAGACCTCGGTCAGCAGCACGCGGTGCGTCATGAGCCGGCCGCGATTGCGGGCCAGCGTCTCGAGCAGGCGGAACTCGATCGGGGTGAGGTGCACATCGGTGCCGTCACGGCGCACCTGGCGCGCGGCGAGATCGATCTCCAGGCCGTCAGCCGTGATCGTGGGCTCCTCGTCGGCGCCCTGCACCCGGCGCAGCGCCGCCTGGAGGCGCGCGACGAGCTCGCGGGCGCCGAACGGCTTGGTCACGTAGTCGTCCGCCCCGGCTTCCAGCGCCCGGACCTTCGCGTCCTCGTCGCCCATCGCGCTGAGCACGATGATCGGCATCCGGCTCCAGCGGCGGATCTCGTGGCAGACCTCGACGCCGTCGCCGTCGGGCAGCACGAGGTCGAGGATCGCCGCGTCGGGCGGCCGCACCGCCGCGAGGTCCAAGGCCTCCTCCGCGGTGGTGGCGGGCACGGTCTCGAAGCCCGCGTCGCGCAGGATGACCTTCAGTGCCCGCAGGATCTGCGGCTCGTCGTCGCACACGAGGATCCGGCGGCGGTCGTTCATGTCGTGGAGGCGCGCTCGTCCACGGTCAGCAGCGGGAACTCGACGACGAAGCTGGCGCCCTGGCCGGGCAGCGACTCGACGCGCACGGTCCCGCCGTTGGCCTCGACGAAGCCGCGGACGATCGCCAGCCCGAGCCCCGAGCCCGCGGCCCGCACGGCGTCGCGCGAGCGGTAGAACGCCTCGAAGATCCGGTCCTGCTCGGCGAGCCGCACCCCGGGGCCACGGTCGACGACGCGCACGACGAGCCGCCTCCCGACCAGGCGGGCGCGCACCGACACCGGCTCGCCGCCACCGTGGCCGATCGCGTTCTCCATGAGATTGGAGAAGGCGCGCTCGAGCTGCACGGCGTCCGCGCGCACGGGTGGCATGCCCTGATCGAGCTGCAAGCGCACGAGGTCGCCGCGCGAGACGTGCTCCCGCGCCGCCGTGAGCACCTCCTCGAGGTCGACCCAGCCCAGCCGCGGGTCCGCGTCCCCCGCCTGGAGGCGCGAGAGGTCCAGCAGCTTCTCGATCACGCGCTCCAGCCGCGCTCCCTCGTCGACGACCGCGCGACTGAGCGCGGCGCGCTCCTCGGCGTCGAGCGATGCCGAGCCGAGGGCCTCGCCCGAGGTCACCATCGCGGTCAGTGGCGAACGCAGATCATGCGACACCGCCCGCAGGATCGCGGTCTTCAGGTCGTCGCTCCGGCGCAGCGCCGCGGTCTCGACGACCTCGGCCTGCAGCTCCTCGCGCTCCACCGCCGCCGTCAGCAGCGCCTCGAGCGCCGGGACGATCCGCTCGCGCAGCCGTGCGTCGACGTCCTCGCGCAGCTCGCCGGGCAGCACGAGCGTGGCCAGCTCATGGCCGTCGTCGCGCAGCAGGTAGACCGACCGGCCCTCCGTGTCGGAGGGCTCGCCGAGCACCAGCTGGGCCGAGGAGAGCGCGAGCGCCGCGGCGATCCGGTGCCCGGTCAGCGCCAGCCCTTCGTCGAGGCGCCGCCCGCCGAGCAGCGCCCGTGCGGCGTCCGCGACGAGGTCGGCCTCCTCCCGGCGCTGGCGCGCCTCGACGGCGTGGCCGCGGACGAACTCGGCGACCGCGCTGGCCGCCGCCGCGACGACCAGGAAGGTCACCAGGGCGACCCAGTTCTCCGGCTCGGCGATCGTGAACCCGCCGGTCGGCGGGATGTGGAAGAAGTTGAACGCCAGTGCGCTGAGGACCGACGCCACGAGGCCCAGCCAGAGCCCCCAGTAGGCCGAGACGAGCAGCACGACGAGCAGGTAGACGACCCCCAGCGAGAGCACCGGAGCGACCTGGCGCAACGCGAAGATCAGCCCGGTGGCCAGCGCGACACCGGCGAGCGCCGCGGCGATCCCGGCCGCCACGGGCGGCCGCGTCTGGCGCAGCAACAGCGGCTCGCCACGGTCGGTCATTCGCTCAGCGTACGCGCCGCGGCCGAGGTCTCCGCGGCGCGACGCGCGCCGAGAGCGTGCCCCGCGTAAAGAAGCCGTCAGGATCGATCGGCTCGGCATCAAGGACGCGTCAAGATGCGGGCCCGCGCAGGAATGCGGGCCATAGAACCGTGAGCTCATGGCCCGGATCATGGAGCGCGGGTTGCGGCGCAGCGTCGGGGTGCCGGAGCTCTTCGCCACGGCCTACGGCAACGTCGGCTCTTCGATCTACTACGCGCTGGGGCTGGTGGCGCTGCACGCGCTCGGGCTCACGCCCGTCGTCTTCATGGTCGCCGGCGGCCTGTTCGCGCTGACCGCGAAGACCTACGCGGAGGGCGCCTCGATGTACCCCGAGGCGGGCGGCTCCTCCTCGTTCGCGCGTCATGCCTTCAACGAGCTGGCGTCGTTCTTCGCCGGCTGGGCGCTGACGCTCGACTACATCATCACGATCGCCATCTCGGCGTTCTTCGTCCCGCACTACCTCGGGGCGTTCTTCCCGGCCCTGACGCACGGGCCGGGCGACGTGATCGGCGGCATCGTCGTCGTGGCCCTGCTGGCGCTGCTCAACGTGCACGGCCTGAAGGAGTCGGGGAGGCTCAACCTCTTCCTCGCGCTCGCCGACCTGGGGACGCAGGTGCTGCTGGTGATCGTCGGGTTCGTCGTGGTCCTCAACCCGAGCCTGCTCGTCAACCAGGTCCACCTGGGCACGGCGCCGAGCTGGTCCCAGCTGATCTTCGCGCTCTCCGTCGCGATGGTCGCCTACACCGGCATCGAGACCGTCTCCAACATGGCCGAGGAGGCCAAGGATCCCGGCAGGGACGTCCCCAAGGCGGTCAACCTCGTCCTCATCGCCGTGCTCGGCGTCTACGCGGGGATCTCCGTCGTCGCACTCTCGGCGCTGCCGGTCGCCCAGGACACACACGGCCACTACTCGACGCTGCTGGGAACGAAGTTCGAGAGCGACCCGGTGCTCGGGATCGTGGAGCACCTCGGCGTCGGCCACACGGTCACACTGGCCCTGAAGTACTACGTCGGCGTCCTCGCCGCGACGATCCTCTTCATCGCGACGAACGCCGGCCTGATCGGCATCTCGCGCCTGTCGTGGTCGCTCGCCGAGCACCGCCAGATCCCGGCGGTCTTCTCGACGCTGCATTCGCGGTACCGCACGCCCGCGTTCACGATCGTCGTGTACTCGGTCCTCGCCGCGCTGCTGATCATCCCCGGCAAGACCGACTTCCTCGGCAACCTCTACTCCTTCGGGGCGATGCTGTCGTTCACCACCGCCCATGTCGCGGTGGTCGCGCTGCGCATCAAGGAGCCCGATCGCGAGCGACCCTACCGCGCGCCGTGGAACGTGCGCATCCGCGGCTACGACATCCCGCTGAGCTCCGCGCTCGGCGCCCTGGGCACGTTCGCGGCGTGGATCTCGGTGCTGGTCCTGCACCGGGAAGCCCGCACCGTCGGCATCGGGTGGATGCTCGTCGGGCTCGTCGGCTATGTGGTGTTCCGCCGCCGCTCAGGGCTCGATCTGACGACGCCGGTCAAGATCGACCGCGGCGAGCGGCCGGCCGACTTCGTCCCGCTGGCCTACCACTCCGCGCTGGTCCCGATCTTCGGCACCGACGTCAGCTCCGACGCGCTGCGCGAAGCCGCCAAGCTCGTCGGCGAGGACGCGACCGTCGACGCCGTCTACGTCCTCCGGGTGCCCCCCCAGGTCGCGCTCGACGGGCCACTGGACCGCGAAGAGGCCGCGGGCCGGGAGGCGCTCGAGGTCGCCCGCCTGATCGGCCGGCGCGAAGGGCTGAAGGTCAGGACCAGCCTCCTGCGGACCCGCAACCCCGGAAAGACGATCGTCGACGAGGCCCGGCGCCTGCGGTCAGACGTGATCTATCTCGGCACGACCCACGCGCCGCGGGAGGAGCAGGCGCTGGGGCCGACCGCCGTCTACCTCCTGGCCCAGCGCCCGTGCCGGATCATCATCCAGACCGACAACCGACTCCGTCAGCCCGCATGAGACTCGCGCCCGGGCCCGCGGTGCAGCGAGACTGTGCCCCGTATGCATCTGAGCCGCCGTCGCCAGCTCTCGGGATTCGCCCTCGCATTGGCCGGGCTTCCGCTGCTGACCCTCCTGCTCAACGGCGTGAACGACGCGCTGTCCTTGGAGGGCGAGGTCCTGCTCTACCTCCTCGCGGTGGTCCTCATCGCCGTCATCGGCGGCGTGGCCGTCGCGGTCGTGTCCGCCGTGGCCGGCGCGCTGTTGATCAACTACTTCTTCGTCGAACCGCGCCACACGCTCGACGTGGCGCACGCCGACCAGGCCGTCTCGCTGATCGTGTTCGTCGTGGTCGCCGCCATCGTCAGCGGGACGGTCGAGTTGGCGGGGCGCCGGGCGTACGCCGCCCAGCAGGCCCGCGATGAGGCAGAGACGCTCGCGACGCTCGCGGGCGCCGACCTCGATGCGCACGAGACGCTGCGCGGCGTCCTGCGCCGCGCGCGGGAGACGCTCGGGATGGAGTCGGTCACGCTCAAGGCCCGCGACCGCGCGACCGGGGAATGGGCAGACGTCGAGCAGGCGGGCTGGGGCCCGGCCGGCGAGCCGGCGCCGGTGCGCTTCGACGTGGCCATGGGCGCACATCTGCGCCTCGTCGGCTGTGGTCCGGAGCTGTTCGCCGAAGATCAGCGCGTGCTGCGGGCGTTCGCCGCCGCCGCCCAGACGGCGTTCGACGGGCGCCGGCTGGCCGAGCGGGCGAATCAGGCCCGCTCGCTGGCCGATATCGATCGCCAGCGCACCGCGCTCCTTGCCGCCGTCGGGCACGACCTGCGCACCCCGCTGGCCGGCATCAAGGCATCGGTCAGCACCCTGCGCCAGACCGATGTGCAGTGGTCGGCGGACGAGCGCGAGCAGCTGCTGGCGACGATCGAGGAGTCCGCCGACCGCCTCCACGGTGTCGTCGGCAACCTGCTCGACGCCAGCCGGCTGCAGGCGGGCGCCCTGACGGTGCAGGCGGTGCCGGTCTCCCTCGACGAGATGGTCAGCGCCGCCGTGCTGGCGCTGCCCGGCGCGGTCGGTCGCGTGCGCGTCGACGTGCCCGAGGCGCTGCCGTTCGTGTGGGCCGACCCGGGCCTGCTCGAACGGGTGCTCGTCAACCTCCTCGACAACGGGCTGCGCTATGGGAGCAGCGGGGGCTCGGTGGAAGTCCGGGCGTTCGCGGGCGTAGGGCACGCCAAGCTCGAGGTCGTCGATCACGGCCCCGGCGTCTCCGCCGAGCAGCGCGAACGCCTCTTCGAGCCGTTTCAGCGCCTGGACGATCGCGGGAACGACGGCGTCGGCCTGGGACTCAGCGTGGCGCGCGGGTTCGTCGAGGCGATGGGTGGCGCGATGGTCGCGGACCAGACGCCGGGGGGCGGCCTGACGATGCGCGTCCGCCTGCCGCTCGCCGAAGCCCGGGACACGCCCGTCCGGTCTCCCCAGGTCTCTCCGTGACCCGCGTCCTCGTCGTCGAGGACGAGCCCGGCCTGCGCCGGGCGCTGGCGATCAACCTGCGCGCGCGCCAGTACGAGGTCGCCGTCGCGGCCGACGGAGCCTCGGCGCTGGCGGCGGCCTCCCGGCAGCCCCCCGATGTCGTCGTCCTCGACCTCGGCCTCCCGGACATGGACGGCACCGAGGTCATCGCGGGACTGCGCGGCTGGAGCCGCGCGCCGATCATCGTCCTCTCGGCGCGCGCCGGGGAGCCCGACAAGGTCGTCGCGCTCGACGCCGGCGCAGATGACTACGTGACCAAGCCGTTCGGCATGGACGAGCTGCTTGCGCGCCTGCGCGCCGCGTTGCGACGGAGCGCCACCGCGCAGGACGCGCCCGTGGTCGCGACCGAGGCGTTCACGGTCGACCTCGCCGCCAAGACCGTGAAGGACCGCAGCGGGGAGCCGGTGCGCCTCACGCCGACCGAATGGCACCTGCTGGAAGTCCTGGTCCGCAATCAGGGCAAGCTCGTGGCCCACCGCCAGCTCCTCAACGAGGTCTGGGGTCCGCGGTACGAGACCGAGAACCACTACCTGCGCGTCTACGTCGCTCAGCTCCGGCGCAAGCTCGAAGCCGATCCCTCCCGCCCGCGACACCTGATCACCGAGCCGGGAATCGGCTACCGGTTCGTGGTCGCGTAGCGGTTGCCGGTTGCGGCCCCACCCCGCGACCGCCACCATGCTCCCCCTGGGGGGCATGGACGCCAGTCACGCACATCTCCGCTGGATCGCTGCGCTCGTGGCCGTCGTCGCGGGTGCGAGCGTGCTGCTGCTCGCCGCGCCGGCCCCGCCTGCCCGCGCCCGCGCGCTGATCGGCATCGGCGACCAGAAGCCCGCGATGTTCAGCGACCCGCGCTTTCGCTGGCTGCAGGTGCGCCGCGCGCGTCTGGTCGTCTCCTGGAACGTGCTGCAGACGCCCTGGGAGCGGCGCTGGGTCGACAGCTGGCTGACGCAGGCCCGCGCTGCCGGGGTCGAGCCGCTGATCGCCTTCGGCCACGCCTGGGACGGCCCGCAGCGCCGCCTGCTGCCCTCCGTCAAGGCCTACCGGCACGCGTTCTCGGCGTTCCGCGCGCGCTATCCCTGGATCAAGGACTACACGCCGTGGAACGAGGCCAACCACTGCTCGCAGCCGACGTGCAACCACCCCGAGCGCGCGGCCGCCTACTACGGCGTCGTCCTGCGCGGCTGTCGCTCGTGCCAGATCGTCGCCGCCGACGTGCTCGACCAGCCCAACATGGTCGCGTGGCTGCGCGCCTTCCGCCGCGCCGCGCCGGGCACGCCGCGCCTGTGGGGCCTGCACAACTACCTCGACGCCAACCGGCTGCGCTCGACCGGGACCAAGCGCCTGCTCGCCGCCGTGCCCGGGCGCGTCTGGTTCACCGAGACCGGCGGGCTCGTGCGGCGCAAGCACTACCGCAAGCAGATCGCCTTCGAGGAGTCGGCCGCCCATGCCGGGCTGGCCACCTCGTGGATCCTCAAGCTCGCCGCCGAGCAGCCGCGGGTGAAGCGCGTCTACCTGTACCAGTGGAACGCCGACTCGACCACGCAGGCGTGGGACTCCGGTCTCGTCGGGCCCTTCGGCGAGACGCGCCCGGCGTTCGCGGTGCTGGCGCGCTTCACCGGCAAGGACCCGAGCAAGGCGCCCGGGAACCAGCCCACGACCCCCGCCCCCGCCCCGCCGCCCAACGAGGAGCCGCCGCCGACCTCCTCCGCCCAGCCCCCCGCGCAGGAACAGCAGCCCCCGCCGGCGCAGTCGCCGCCACCGCCGCCACCGAGCTCGCCCCCGCCGCCGCCGTGCCTGCTGGGCGTCATCTGCGGTCTTTAGCCTTGGCCACGTGGATGCGACAGTCGCCCACGTCCTGAGGAGCTACCGCACCTGGGCGGTCGTCGGGTGCTCCCCGAGCCCCCACCGCGACAGCCACTCGATCGCGGCCCTGCTGCAGCGCGAGGGCTACCGCGTGATCCCGGTCAACCCAGCGGTGGACGAGGTCCTCGGCGAGCGTGCCTACGCGGCGCTGGCGGATGTCCCCGCCGCTGAGGGCGTCCAGGTGGTCGACATCTTCCGGCGCTCGGCGGAGGCCGGGCGCCACGTCGACGAGGCGATCGCGATCGGCGCCAAGGCGGTGTGGATGCAGCTCGGCGTCATCGACGAGGCCGCCGCCGCGCGCGCCCGCGCCGCCGGGCTGCACGTGGTCATGGACCGCTGCCCGGCGATCGAGCTGCCGCGGCTGAGCGGCGCGTAGGCTCAGGCGCCGGCGGCCTCCGCGATCGCCTCGAGCTCCTCGGGCATCAGCTCGAGCCGGGCGGCCTTGAGAGAGTCCGTGATGGTCTCCGGGCGGCTGGCGCCGGGGATCGGGATGACCGTCGGGCCAAGCGACAGCAGCCACGCCAGCGCGACCTGCTGCGGCGAGACGCCGTGGCGCTCCGCGGCCTGCTTGACCGGGTTGACGCCGCCGGGGCTCTCGGCGTTGCCGATCCCGCCCAGCGGCGACCACGGCAGGAACGCGATGCCGCGCTCGGTCGCCGCCTGGACCTCGCCCTTGGTCAGCGGCGAGGTGAACTCGAGCGACAGCTGGTTCTGGATCGCCACGATCTCGGCGATCCCCAGGGCCTCCTCGAGCTGCTCGACGTTGACGTTCGACAGCCCGATCCAGCGGATCTTGCCCTCGTCCTGGAGCTCCTTGAGCGCGCCGACGGACTCCGCGTAGGGGACGCGCGGGTCGGGGCGGTGGTACTGGTAGAGGTCGATGCGGTCGGTCTCCAGCGCGCGCAGCGAGGCCTCACAGGCGGCGCGCAGGTGGGCCGGGCTGCCGTCGAGGTCCCAGTCGCCGCCCGGGCGCGTGTGGCCGCCCTTCGTGGCGACGATGACGCCGTCGCGGCGGTCGCGGATCGCCTTGGCGATGAGGCGCTCGTTGTGGCCGACCTCGGACTCGTCGCGGCAGTAGGCGTCGGCGGTGTCGATGAGGTTCGCGCCCGCGTCCAGCGCGGCGTGGATCGTGCGAATCGACTGCGCCTCGTCAGGGCGCCCGGCCAGCGACATCGGCATCGCACCGAGGCCGATCGGGTAGATCTGGGTGCCGGCGAGCGAGCGGGTGGTGGTCTGGGTGGTCATGGGGCGCGTAGGGTCGCACACGATGCGAGAGACGGAAGTCGCGGTCATCGGCGGGGGCGTGGTGGGCTGCGCGGTGCTGTACGCGCTTGCGCGCCGCGGCGTCGCGGGGACGCTGCTGGAGGCCGAGCCCGCGCTCGCGCTGGGCGCAAGCGGGACGAATTCGGGGATTCTGCACACGGGCTTCGACTCGGCGCCGGGCGAGCTCGAGACCCAGTTGATCCAGCGCTCGGCCGAGCAGCGCGACCAGGTACTCGAGGCGTAGGGCGTGCCGGAGCTCCGCTGCGGGGCGGTGCTGCGGCCGGGTTCCAAAGCGGAGCAGGCGACGGTCTTCGGCCTGGCGGAGAACGCAGCACGCAACGGCGTGGCGGTGACAGTGGGCGCCGACGGTGCGCTCGAGGTGCCCGGCGAGGCCGTGACCGATCCGGTCGCCTACACGCTCGCGTTGGCGGGCGCTGCCGTCGA
>JAOPZW010000233.1 GCA_025963905.1 Solirubrobacterales bacterium | reverse complement strand
CCCGCCCGCGCCGTGCCCGTGAGGGCCCACGTGCGCCCGCCGGCGCCCGCCCGGCCCGTCCAGGCCGCGGGCGCCCAGGCATCCAGCCTTCGCGCACCGCGCGACGCCGATCCCGCCGCCGTGGTGCGCGCGTGTGTCGCCGGTCGACCCTTGGATGGGCGCTTCACCGCCGCGGCGCTGGGCCGCGCCGTCCACCACATCCCCGACGACGTCGCGCAGTACCTCGACTGCCGCGGGGCCATCCAGCGCGCCTGGATGCGAGCCCAGGCATCCGACGCGCGCGGGCGACGTGGCACACTGCGTCCGTGGTGATGACCATCATCGATGTGTTCGCGGTCGCCGCCGGCGTCGCCGGCCTCTTGGGGCTCCTATGGATCGCCTGGCGCGGCGACCCCGAGCGCGCGCAGGAGGACGATGCGCGCGCCTTCTTCGACCGCACCGGGCACTGGCCGGACGAGGCGGCCGACGGAGCCGGGCGCGAGCTCTCGTGACCGGCGCTCGTTTCGCCCCCGATATGACCGGAGAGGACCCCCAGATGGAAACCGCCCAGCTCGGCCCGCTCACAGTCAGCCGCCTCTGCCTCGGCGCCATGCTGATGGGAGGCAAGACACCCGAGGCGGAGTCCCATCGGATGCTCGACGCCTTCGTCGACGCCGGCGGCACGTTCGTCGACACCGCCGACACCTACGGCGACGGGGCCTCCGAGCGTACGCTCGCGCCGTGGCTGGCCCGCCGGCGCGACGACGTCGTGCTCGCGACCAAGCTGCGCTTCAGCGTCTCGGACCCGGGCGGGCGCGGGCTCGCCCCGGACCGCATCGTCCAGGCCTGCGACGCGAGCCTGCGCCGCATGGGCGTGGACGTGATCGACCTCTACCAGGTGCACGCGCCCGATCCCGAGGTCGCGCTCGAGGAGAGCCTCGAGGCCCTCGACGGACTGGTCCGCGCCGGCAAGGTGAGGGCGCTCGGCGCTTCGAACTTCCCGGCCTGGCTCCTGAGCTGGGCCGTCGCCCTCCAGGATCGCGAGGGCTGGTCGCCCTTCGTGTCGCTCCAGCCGCAGTACTCGCTCGTCGAGCGCTCGGTGGAGGTGGAGCTGCTGCCGTTCTGCCGCTCGGCGGGGCTCGCCGTGCTGCCGTGGGGTCCACTCGGAGCCGGGTTCCTCACCGGTCGCTACGAGCGTGGCGTCGAGGCGGCAGCGGGCAGCCGGATCGGCGACGCCGGGGACGCGCTCGAGGAGGCGCCGGCCCGGCGCGCGGTCGAGCGCAACTTCCGCGCGGTCGACGAGGCCCGCGCCATCGCGGACGAGATCGGCGCGACGGTGCCCCAGGTCGCGATCGCCTGGCTGCTCGCCCAGCCCGGCGTCACCGCGCCCATCGTCGGGCCCCGCACGTACGAGCAGCTCGACGACCTGCTCCCCGCGGCCGGTCTCGAGCTGTCCCCCGAGCAGCTCGAGCGCCTCGGAGCGCACACGGGCCCACCGGAGCTCTACCCCCAGCGCTTTCTGCTCGGCCAGAACGGGATCGACCCGGAGCAGCCGCTGCGCCGCCGGGACGCCGCCGCACGCCGCTGAGCGGCCGTCTCAGCCCCCTCAGACTGCAAGAGATCCTGCAAGCAGCAGGATTTTCGCCTGGTAGCGTCGACGGCCGCAACTGCCGAATCGCCGTGCACCATGGGCCCGGCGAGCGGGGGAACCAGTGTGGCCGGCAACCGCGGTCACGGGGGCGAATCGCCGGGACTCCGGCGTAGCGCGACCGCGCGCGAGCCCGTCAGCTCACCTCGTAGGCGCGCGCGCACCGTATGGCCCCGCCGACGATCACCCCCATCGCATCGCGCATGGCGCGCCGCCTCGGCCTGGTTCTCGTGGTGGGCACGATCGGCCCCGGCCTGACCGTCGCCGAGGTGCAGGCGCTGCCGACGCTCGAGCCGGGTCAACACGGCCAGTCGGTGCGCAAGCTCCAGCGCGCGCTGCACCTGGCGGACGACGGGATCTTCGGGCGCACCACCGCGCGGGCCGTGCGCCGGTTCCAGCGCCGCCATCGCCTGCGCGCCGACGGGGTCGTCGGCCCGACGACGTGGCAAATGATCCGCCGCAGCCTGCACCGCCGTCACCGCCCCGCACCCGCGGCACCGACCACCCGTGGCTCCAGGCGCCACTCGGTTGCTGTGCTGCAGCGGCGGCTGGGCCTCGTGGCCGACGGCGTCTTCGGGCCCGGGACCGCCCGCGCCGTGCGCCGCTTCCAGCGCCGCCACGGCCTGACCGCGGACGGCGTCGTGGGCCCGGCCACCTGGAGCGCACTGGGCATCAGCGGCTCCCGTCCCGTCCTCGAGCCGGCGCGCGCGCACGGGCAGTCGACGCGCTGGGGCGTGCCGATCGCCGTCGTGCGCGCGATCCGGGCGGCCAACCGGATCGCCGTCCTCCCCTACCGCTATGGAGGCGGCCACGGCAGCTTCCGCGACACCGGGTATGACTGCTCGGGCTCCGTCTCCTACGTGCTGCACGCCGCCGGGCGACTCGCACGCCCCCGTGACTCAGGCGAGCTCATGCGTTACGGGGCCGCGGGTCCGGGCCGATTCATCACCATCTACGCGAACCCCGGCCATGCGTTCATGGTGATCCGCGGGCAGCGCTTCGACACCACGGGCGCGGCGGCGAGCGGCTCACGCTGGCAGCGCACCGACCGGTCGAGCGCCGGCTACGTCGTGCGCCATCCCGTCGGGCTGTAACGCTCGAGGCGCCGCACGGCGATGCTAGATCACGTGCAGCGGGGTCCCGCGCGGCACGAGGCGGTACAGGCGCGTGATGTCGCTGTTGCGCAGGCGGATGCAGCCGTGCGACGGCCGGCCGGGGATCAGCCCGGGCTCGTTCGTGCCGTGCAGGCCCACGACGCCGCCACCCGGCCAGTCGGTGAGCGTCGGCGCGTACGCGCTCGTGCCCATGGCATAGGGCCCGTAGACCGGCGCTCCGCTGACGCGGAACTTCTCCCGGATCCAGAAATGCCCCGCCGGCGTCTTCGTCGACGCCTTGCCGACGCCCACCGGGACCTGCAGGATCTTGCGCCCGTCCTTGTAGAGCGTCGCCCGCAGGGTGGTGCGATTGACGACCAGGAGCGTGTGCACCACGGTGTACTGGCGCAGCGCGTCGCGGGGCACCCAGCCCGTGGTGCCGTTGGGGCGCATGGGCACGCGGATCTTCACCCACTGGCCCCCGGCCGGGTCCGTCCATTCCGACAGGACGAGGTACAGCTCGGGCAGCCCATCCTCGGTCAGCCACTTCAGGCGATGGATGGCGTGCGCCTTGCTGGTCGGGCGCGAGTAGACGAGCCCGCGCGTATTGGGGTACGCCCAGCGGCTCAGGGTGAGTTCGTCGGAGAGCCGCACCTGACCCTTCGGATTGGCCGTGGGCTCCGGGCTCGCCGCCTGGGCGGCGACGCCGGCGGTGGCCACGACAGCGCTCGCGAGTAGCGAGGCGACGACGAGTCTCCGAGTCCTCATGAAACGTTTGTCGGCTTTCCGTCCGAAATCTTGAGAGCCCGGAAGCGATGCGGCGTCCCAGAGCCTAGGAATGTGACCGGACCGCGTCCGCCGGGGCGTGATTGCCTGCCGGCGGACGCGGTCGCGGTCAGCCCCTCGGGCCCTGTGCCTCAGCCGGTGAACTTCGGCTTGACGATCGCCGGGCGGCAGCGGTTGAACGAGAGCTGCAGCGTCTTCGTCTTCGTCCCGCTGTTGGCCGCGAACTCCACCGTGACGCGGACCTTGTGGGAGCCGAAGGCGAACTTCCTCGGGTTGATCCCGAGGCTCCAGCGACCCTTGCTGTCCGGCCGGGTGACGGTCTTGACCTTCTTGCCGTCGACGTAGAACGTCACCTTGGTGATGCGCTTGCCGGTGACCGCGGCCGTCGTCGCGCGAGTCGGGCAGCCGGTCGGGCCACGGAGCTTCGCCGAGCCGGGGGTGACCGAGGTGACCGTCTCCGGAGCGACGACCACCTGGGGCTGGGTCAGCTGGGTGCTGAACTTCGCCTGGGCGGTGGCCGAGCGGCCGTTCTGGTCGGTCCCCTTGACGTCGGCGACGTTGTCCACCGCGGTCTGCCCCACCTGGGTCTGCACCGAGCAGGTGTAGGTCCAGGTGTCCTTCGGGTCAAACGTCAGCGGGCTCGAGTCGCCGTTCTTGGACGACAGAGCCGGCGGCGCCTGGCACAGCGTGTCCGTGACGACCACCAACGGATCGGCGAACGCGACATCGCCGGGGTTGGTCACCGTCAGCGTGTACTGAACCAGCGATCCGGCCAGCGCCGTCGCCGGCCCCGTCTTCGCGATCCCGGCCGCCGGGTGCAGGAAGGCCGTCGTGTGCTGGTCCTGAGCCGTGACGTCGTTGCCCTTCTCGTCCTTGCCGTTGACGGTCACCGTGTTGACCAGCGACGGGTCGCCCGCCTTGGTGACCGGCGCCGGCATCGAGCAGGTGTAGATCCACTCTTCGGACTTCGAGGCGTCCGGCGTGCCCTGCGGGTCGAGCCACGTGTCGTCGTTGGAGTTGTTCTTCACCGGACCGGTGATCGACGAGCACTTGTCGTCGGTGATCGAGGTGATGTTGATCGGCGTGTTGCCGGTGTTCGTCACCGCGTACTGGAACGTCAGGATGTCGCCGTTGTACGCGACCGCGGGTCCGGTCTTGACCACCTTGAGGCCGCCCGCGAGCTTCGTGTTGACGAACGTGCAGGTGATGTCGTCGCCGGCGCCCGGCGTTATCGACACGGTCTTGTTGGCCTCCGCCGTCGGCGCGCGCGTCGAGAGCCTGAGCGTGTCGACCTGCGGGTTGGTGGGACCGCAGCCCGACGAGGTGAGCTTGAACCCGGTGCCGGAGTCGGGCTCGGTGACCGTGTAGTCCTGACCCGGAGCCACCTCACGCACGACCGGGGCGTCGGCGTCGGCGAGCTGGAACTCGGACGGGCCGTCGGTCAGGGTCGTGGTGAAGTCGAACTCCTGGTCGGAGCCGCCGGGCACGACCTTGTCGACCCGGACGGTTGCCTTGCGGGTGTTCGTAATTGTGCAGGTCTTCGTCTCGCCGATGGCGATCGACCCCCCGCACCCCGCCGACAGATCCTTGACGTAGTGCGTGACCTGCGCGCCGGACTCGTCGACGTTGTAAGACCCTGCCTTGAGTGAGACCGTCGTCCCGTTCTCATCACCTGGGAACGGCGTCACCGACTGGCCCGAACCGCCGACGATCATCGTGAAGTCGGCCGCGGTCGCGCCATTGGCGTCGCTGCCGTTGACCACGTGTTTGATCACCGTCAGCTTCGGGGCGATGTCGTTATTCGTGATCGTGCAGGTCTTCTGCTCATCCAGCGCGATCTTGCCCGAGCAGTCACCACTCAGCGTCCCGGCGTAGCCCGCAACCGCATCCTCGCTAACCGAGTACTCACCCGCCTTCAGCGAAACCGTCGTCCCCGGATCCCCAGCACCCGGGAACGTCTGCGGGGACTGGTCCGCCCCACCGACGATCATCGTGAAGTCACTGGCCTGCAACGTCCCACCGTTGTTGTTGACCACCTTCTTGATGACGGTCAACTTCGGGGCGATGTCGCTATTCGTGATCGTGCACGTCTTGCTCTGACCGACCGAAATCGAACCAGTGCAATCGGTGCTCCGTGTCTCGTCGTAGCCGATGTGCGACACCTCGTCCACGTCGTAGGATCCCGGCTGCACGACGACCTTCGTTCCGCTCTCGGAGCCCGCGAACGAGGCGGGTGAGGCGTCCGTCCCAGTGACGTTCATCGTGAAGGCACCGGCCTGCAACGTCCCGCCGTTGCTGTTGTCGACGTGCTTGATGACCGTCAGCGTTGTCTCGTGCGTGTTCGTGAAGGTGCAGGTGACCGTCTCGCCGGGGTCGACATTGATGGTTGCCGTCCGCGTATCCGTGGCTCCGGTAGACGGCTGCGCCGACTGCCCGTCGTCGCAGGCGATCGAGGTCAGCGTGTAGCCGGGCGTCGGCGAGTCCTCGCCAACGTGGTAGGTCCCTGGAACAAGGTTCGTGACGGTCTTCGTCTGACCGTCGGAGAGGGCGAACGTCTTGTCGCTCGTCCCCGGGAGATCGGTGCCCGTGAAGCCGAACGACTCCAGCTCGCCGGCTGGGGCTGTGACCTTCTTGATCTTGATCGTGCCCGGGTTGAAGTTCCCGAACATGAGGCCGCTGACGTTGCCGCCGGCAGCGAGGCTCACGACGTACTTGCAGTTCGTCGTCGAGTCCGCGGGCGAGGGGTCGGACGTGCTCGGGTCTGTGCAATGCCAGTCGGACTGGGCGGGGAGATCCTCGCGGATGTTGTGCGAGCCGGACGCCAGGTCCGTGATGGTCCAGCTCCCGGTGGCGTCGCTGATGCTCGACTTCTCGCCGGGATCAAAAACGCCGTTGTCGTTGACGTCGTCGTAGATGCGGAAGCCCTGTAGACCCGGCTCGCCGGCGTCCTGCGTGCCGTTCCCGTTGAGGTCGTTGAACTTCGTGCCGCTCACGGTGCACGAGCGCAGGACGATGGGCTGAGGACTGACCATGTCCTGCAGCGCGGAGCTCAACGAGGCCGACGAGCGGCTGTGCAGCTGCGCCTGACCGAAGTTGACGCAGGTGTCCTGCCCGCCATCCTTGAGCGCGCTCGTGATGTTGACGGCCCCCTCCCCAAAGCGGCCGGGGTCGATCGTCGGGCCGACGGCGAGAGGCGACAGGTAGTTGTTGATCGTGGAGTCGAAGTTCATGTACCCCTGGATATCCACGCCCGCGCTCGGCGTCACGTCGGTGAAGAATCCGGTCTTACCCTCGGGGCAGTTCGCCACCCCGCTCGTTCCGGTCCACTTGTAGATCTTGAAATTGACGTTCTTGTTCTTCGCATCGATCTCGTAGCTGACCATGAGGTCGCCGGTCGAGCGACACGGGATCAACGTCCCGACAGAATTGGTCCAGAAGGTCGTCCGCTTGTTCAGCTCCACCCCGTAGAACGCGTCGGCAGTGGACGTCGACGCGCGAAGGAAGCTGAAGTAGAAGAAGAGGCTGGTGGCCGCTGGGTCCTTCACTGACCAGACAGCCAGGGCGTTGGACTTGGGAGGGGTCACGCCGGGCCCTGCCGATGACAGCGTCCACGTGTCCGGCGTGTCCTCGTGGCCGGCATAGAACGTGTCGGTGCCGCCGGTGTTGCCGTAGGGGTTGTCGAACGTGTCGCCCGTGACCGCCGAGTACGTCGACCAGTCCGTGGTGCCGCCACCCGTCCCTTCGACGCTCTGGTTGCCATCGCCGCCCTCGAACGTGCTGCCGGGCAGCGGCGCGGACGTCTGGATCGCCTGCGCAGGAGTCGTGAGCACCGCCCACACCGCGATCGCGGCGAACGCCGCAAGCAGCGCGGTCCGCAGGCGGTGGCCACCGAGGCCCGTGCCGGCATCTGCATTCATCCGTGAAGCGCCGGCCGCAGCCAAGCGAGTGAAAGACGACATGTGTGCTACCCCCCGGTTCTGCCGATCCCATGCCCCCACGGAGCCGGCAGATCAGTGAACGTTCCGTGTTCTTGTCCCCT
>JAOPZW010000232.1 GCA_025963905.1 Solirubrobacterales bacterium | reverse complement strand
GGCCCGCGACGCCGGTGACGTCGAGCGGACCATCCTCGGCATCGTGGCCGGCGGCGGCGACCCGCGACGGGCCGGCGGGGTGGACCTCGTGGCGCGCCTGCTGAGCCTGCGCCGCGCCGACGGCTCGTTCGCGGGCCAGGTGAACCTCACGGCGTTCGCGATCTTCGCCCTGCGCGCCGCCGGCCGCTCGCGAAGCGACCGCACGGTCCGCTCTGCCGCGAGCTTCATCGCACGCCAGGAGAACGGCGACGGCGGCTTCGACTTCGCGCGCCGCGGCGGCGCGAGCGGGATCGACGACACGGCGGCAGCGCTCCAGGCGCTCGTCGCCGCCGGGCGCTCGCGGCTCCACGGGACCGTGCTGCGGGCCGTCCGCTTCCTCAGCCGCCGCCAGAACGCCGACGGCGGCTTCCCGCTCGTGCCGGGGGCCGGATCCAACGCGCAGTCGACCGCGTGGGCGGTGCAGGCGATCGTGGCCGCCGGCCGCGATCCCGAGCGCGTGCGCCGCGGCGGCTCGCGCTCGCCGCTGGGCTATCTGCGGACGCTCGTGGCCGGCGACGGGAGCGTGCGCTACTCGCGCACCAGCAGCCAGACGCCCGTGTGGGTGACCGCCCAGGCACTTGCCGCGCTCGCCCGCAAGCCGTTCCCGGTCCGCTGAGGACAACCGGGGTACCGCGCCTGCGCCCGATCGGATAGCTTGGCGCGCCCATGAGGGTCGGAGTCCCGAAGGAGACCACACCGGGCGAGCGCCGCGTCGCGCTCGTCCCTGACGTCGTGCGCCGCCTCGGCACCAAGGGCGTCGAGGTGGTGGTCGAGAGCGGGGCCGGCGCGCAGGCGCTGATCCCCGACGCGCTGTTCGAGGAGGCCGGCGCCCAGATCGCCGTGGATCCCGGCGAGGTGTGGGGCGCCGACGTCGTCGTGACCATCGCGCCGCCCTCGGATGAGGACATCGGGCGCCTGGGCTCGGGCTCGGTGCTCGTGGGCTTCCTGGGGCCGCTGACGAACCCCGGCACGGTGTCGGCTCTGGCGCGCGCCGGGGTCACGGCCTTCGCGATGGAGGCGATCCCGCGCATCTCGCGCGCGCAGTCGATGGACGCGCTGAGCTCGCAGTCCAACGTCGCGGGCTACAAGGCGGCGCTGCTGGGCGCCGAACACTCGACGCGCTTCTACCCGATGCTGATGACCGCCGCCGGGACCATCCCGCCGGCCAAGGTGCTGGTGCTCGGAGCGGGCGTGGCCGGGCTGCAGGCACTCGCGACCGCGCGGCGCCTGGGCGCGCAGACCACCGGCTACGACGTGCGCCCCGAGGTCGCCGAGCAGGTGGAGTCGCTCGGCGCGAAGTTCCTGGACCTCGGCGTCGAGGCCGCCGGCGAGGGCGGTTACGCGCGCGAGCTCACCGACGAGGAGAAGGCGCGCCAGCAGCAGGCGCTGACCGACGCGATCGCCGGCTTCGACGTCGTCATCACCACCGCGCTCGTGCCCGGTCGCCCGGCGCCGAAGCTCGTCACCGCCGAGGCCGTCGAGGCGATGAAGCCCGGCAGCGTGATCGTGGACCTGGCCGGCGAGAGCGGGGGCAACGCCGAGCTGACCGAGCCCGGGGAGACGGTCGTCAAGCACGACGTCACGATCGTCTCGCCGCTGAACCTGCCGGCCTCGATGCCCGAGCACGCGTCGCAGCTCTATGCGCGCAACGTACAGGCGCTGCTCGAGCTCTTCCTCGACGACGAGGGCAATCTGGCCCTGGACTTCGACGACGAGATCCTCGCGGGCGCGTGCGTCACGCGCGACGGCGAGATCGTCCACGAGGGCGCCAAGGCGAAGGTGGAGGCCGGCTGATGCTCCTCCAGAACCTGTCGATCCTCGTGCTGGCCGGCTTCATCGGCTACGCGGTGATCTCGAAGATCCCGAACACGCTGCACACCCCGCTGATGTCGGGGACCAACGCGATCCACGGCATCGTCGTCCTCGGCGGCATCATCCTGCTCGGCATGGGCGTCGGCGGGACGCTGAACAAGGTCCTGCTGGTCATCGCGGTGACGTTCGGCACGATCAACGTCGTCGGCGGCTTCCTCGTCACCGACCGGATGCTCGAGATGTTCAAGGCCAAGCCCAAGGACGAGATCGAGGCGGGCGGCGAATGACCCCTCCGATCGCGACGTTCCTGACCGACACCAACTTCCGCAGCGTCCTCTACATCGTCTCGTTCAGCCTGTTCATCTACGGGCTGTCGGGCCTGACGGGCCCCAAGACCGCGGTGCGCGGCAACCGCATCGCCGCGGTCGGCATGGGGGTGGCGATCGTCGCGACGCTGCTCATGCCCCACCTGCACAACCTGGGGCTGATCGTGCTCGGCGTGGTGCTGGGAACGATCGTCGGCGTGCCCGCGGCGCGCCGGGTGAAGATGACCCAGATGCCGCAGATGGTGGCGCTGTTCAACGGCGTCGGCGGCGGGGCGGTGGCGCTCATCGCCTGGGTCGAGTTCCGCAAAAGCGGCGGCTTCGCCGACGTGCCCACCTACGTGGCGATCTTCAGCGTCTTCGCGGCGATCATCGGGTCGGTGTCGTTCTGGGGCTCGAACATCGCCTTCGCCAAGCTCCAGGAGCTCCTGCCCGGCAAGCCGATCAGCATCGGCCCCGCCCAGCAGCCGGTCAACTTCCTGCTCCTTGCCGCCGCTGCCGCGTGCGGCGTGGCGATCGTGGCGGGCAGCCACGGCGAGGGGCTGTTCCTCGGGCTGCTGGTGGCCGCCGCGATCCTGGGCAACTTCGTGGTGCTGCCGATCGGCGGGGCCGACATGCCCGTCGTGATCAGCCTGCTCAACGCGTTCACCGGGCTGAGCGCCGCGGCGACCGGCATCGCGCTCAACAACCCCGCGCTGATCGTCGCGGGCATGATCGTCGGCGCGTCGGGCACGCTGCTCACCCAGCAGATGGCGCACGCGATGAACCGCAGCATCACCAGCGTCGTCGCCGGCGGCTTCGGGGGCGCGGTCGAGGCGCCGGTGGGTGCGGCGGGCACGGACGGCACGGTGCGGTCGACCAGCGCCGCCGACGTCGCGATCCAGATGGCGTACGCGCGTCAGGTCGTGGTGGTGCCGGGTTACGGCATGGCCGTCTCCCAGGCGCAGCACGCGGTGCGCGAGATGAGCAAGCTGCTGGAGGCCAAGGGCGTGGCGGTCAAGTACGCCATCCACCCGGTCGCCGGGCGCATGCCGGGGCACATGAACGTCCTGCTGGCCGAGGCCGACGTGCCCTATGACCAGCTCAAGGAGATGGACGACATCAACGGCGAGTTCAGCCGCACCGACGTGTCGCTCGTCATCGGCGCCAACGACGTCACCAACCCCGACGCGCGCAACAAGCCCGACAGCCCGATCTACGGGATGCCGATCCTCAACGTCGACGAGTCGAGCTCGGTCATCGTCCTCAAGCGCTCGATGAGCTCGGGCTACGCGGGCATCGACAACCCTCTGTTCACGAACCCCAAGACGTCGATGCTGTTCGGCGACGCCAAGGGCTCGGTCGCGGACATCACGGAAGAGCTCAAGGCGCTTTAGGACCTGTTTCAGAATCAGGCGGTGGCGTCAGGGAGCCGGATTGTGGATGTCGGACGCCGCCCGCCGGCGCAGCGAATGCTGGTGGCCTTCGCAAGTCGGCGGGTGGCGTCCGGCGCCGCGAGACGGTTTCCTGACGGTGCCGGCTCTCTGAAACAGGTTCTTACACCGGGGCGACTACGCCGGGGGCAGCAGCAGCGCGTTGGCCAGCAAGCGCTCGGTGCCCTCGGTGTAGCCCCGGAAGGCGGGATCGAAGCTGAACAACACGACGTCGCCCGCCCCGGCGTGCTCGTGGACGACGGCCGCGGTGCCCTGGATGGCGCTCTCCCCGGTGACGTAGCCCGAGCTCCAGAACCCGGCCGCCGGCGGGAAGCGCCCGACGACGCCGGAGCCGGCGGCCAGGACGGGATCGCCCTGGTCGAGCACGAACGGACCGCCCGCGGTGAAGCCCCAGGCGACCGGGTCGGCGGTGTCGAGCTCGATCCGGATGGCGGCGCCCGCGACGCGCAGTCCCCCGCCGTCACTCGTGACCGCGCTCGTCAGCCCCGCGGCCGCGGCCAACGCGATGCCTCGCGCCCGCCAGCCGACGTATGTGCCGCCGGCGCGGACGAACGCGCCGACGCGCTCCAGGCCCGCGGCGTCCAGGCCGCCGCCCAGCTCCTCGCCGTCGGGGACGACCAGCGCCGTGTAGCCCCCGGCGGCCAGGCGTCCGCCCGCGACGTCCGCGGGGCCGAGCACGTCGACCGCCAGCCCCAGTCGCTGCTCGAGCACCCAGCGGCACCACTGCGGGCTGAGCGTCGGGACGGGGTCGCCCGGCGCCACGGCCGTCGTCGAGCCCGGGTCGGCGAGCAGCGCCACGCGTGGCGCGCGGAGCACGGCGGTGGCCCCCGCGGCGGTGCCGGGCGCGGCGATCTCGCCGGTGCCCGGCACGCGGCGCAGCGCGACGCCCTGGCGCAGGAGCGCCAGCGCCACCCCGAGCGACCGGGTGTCGTCGCCGCGCAGCACGCTGCCCGCGGCGGGCGGAGCGACGGTCGGCGGGCCCGGGGCGACCGTGACGGGCTCCAGCGCCGCGCCCGGCGGCAACGGCTCGCGCAGGGCGCCGCCGGCGAGATCCATCAGGAGCGGCTGCGACCAGGCGCTGACGTCGTAGAAGTAGGGGAACGGCACGTACGCGTCGTCGCCGAGGATCGCCTCGACCCAGTGCTTCGCCGCCTGGGCCATCGGGATGACGTACGTCCCGGCGGCGAGGCTCTGCGGCGCCGGGCCGTCGGGCCCGAAGGGGTCCAGCGCCGCCACGTCGACCGCGGCGCGCAGGCGCTGGACCCGGACGCCCTGGGCCAGCAGTCGCCCGGCGAGCGCATCGGCGTCGGGACCGGCAGCCAGAGCGTAGGCATAGACCCGCTGGGCCGGGATACCGAAGCCCAGCACGTCGCCCGCCCGCCGCACGCGGTTGGGCTGCAGCACGCCGCGGGCGCCCTGGTCGCGGGCGTCGCGCGCGGTGGCCGCCCAGCCGGTCAGCAGCGCGCGGCGATGGCCTGCCGCGGCGTCGACCACGGCCTCGGCCGCGGCGAGGTGCTCGGCGACGCGCCGGCGGTACGGCACGCCCGCGCCGACCTCGACGGTCATCGAGGCCGTCCCCATCATCGTCGCGGGCGCGGCGTCGCCGTAGCCCATGAAGAAGAGATCGAACGTCCGCCCCGAGTCCACGGGCCATCCGTGACGGGTGAACGCCGCGCGCAGCGCCGGGGCGAAGGTGTTGTCGATGGCGTCCAGGGCGCGGCGGGGGATCTCGTGGTGGATCGGGTCGGCGTTGGGCGGTACGAACGAGGTCACGCCGCCCTGCTCGTGCTGGTCGACGAGCGCCACCGGCGGGAGGCGCTGCATCAGGCCCAGCCGGGCGGTCGTCTCGGGCTGGGTGGCCGCGAACCAGTCGCGGTTGAGATCGAATCCCGCGGCGTTGGTGCGCGTGCCGGCCGCGCGGCCGTCGGGGTTCTGCACGGGCACGACGACGACGAGCACGTGGCGCGGGCGCGCCCGCGCCACGCAGTCGGTGCGCGCGGCCAGCTCGTGCAGCAGCACCATGTCCGCGTCGGCGCCGCTGGGCTCGTTGCTGTGGACGCTGCCGGCGATCCACACGATCGCCGGGTCGGCGCGAATGCTGCGTCGCAGGCCGGCCGCCGAGGCGGAGCCCTGGCGGACCCGGCGCAGCCGCGCGAGGACCGCCGCCAGCCGCGGCGGGCGCAGGAGCGCCGGGTCGCCCGCGATCGCGTAGCGCAGCGGCCGGCCCTGCACGCTGGTCCCGGCGACGCCGGTGACCACGCGCGCGGAGGCCCCGTCGAGCGCGGTGAGGTAGGCGCCGATGCGCTCGTCGCTCGCCGGGGTGGCGCCCGGCGCGAAGGCCGGAACGCGCGGATCCTCGGCCGGGTGGGCCGGGCAGCGCGCGGCCACCGCGCTGGCCGGC
>JAOPZW010000196.1 GCA_025963905.1 Solirubrobacterales bacterium | reverse complement strand
GTCGAGGACGTCGCGTTTCGGTTGATCGCCGCGAACCGCCGGCCCGATCACTGCACGATCGCGCGGTTTCGTCAGCGTCACGAGGCGGCGCTTGGCGGCCTGTTCGGCGAGGTGCTCGCGCTGTGCGCCAAGGCGGGGTTGACCGGGGCCAGGGTGCTGGCCGTCGACGGCACGAAGGTGCATGCCAATGCGTCTGAGCGCGCGACCCGCAATTACGAGCAACTCGCGCGCGAGATCCTCGAGGAGGCCGCGGAGATCGACGCGGCCGAGGACGAGCAGTTCGGAGATCGCCGCGGGGATGAGCTGCCGCCACAGCTGTCCAGCCGCCAGGGCCGCCAGAAGTGGCTGGCCGAGGCCAAGCGCCACTTGGATGCCCAGCGCGAGCGGGAGGCCCGGCCGATCCCGGCGTCACGTCCGGCACGCGTCAAGGAGGCAAAGCGCCGCCTGGAAGAGGAGCTGTGGACCGAGCAGCGCGCCAACGACGCCTATGAGGCCTACCGCGCGCGGGGCGTGATGAAGAACGGCCGGCGGTTCGGGTCCCCGCCCAAGCCCTACCAGCCGCCCCAATCGCCGACCGCGAAGATCAACGTCACCGACCCCGACTCGCGCAACGTCAAGACTCCGCGCGGCTGGGTGCAGGGCTACAACGCCCAGGCCGCGACTAACGAGCGTCAGATCGTGATCGCCGCTGAGCTGACCAACTCATCAGCCGACTTCGGACAGATTGAGCCGATGGTCAACGCGGCCCGCCGCGAGCTGCGCGCAGCCGGCGTCGCTGAGGCACCGCAGATCGTTGTCACCGATGCCGGGTACTGGCACCAGCTCCAGATGCAAGCGCTCGCCAGCGACGGGATCCAGGTGCTCATCCCGCCCGACGCCAACAAGCGCAAAGGCGCGCGGCCGGGCTGGGACGGCGGCCTCTACGCGTTCATGCGACGTGTGCTCGCGACCCCCACCGGCGCAGAGCTCTATCGCAAACGCAAGGCGATGATCGAACCCGTCTTCGGCCACACCAAGTTCAACCGCAAGATCGACCGCTTCCAACGACGAGGCAGAGCCGCCTGCCGCTCGGAATGGCGGCTGATCACCGCGACCCACAACCTCCTCAAGCTCCACACGACCCTCGCGACCGGCTAGAACGGGTCCCTCGGCCGCCCGCGCCCCCAACGCGTCGGGCCAGATCTGCCTTCCCGGCAGCGGCTGCCCGGCTCGGCGCCTTTGCGCAACAGCCTCCATGCAACTCGGTACTGAGGGACGGGACCGCCGACTGAATCGGCGCGCTGCTCCTTTCGCGTGCAGTTGCGGCAGCCATGGCAGTGCGCTGCTCCGGTTCGTCCAATGGGGGGCCGCTGGGCTCGCGATTCGATTGTTGTTGCACCGGAGCGCACAATGAGCGAGTCATGTTGAGTCATCGGCTCGCCGGAGCCGCGCGACGCGGATGAAGCGTCTCTTGAGAGCGGCGGTTGCCGGCGTGGCGGTGAGCGTCACCGGAGTTGCGTTGTTGTCCTGCGGCAGCGGGGGCGTCTCGCGCAACCCGGGCGCGCCGGCGGCCTCCTGTGCCCCGATGCCGTCACGGCACGGGCAGCTGGGGGCCGACGATCCATCGTTTGAGCTGGCACCGGTCGCGCTCTGTGTCGTCGGGTCGACACGCGCGCCAGCCGACCCGCACCAGCTCGACCTTGCCGCGCTCATTCCGCGGGGCAGGGTGCGCCAGGTCTGGTTTCTGCGCGGCGGGCATCTGGCCGACCAGGTGCTAGTTGAGTGGATCGATCAGCGACGTCCGGCGGTCGAGCGCGAGGGCTTTCCCAGCCTGGTCAGGTGGGGCCTGACCGTGTGGCAGCGAGCGAGCGGCAACGAAGGCGTCCTGACCATTTGGACGGGCGCGACGATTCCGGTTGTGCGGTCCCCGCCCGCGGCGACCAGCCTCGCCGTCAGCGTTGGCGACGTCACCAGCGACGGGCACCCCGACCTGCTCATTGCCCAGTACCCCGACACCAATCACGGCTGCGGCCCGCACCAGGTGATCGCCGCCCTGCCCGACGGGCACGCATGGCGCGTCTTCAGCGGCGCACCCATGTGCGAGACCGAGATGGCGCCATCACATGGGCTGCTCAAGGTCGTCGGCCCGATCTACCGCCGCGGCGACGCCGTGTGCTGCCCAACCTTCACCGAAACGACATACCGGCGCTGGACCGGCGATCACTTCCGCATCATCCGCAGGCAACTGGCCCGCAACCACGATCGATGACCGCGACCCAGGCAAGCGCAGGTTGCTGCGCCGCTACCCCTTTCCATGCGACTCGGCACTGAGGCGTGGGACCGGCGACTGAGCCAGCGCGCTCTTGCTTTGGCGTCTGGTTGCGGCAGTCACCGCTGGCGCTGAGATCACTGACAGGAACGCCATGCGGTCGTCCGCGCCGCCGCCGGACTCGCGCGCGCTTTCCGCGGAGGAGCAAGCGTGCGCACACCACATACGTGTGCGAACTTGC
The DNA here is from genome assembly GCA_025963905.1 of Solirubrobacterales bacterium. GTDB lineage: Bacteria > Actinomycetota > Thermoleophilia > Solirubrobacterales > Solirubrobacteraceae > JAOPZW01. The sequence goes on along the minus strand of JAOPZW010000196.1, from coordinate 4,366 downwards.
GAGGCAGACCACTAAGCCAGGCGACTAGCGATCTCGCAGCTCGGCACGTACGGCTCGCGCGACCGCGAGGTCGCGTCGCCGAGGCGGCGGGGTTGTGCGCGGGGCTGCCGCGGCCGGTGCGCGCCGCCTATGAGGCCGGGCCGACCGGCTATGGGCTGGCGCGCGAGCTCGCCCGGCGCGGCGTGGAGTGCGTCGTGGCGGCGCCGAGCAAGATCCCGCGCGCGTCCGGGGACCGCGTCAAGACCGACCGCCGTGACGCCGAGCACCTGGTCCGGTTGCTGTGGGCGGGCAAGCTGCACGCGGTGCGGGTGCCGGGCGCTGAGGAGGAGGCGCTGCGCGATCTCGTCCGCGCGCGTGAGGCGGTCCGCGTGGACCTGATGCGCTGTCGGCACCGGCTGTCCAAGCTGCTGCTGCGCCACGCCATCCGCTTCGACGACGGGCGCGCGTGGACCGAGCGCCACCGTGCCTGGCTGGCCGACGTCCAGCTGGGCTGGCCTGCGGCGCAGTCCACGCTGGCCGACGCGATCGGCGCGGTCGACGCGCTGGTCCATCGCCGCGAGCAGCTCGAGCGTGAGATCGTCGCGATGCTGCCCACCAGCCCGTGGCAGGCCCAGATCGCGCGGTTGCGCTGCCTGCGCGGCATCGACACGCTCACCGCCGCCGGGCTGTGCTCAGAGATCGGCGACTTCGAGCGCTTCGCCCGCGCCGCAGATCATGAGCTACGTCGGGCTGGTCCCATCGGAGAACACGACCGGCCAGCAGCGCCGCCTCGGCGCGATCACCAAGACCGGCTCCGGGCACGCCCGCCGGCTGCTGGTCGAGGCTGCCTGGCACTACCGCAAGCGCCCCGCCATTGGCAAGGTCCTGGCCGGCCGCCAGGCCGGTCAGCCCGCCGAAGCAGTCGCAATCGCCTGGAGCGCCCAGCAGCGCCTGCACCGCACCTGGAGCCGGCTCGAGCAACGCGCCATATCGTGGCATGGGCCAGAAGCCGCCGGCGTTTCTGGGCGTACCACGTGTACGCGGCGATCAAGACTGGCAACACAGGCCGGCTGCAGAGCTTCCTGAACTGGGGCCCGTCACGCGGGCGACGCACGTGTGGCTGACCGAGGCCGGCGTCTACCGCTACACCCGCGGCGGCCCAGTCGATCCGACCGTTGGGGCCACCGAGCTGACCAACTTCTTCAACTCGAGCACCTATCGCAACAACCTTCCCGTGATCAGCCGGTTCTATTACTACGAATGGCACGGCGACCCACAGCCGCCGAGCGGCTACGCTCCCGACCTCGGGCTCACCGAGCCGGCCGGAACGACAACGCGACCCGTGTATTGCGCGTACCGTGCCAGGATCAATCCTTGCCCATGAGATCTCGTCGTCCGATCGGCGCGCGTCGGCGGGTTCCGGCCCGCGTCATGCTCGTGGTGTGGGCGGCGGCGCTTGCGACGGCCGCACCGCAAGCGAACGGCGCGGGAGCCGCAACTAGGCGAGCCTGTCCTCCCCGTCACGCGAAGGTCATCGCCGCTTCAGGCCAAGCGGTCGCATTCAGGATCGGTGCCGCCGTGTATGGCTGCGCGCGTGGCCGCCGACCCGTGAAGCTCGGCTACCTCCACCGGCCCAGCGATGACCTCGAGCCCGAGTACGACAACGTTCGGCGCGTCCGGGTCGCCGGGCCCTACGTCGCATACGAGCACGAGTACGGCGACCCGAACAGCGCCTCCTACCGCATCCAAGTGCGCGACCTCCGCACTCGCCGCTACCGGCGGGATCTGCCAACGGGAAACCTGACCGACCCGTCACGCCTTGCGCATGGAGACAGCGGAGTCGGGCCGGCGACACGGATCGTGATGACCCCTCGCAGCTCCGTTGCTTGGATCGTTCGCAACATCTACAGCCCCGACGTCGACTATGAGGTCTGGAAAGCCAACGACGACAAGCCCATGATGCTGGCCTCGGGAAGCGACGTCGATCACCGCTTCCTCAGCATCCGGCGCCACCAGGTCCGGTGGCGCCAAGGCGGCCGGATCCATACGAGCTACATCAGGTGACGGGCTTCAACCGCGAGCCGAGCCGCCGACCGAGAGACGCGGCGACGACGTCCGCAGCGGCTGCACGACGACCCATGACGCGTCGTCTTGCAGCGCCAACCGACGGGCGATAGAGACAGGCGTGCGAGCACAGTCTCATGCTGAGAAGAGGGCTTACAGGGATCTCTATCGTTGTTGCAGCCCTAGCACTATCGTGCGAGCCGGGCATCGGCGTGGGAGAACGTCACGTGAGTAGCGATCAGCTCGGGCGAGACCGGAACCGGGTCGAAGACCTCGCCCTGAAGCGCTTCCGTGACTCGTATGCGTGCGCCGTCATCGCCGACAGCATGCTGCGGGTCTACGTCACGAACCGCTCGGCGATCGAGAAGGCGAACAAAATCCGTCGGACGCTCCAAAGCGCCGCCCAGGTGCGTGTGCTCATGACCTCGGAGCGCTTCCAGTTCGACACGATACGCGACATCAGACACCGACTAGAACGGGCCCTGCCCGCATCGGGTTCAGGAATAGGCATCGAGTCTCCCCTGGGCAGGAGAACGTGCCCTCGCGTCAGACTCCAGGTGCTTCCGAAGGGCCAGGCGAGTCCAGAAGCAGAGAAGTGGGCCGCAGATGCGCAGCGACGATACGGGAGCGACCGGGTCGTAGTGCACCGAGCCCCTGCTTCCATTGAAGAGTAACGAGTGGCCGGCGTGCTGGTCTCGGCCTCCCGGGCTGTCGAGGCTCGCGCAACTAGGCCCGAAGCTCGCGGCGAACGGGGCTCCCGTCGATCGGGCACCACGTGTGCTTGGAGCTGAGCAGGTGCCCGTTCTTTTCGCATCGGTGCTGTGCCCTCCTCCCGTGCTGCTAGCCCTGAATCAATAACGACGGCGATGTCGCCGAGCACCCGTGCCTTGCCGACGAATCAACACGAGGGTCGCGAGCTCCGGTGACGGCGACGTCTGCGGATCGCGCAGCCAGGTGTTGGTCCGCCCGACGCCGGCACACGCAAAAGCAACCGGCCCGGCTGGGACGGCGGGCTTTACAGCTCATGCGCCGCGTCCTGGACACCGATCGCGGCGGCAGCCTCTAGCCGGTCTTCCGCCACACCAAGTCAACCGCCGCCGCGACCGCTTCCAACGCCGCGGACGATCAGCCTGCCGCTCGGAATGGCGACTGGTCACCGCTACCCACCGCCTGGTCAAGCTCTGGCGCCACAACACCGCCCCGGCGCTCGCCTGACCCAGGCCCGCCGGACCCGTTCAGATGCTTTCCGCGGAAGCATCCCGGCCTAGGCCGCCGCGCTGGCCGGCGGCAGACCGGCCCTTTGCGCAACAGCCACCATGCAACTCGGCACTGAGGCGTGGGACCGGCGACTGAGCCAGCGCGCTCCTGCTTTCGCGTCTGGTAGCGGCAGTCACCAGTGGCGCTGAGATCACTGACAGGAACGCCATGCGGTCGTCCGCGCCGCCGCCGGACTCGCGCGCGCTTTCCGCGGGGGAGCAAGCTTGCCCGCACACCACATACGTGTGCGTACGTGCGAGCCAGACCACTTGAGCCAGGCGACTAGCGATCTCGCAGCCCGGCACGTACCGCTCGCGCGACCGCGAGGTCGCGTCGGCGCTCGTCGATCTGCTCGACGGGAACGCCGAAATGCTCAGCGAGGATGACGTCGCTGTAGGTCTCGAGGGAGGCGAACTCCGCTTCGGGGATCAGGGCGCAGCGGGCGAAGTGCTCGGCCCTCGCGGGTGCGTAGCTCCCACGGATCGTCCCGTCGCAGATGCTGAGCGCGAAATAACCCATGCACATCGCCCAGCGCCGGACCGGGTGGTCTGCCTCAAGCGCATCGACGGACGATGCGAGGTGCGCCTGCCCGCAGGCTACGTAGACGATCGGTCGCCCGCGATAGATGACGGTCAACATGCGGCTGGTAGCGCCGGGCTCTCGGAGTTCACCCCCCGCTCGCGCGACCGTCGCGATGGTCAGCGCCCATCCCGTGCAGCCCGACGCGCGCGGAGCAGTTGGCGCTCGACGGTACGCAGCGAGTCGCCGGTGATCTCCGCGATCTCGACGTAGGTGAATCCAATCGCGCTGAGCAAGAGGATGCGCCGCTTCCGCGCGCCGAGCTCGCGCTCGAGACGCGCGAGCTCCGCGTGGAACTCGGCGTGCTCTTGCACGCCGCCGTCCGTCACCGGCTCAGAGGCCAGAAGGTCGATCGGCAGGGTGCGGCGCTCCAGTCCGTCGAGCCGCCATGCCTCTCGGATGGCGACCACCTTCAGCCACGGCCACGCGGTCTGCCGTGCCGGTTGGCGCCGCAGCAGGATCAGCCATGCGTTCGCGCACGCTTCCT
>JAOPZW010000194.1 GCA_025963905.1 Solirubrobacterales bacterium | reverse complement strand
CCGCGACGACCCGCGCCGCAGCCGAAGCCCTCACCGACACCCCACCCGTCGTCCCGGCCCGCATGGCCGGCCTCGACCTCGGCCCGGCCTGCAACCAGTGCGGAGGCATGATGCAGCGCACCGGCTCCTGCTACACGTGCTCGAGCTGCGGGAACAACACGGGCTGCGGGTGATGATTGACCCGAGAACGTCCGCCGTCTAAGCCTGGATCCACCGATTCTCGCGGCGAATCCCAGCCGTGGATCACGGTCCAGCGCCGATCGGCGGCTTCCAAAGGGACCACCCTGTGGGTGCGCCGCCGATCGACCCTGGACCGCGCCCACGGCAGGGATTCATCCACGATGATCGGCGGATCCAGGCTCGGCACAACATGTCCGAAAGGGCCGCCTCCGGGCGGCCCTTTCGCTCGGTTGAGTCAGCGGGGGTCGACGGAGACACGGGTCAAGTCGCCTCTAGGAAAGAGGGTTGGTCGTGCATACGCTCCTCAGATGCCTCGTGACGACCGGGATTGGTTGCTACGACACCTCGCCGACCAAGCGCGATACCTGGCCTCGCTGACGGTGTGGGCACGAGACAACCCGGCAGACCGCGATGTCCTGCTTCGAGTCCGCGACGACATCTTCACGCTGCGCGAGACCCTGGACACGCTCGGAGTCCCGCACGCCAAGATCGGCAACGAGGACTGGGATCGCATCGCGCAAGCCATGCACCGTGAGGGTTGGCCGAGCGCGGGCGACGCGTCGCACTAGAGCTCATCGGCCGCAGCTCCTCGTCCAAGGCGACAGTCGCACTCGTGAACCGTTCGACGGCCGCGAGTAGGCATTCGGCCGTGCGCCGGCTCGGAGCGGAACTGTTTCAGACGATCCAGTAGCGTCGCATCTGCGTCCCGTCGGGCACGCGTCGCAAGTCGTCGAGGACGCCGCCCGCCCTCTCGATGATGGCGGCCGACCCGGTGTTTTCGTCGTCGCACGTCACGAGGACCCGGTCGACTCCCTCGGCGCACGCGACGACCAGCGCCTGCCGGAGTATCTCGGTGGCGTAGCCGCGACGGCGGTGACTCGGCCGGACGCCATATCCGATGTGGCCGCCGAAGTCCGTGAGGAATGCATTCAGCTCGTGACGTATCGAGACGCGGCCGACGAGATCGGCGCCCGTGTCCGCGACAAGGAAGGTCGCCGGCACTCGATCAGGCGGTACATCGAGCCCACGGCGGCGCTGCTCGAGCCGGTGGAGGTACGCGGACCAGGGCTCATCGGCTCGCCAGTCCAAGAGGAAGTCGAACTGGTCGAGTCCGAGTTCTTCGTGGGCGGCGATTGCGCTCCTCTCGTCGCCGAAACGCAGCGGTCGTAGGCGTAGATCCATGTTAAAGGGACTCATCGGGGGCTCCCTGTCAGGCCGCGAAGTCCTGTGCCTGCATCAGCATGCCGATGGCAGCAGGCAGCTCGGCTGGGGCATCGATGATGGCGTCAGCGCGTGCGGACGTCAGCTCGTCGCTGCCGCCGATGCCCCAGGTGACCCCGATGGCCGGCAGCCCCCGTGCGTGGGCGCCGGCGATGTCGAACGAACGGTCGCCGACCATGACGGCGCGGTCCGGATCGAGCATGTTGAGGGCTGCGCCGATGGTGGCGGCCTTGTCCTCGCTATGGGCGCTCAGGCTCGGGCCGGCGACGAGGTCGAAGAAGTCACGGAGTTCGAGGGCGGTGAGGATTGGTTCGGCGAATGCGAGTGCCTTGGACGTGGCAACGGCAAGGCGGTAATGCCGGCCGAGTGCGGAGAGGGCGTCGGTGATGCCGGGAACCACGGTGGTTTCGTGCAGCGACGCCTCCGCGTAGCGCTCGCGGTAGCTGCTGATGCACGCGACGACGAGCGCCGAGTCGGGGGAGCGCGCGGTCAGCTCGGCGAAGGTGAGAGCCAGCGGCGGACCGATGAAGCGGTGTAGGGCGGCCTCGGCGTGCTCGGGGAGTCCGTTCCTGGCGAGCGCGTGGTTGATGCAGCCGCTGATGGCCGCACGGGAGTCCACGAGCACGCCGTCGAGGTCAAAGAGCACGGCATCCTGGGCTGGGCGGCGCATCGGCTGCATCTTGGCGGAACACGGGCCGCGAGCTCCGTCCTGGCTGCGACCGGCGAAGACGTCAGCGTCTGCGGATCGTACGCCGACATCGTCGAGCTGCGTACCCGCGCAACGCCATCACGCTGCGGCGCCGCATCCGGGCCACGCGGTGATCCACCCTCACCCGTCGCCAGGAGCTGGGGCGGGCGTACGGACAGACTGCCCGGCGTGAGGGCTGCGGTCGATCACGCGAGAGCAGTCGGTGGTCGTGGCTGACGCGGTGCTCCGTTCGAGCCCGTTCGCGTGGTCAGCGATCACGTGGGGCGGCTTTCACCCCTGAGCGCCGGCGGCACCGGGGCGCCGAGGTGCTCGATGAGCGCAGCGAGCTTCCGGTCCAGCTCGATCCCGACCTCGGTGATCGCGGGATCGCCGAAGCTGTTGAACCGGGTGCTCGGCTGGTCGACGCTGAACCACGCCGTGCCGTCGACGTCCTCGTGGATCAAGGTCCGCAGCGGCGCGTAGAGCATGATCCCGGGGTCGTGGCGGTACATGCGCTCGGCGATCGCGTGGTTGCCCATCAGGTACGACGAGCAGTGCGGGCGATCGCCGGCGAGCCGCATCAGGACGTCGGCGTCGAGCGTCCAGTAGCGGATGAAATCGTGCGGGGCGTTCTCGGCGGTGGTGCGCAGCACGGTGTCCCAGTCCGCGCCCTCGCGGACGAGCGCCGCGAACCGCTCGACGTGAAGGATCGGGACGCTCCGCTCGTAGCGGTCGCGGAAGTCGTCGAACCCTGCGCCGACGGCGACGGCCAGCCGGTGGACCTCGTGGACATGGGTGGTGATGGACAACGCACCTCCAGGCTCGCGAAGGGCGAGCCTCTCCTTGATAGCGGTATCCGAAGGCCCGATCCGATCTCACGATTGAGCCCATGAGCTCGGCGCGTAAGCCTCGGGAGGCAAGCGCGAAGCTCCAGAGGAGGCGAAGATGCCGACGCCAGAGGCCTGGGCGGAGTCCTTCACCGAGGCCACCAACGGCGACGCCGAGATCGGCGCCCACGGCAAGTACTACTCGTGCTCGTACATGCTCGACATGCAGGAGCGCAAGCTCATCGTCGACATGCATCGAGGCAGGGTCGAGAACATCAACCTCGACGTGCAGCCGCTTGACGCCTATGAGTTCGCCCTTCGCGCCCCGGCCGACACGTGGCGCGGGATGGGCGAGCCCGTGCCCAAACCCATGTATCACGGGATCTGGGCGGCGGCGTTCCGCAAGAACCTGAGCATGGAGGGGGACCTGCTGGTCCTCATGCAGAACCTGCGCTGCTTCACCCGGCAGATCGAGATCCTGCGCGAGACCGGCGTCCCCGTCTAGAGACGAGAGAGGAAGCCAGCAATGCCTGCCAACGGCCGCTTCTCGCCCGTGACCGGGCGGTACGTCACGATCGATCTCGAGGACCCGGACCTGGGCGGCGAGTACAAGGTCTTCTTCCTCGAGAACGGCGAGGGTCGCCCGCTCGTCTGCCAGCACACCGCCGGCTGCCACAACCATCAGTGGCGCGGACTGCTCGAGGACCCGGACATCACCCGCAGCCACCGCGTGATCGCCTACGACCTGCCGCGTCACGGCAAGTCCGACCCACCGAACGACCGGGAGTGGTGGAAGGAGGAGTACCGGCTCACGGCCGACTTCTTCACGAAGTTCGTCGTCGCGCTGTGCGATGCGCTCGAGCTGGAGGACCCGATCTTCATGGGCTCGTCGTTCGGCGGCAACGTCGCCCTGCAGCTCGCCTGGCGCTACCCGGACCGCTTCGGCGCGGTGATCCCGGTCGAAGCCGCCGACTACTCGCCCGGCTTCTTCCTGGACTGGTGGCAGCACCCGCACGCGAACGCCGCGCAGGTCTGCGCGAGCGGCACGTGGGACCTGATGGCGCCCCAGTCGCCCGACCAGGAGCGCTGGAAGACCTGGTTCTACTACACGCAGGGCTCGGAGGCCTTCCGCGGCGACCTCTCCTTCTACTCGGTCGATCACGACCTGCGCGACAAGCTCGAGGAGATCGACGGCGAGCGCTGCCCGGTGATCATGATGACGGGCACGTACGACTACCTCACGACGCCCGAGATGACCGCCGCGACGGCCGCGCGGATCAAGGGCGCGGAGTTCATCGAGATGCAGGACATCGGGCACTTTCCGATGAGCGAGAACTACCCCGTGTTCAAGGGCTATCTCGAGCAGGCGCTGCAGCGCATCGAGGAGCGGATCGGCGCGACGGTGAGCGGTCAGCGCTGAGCGCGGCGGCTTCGGAAGCCGCGGCGGGCGGGCCGTGCGCCCGGATAAAGGCCACGTGAACTTTCGACGTCCGCCCGTGGCAAACGCGCGATAGGGGGTAGCGTCGTCGGGACGAGAACCGATCGGCCGGAGCTGACCGCGGCCGGAGCAGGAGGGTCCGTATGACAGCCGCCACCTCGACCCGTCGCCTGTCGGCGCTCGACGGGTCGTTTCTGCGCCTGGACACCCAGCAGTCGCCCATGCACGTCGGATGGAGCGCGGTCTTCGCCGCGCCCGGGGACCGCCCGCGGCCGACGGTCGAGGCGATACGCGAGCGCGCGGCAGGCCGAGTGCACGAGGTCCCGTGGTGTCGCTGGCGTCTGGCGGAAGCGCCGCTGCACCTGTCCGAGCCGCGCTGGATCGACGATGCGGACTTCGATCTCGCCGCGCACATCGTGCAGCTCACGGGGCCCGAGGATCGCGTCAGCGACGCGACGTTCGAGGCCCTCGGCTCGACTGCGCTGTCGGTGCCGCTTGATCGCTCGCGACCGCTGTGGCAGGTGTTCCTCGTCCCGCGACTGCACGACGGTCGCATCGGGATGATCGGCAAGATCCATCACGCGCTCGTCGACGGGATCGCGGCGCTGCAGATCGTGAGCCTCTTCGTCGACGCCGAGCCCGACGTCGCGTCGCGACCGCCGCTGAGCTGGCATCCGGCGGGCCGCACGGGCGGAGCCGCGTGGGCGGTCGACGCGGCGCGCGGCGCCGTCGCCGACGGGGTCGATGCGCTGCGCGCCGGCTCCAGTGCGATCACGCGCCCTCGCACCACCGTCGCACGGGCGGCACGTGCGGCGAGGCGGCTGGCGACCGCGGTCACGGAGGAGGTCCTTCCGCCCGCGCCGCAGTCCGAGCTCAACGCCCGCATCGGCGTCAGGCGCGTGCTCGTGGGCTACCACGCGCCGCGCGACCTGCTGCGCGCCGCGCGGGCGAGCGGCGGCACCGTCAACGACGTTGGCCTGACGGCCGTCGCGGGCGCACTGCGAGCCCTCACGCGCCGGCACGGCGAGCCGCCCGACGCGCCGCTGAAGACGATGGTCCCCGTCAGCATGCGCGCCCTGGGCGACGCCGGGGCCGGGAATCGGATCGCGATGGTGCACATCCCGCTGCCGGTCCATCTGGCGACCTGCCGCCAGCGGCTCGAGTGGGTCCGCGACCAGACCGCACGGCTGAAGCACACCGACCGCCCCGCGGCGACGCAGGCGTTCGTCGAGTCCCTCGCGCTCGTGCCGCCCCTGCTGCGCACACCCGTTGCGCGCGCGATGGCGACGCCGCGCCAGTTCAACCTCACCGTCTCGCAGTCCCCGGCGCCGCGTGGACCGCTGTACCTGCTCGGGTGCGAGCTCGAGGACGTCTACTCCGTGGTGCCGATCGCCCAGGGTCACGCACTGGCGATCGGCATGGTCCGCTACCGCCAGGAGCTGTTCTTCGGCTGCTACGCCGACCCCGACGCGCTCCCGGAGGTGCGCGAGCTGCCGGCGCTCCTAGCGGCGGAGCTCGACGAGCTCGCGGCGGCGGCGCGAGCGCCGCGGCATCCGCTGCGCGCCGCGACCACCGCAGGCCCGCGCGCGCGGCGACCCGCGCCGGTCACGCCGGTCGGCTGAGCGCCTCGCGTCAGCCGTTCGCGAGTCATCCGCCGGACACGCGCACGACGCCCGCGGGCCAGGGGGGAGATGATCAGCCGGCGCCGTCTCGAGCATCGACTCTTCACCGTCCGAGGAGGTCCCATGCTGTCGCTTCGCCGGCTCCCCGCACGTCCGCCCGCCTCCCGGTGCCGACGCCCAGCGGTCCTGGTGGCGGCCGCTGCGGCAGCGCTGGCGATCTTGGCCGAGGGCGGCAGCAGCGACGGCGCGGCGGTCAGCGGTCCGCGCGCGACCGCGGCGCAGGCCCAGGGTGGCCGGCTCACCGTCCTGGCGGGCGGCGACGTCGACAGTGTCGATCCCGGCATCACGTACTACACGTTCGGCAACACGGTGGCGAACGCGACCCAGCGGACGCTGCTCGGCTCGCCCCCCGCGGCCGGCAGCGCGAGCGTCCCGGACCTGGCGGAGGCGACGCCCGAGGTCTCGCCGGACGGCCTCACGGTCACGGTTCGCATCAAGCGCGGCATCCGGTTCTCGCCTCCGGTCAACCGCGAGGTGACTTCGCGGGACGTGAAGTACGCCATCGAGCGGGGCTTCTTCAGGACGGTCGCCAACCCGTACGCGACGCAATACTTCGGCGACCTGGCCGGCGCGCAGGCCGCGGCGCCGCCGGGGAGCACGATCACGGGCCTGGAGACGCCCGACGATCAGACGCTCGTCCTCCGGCTGACGAGGCCGCGCGGCGGGTTCGTGGCGGCCGCGCTCGTCATGTCCCTGACCGCGCCGGTGCCGCCCGAGTACGCCGCCGCGTTCGACGCCGTCAGCCCCTCGACCTACGGTCGCCACCAGGTCGCCACCGGTCCCTACATGATCCAGAACGACGCCCTGGGCAACACGATCGGCTACCGCCCCGGCAAGGCCATCCACCTCGTGCGCAACCCCAACTGGGATCCCGCCACGGACTACCGCCCGGCTCGGCTGGACGAGGTGGAGATCCGGGAGGGCAACGCCGACACGGCCACGGCCGCGCGGCGGATCCTGCGCGGCAGCGGCATGATCAACGGGGATTTCGCCCCGCCCGCTGCGGTGCTGCGCCGCGATGCCGGCCGCTACCGCGACCAGTTCACCTTCACGGCCGAGGGCGGCGTGAACTTCGCCCCGTTGAACACCAGGCTGGCGCCGTTCACCAACCTCAACGTGCGCCGGGCTGTCGTGGCCGGCTTCGACCGCGCCGGTACCCTGCGCGCCGCGGGCGGCCGGCTCGCCGGCACCCTCGCCGCGCACTTCATCCCGCCCGGGGTGCCGGGCTTCGACGAGGCGGGCGGATTCTCCGGGAGCGCCTCGAAGCTGTATGCGCGGGCTCACGGCGACCGCAGGCTGGCCGCCTTCTACTTCCGGCGCGCCGGCTTCCGCTCCGGCCGCTACGAGGGCCGGCGGCCGCTGAACGTCCTGGTCTCCAGCGACACCGCCGGCCGCAGCATCGGCGGCTCCGTGCGCCGGAGCCTCGAGCGGCTCGGCTTCCGCGTGCGGGTGCGGGCGGTGAGCTTCGACCGCATGCTCAGCACCTGCTCGAGGCCGAGCTCGAGGATCCACATGTGCCCCTTCTTCGGCTGGTACAGGGACTTCCCCGACGCCGAGACGGTGATCGACCCGCTCTTCAACGGCGCGAACATCCGGCCGCACGGCAACAACAACGTGGCGCAGCTGAACATCGCGCCGATCAACCAGGCGATCGAGGCCGCGAAGGCGCTGATCGACCCGCAGGCGCGCGCGCAGGCGTGGGCGGCGATCGACCGGCAGCTCGTCGATCTCGCGCCGGGCGTCGCGCTGTTCTATCCGAGGATCGCCGCGATCCGCTCACGCAACGTCACCGGTCAGGTCAACCGCCTTCTCGGGGGCTCCTGGGATCTGAGCTTCATGTCGGTTGGGTGATCGACGCCAAGCGGGGCGCGCGTCCAGCCGCGGCCTCGCACCGAAGTAAGGTCCAGTGATGACCAGTTGCTCGGCGTGCGGAGCGGCAAATCGGCCTGGCAGGCGCTTCTGCGCGCAGTGCGGGACGGCGCTCGAGCTTCCCTGCGCCGCCTGCGGGGCAGCGAACGATCCGGGCGACCGCTTCTGCGGCGAGTGCGGCACGGCGCTGGCCACGGGCGCCTCGCCGGCAGCCACGGCGTCGCCGGCCGCGGTCTCGGAGCGGCGGCTGGTGTCGGTGCTGTTCGCCGATCTCGTCGGCTTCACGACGCTGAGCGAGCACCGCGATCCCGAGGAGGTCCGCGAGCTGCTGTCGCGGTACTTCGATCGCTGCCGCGCCCTCATCGAGCGCTACGGCGGCACGGTCGAGAAGTTCATCGGCGACGCGGTCATGGCGGTCTGGGGCACGCCCGTGGCGCGCGAGGACGACGCCGAGCGCGCCGTCCGCGCCGCGCTGGCCCTCACCCAAGCGGTCACCGCGCTGGGCGAGGAGGTGGGCATGTCCGAGCTGCGCGTGCGCGCCGGTGTGCTGACCGGCAGCGCGGCGGTCGAGGTCGGCGCCGAGGGCGAGGGCATGGTGCTGGGCGACACGGTCAACACCGCCTCGCGGCTGCAGTCGATCGCGGCGCCGGGCACGGTGCTGGTCGACGACGTCACCCGGCGCACGAGCGAGGCGGCGATCGCCTACGAGGACGCCGGCACCCATCAGGTCAAGGGCCGCGACCAGCCGGTGCGCGCCTACACCGCGCTGCGGGTGGTCGCGGGGGCCGGTGGCGCGCGCCGCGGCGCGGGGGTGGAGGCACCGTTCGTCGGGCGTGACGCCGAGCTGCAGGCGATCGTCGAGGCGGGGGAGCGGAGCGCGGGCGAGGGTACGGCCCGGCACGTGGCCGTGGTCGGCGAGGCCGGCGCGGGCAAGTCGCGGCTGCTGTGGGAGTACTTCAAGTACATCGACGGCATCAAGGACGTTCGCTGGTGGCATCAGGGGCGCTGCCTCTCCTATGGCGAGGGGGTCGCGTACTGGGCGCTGGCCGAGATGGTCCGCTCGCGAGCGGGGATCGTGGAGGAGGAGTCCCCCGGGAGCGCGCGAGAGAAGCTGCGGGCCGTCGTCGAAGCGCATGTGCACGACGAGCGCGAGCGGCGCCTCGTCGAGCCGCGCCTGGCGCACCTGCTGCGCCTCGAGGAGCGCCCCGATGCCGACCGGGCCGACCTGTTCAGCGGCTGGCGGCTGTTCTTCGAGCGCATGGCGGCGTCCGATCCGGTGATCCTGGTCTTCGAGGACCTCCAGTGGGCCGACTCCGGGCTGCTGGACTTCGTCGACTACCTGCTCGACTGGTCGGCGGAGTTCCCGATCTTCGTCCTGACGCTGGGTCGCCCCGAGCTGCGCGCGCGCCGCCCCTCCTGGCGGCCGCTGGCGCTCGACCCCCTGCCGCCGTCGGCGATCGCGACGATCCTCGACGGCCTGGCGCCCGGGCTTCCGGACGATCTCGTGGCCGACATCGGGCGCCGCGCGGAGGGCATCCCGCTGTACGCCGTCGAGACCGTCCGCATGCTCCAGGACCGCGGGCTGCTCGTGCAGGACGGCGCACGGTACGTCGTCACCGGCGACGTCAGCGACCTCGACGTGCCCGAGACGCTGCACGCCCTCGTCGCCTCGCGCCTGGACGGCCTGTCCGCGGGCGAGCGCTCCCTGCTGCAGGACGCCTCCGTGCTCGGACAGTCGTTCACCGCGGCCGGCGCCGCGGCGCTCAGCGGCCGCCCCGAGCCCGAGGTCGCCGGGGTGCTCGACGGGCTCGTGGCCAAGCAGGTGCTCGGCCGCGACGACGACCCGCGCTCGCCGGATCGCGGGCAGTACGTCTTCCTTCAAGCGCTGCTGCGCACGGTCGCGTACGGGACGCTTTCCCGGCGGGCGCGCAAGGCGCGGCACGTCGCGGCCGCCCACCACCTGGAGCACACGTGGCCGGGCGAGCTCGGCGACATCGCCGAGCTGCTCGCCATGCACCACCTCGAGGCCATCCGGGCCGAGCCCGAGGCCGACGACGTGGCCACCCTGCGCGCCGCGGCGCGCGAGACGCTCACGGCGGCGGGGCGCGCGGCGGCGTCGCTCGCGCTGGGGCCCGAGGCGCAGCGCTACTTCGAGCAGGCGGCGGAGCTCGCCGAGGACGACCTCGAGCGCGCAGCCCTGATGGAGCAGACCGGCCGGGCGCTGTGGCAGAGCGGCGACGCCGACACCGCCGAGGACCGGCTGCGCATCGCGGTCGAGCTCTACGCGCGCAGCGGCAGAGCCTCGGGCGGCTCGGCCGCGGTGGCTCTGGCCCGGATCTTCACGCTCACCGGGCGCCTCGACGAAGCCCGCCCGCTGCTCGAGCCGTTCCGTTCGGCGGACGACCCGGGCACCGACAGGATCACGCGGGCCGAGGCGCTCGCCGGGCTGGCCACGCTGCTCACGCACAGCGGTGCCCTGGAAGAGGCCGAGCCGCTGTTCGGCGAAGCGCTGAGCACGCTGGAGGCAGAGCAGGCCTGGCCCGCGCTCACCGAGGCCCTCGTGGGACGGGCCGTCTACCTCTTTCACAGCAATCGCCTGCAGGAGGCGCTGGCGATCTTCCGCCACGCCCTCGCCCTCGCCGAGGAGCACGACCTCCCCACCGTCGCCCTGCGGGCGCGGTTCAACCTCGCGGGGGTCTCGCTGGAGAGCGACCGGCTTGCGGAGGCGGTGGAGGCGGTCAACGACGGCCTCGTCCTCGCGCGCGAGCGCGGCGATCGTGCGATGGAGCGCATGCTGCACTCCCAGCTCATGTCGCCGCTCGTCGCACTCGGCCGCTGGGACGAGGCGGTCCGGATCGGCGATGGGCTGCTCGCCGGGCAATTGGACATCGACGCGATGACCGCGGCGGCGTTCCTCGCGCCCATCGCCGCGGCACGCGGCGACGAGGCGATGCTCGAGCGCTGCCGCTCGCTCGCTGCCGAGCGGCGCGGGTCGACGCATGTCGACCAGCGTGTCTCCGCGACGCTCACCCTGGCCCGCGACGCGGTCGAGCGCGGCGCGGCCGACGACGCGCTGCGCCTCGCCCGAGCCGTCCTCGACGAGCACACCACGGCCGGCGAGTGCGTCGCGGAGGCCTACGCCCTGGGCATCGAGGCGGCCATCGCGCTGAGCGACGACGCCGCGATCGCCCAGCTCGAGGCGTTCGTCGGCGCGCTGCCGCCTGCGCGCGCCACACCGCTGCTGCGGGCCGGACGCGCCCGGCTCGCAGCCGAGCAGGCCCAGCGCAGCGGTGACGCCGACGCCGTCCAGCGCCACGAGGCGGAAGCGATCGCCCTGCTGCGATCCGTCGGCGCCCGGCCGCTCCTTGCCCGCGCCCTCCTCGAACGAGCCCGCCGGCGCAACGATCCCGATGCGCTGGCCGAGGCCCGCTCGATCTACGCCGACCTCGGTGCCGAGCGCTGGCTCGACCGCGTCGAAGAGGAGAGCGGCGTGGCCGGCTGAGTGGCCCGGGAGGGGCACGCATCATGTTCCGCGTCCTCGCCACGGACGACGATCCGCGCGCCAAACCCGACGCGACCCATGACCGAGACCACTAGGACCTCGGCGGGCGCCACCGCGGCGCGGAGTACCTTCGGTCCAACGTGCGCGCCTCGATGACCCGTCCCGAGGTCCATCTCAGCCACCGATCCAACTGGCTGCGCGCCGCCGTGCTCGGCGCCAACGACGGGATCCTGTCGACGGCGAGCCTCGTGCTGGGCGTCGCCGCATCCGGCGCGTCGGGCGCCGCGATCATCACCGCCGGGATCGCCGGGCTCGCCGCCGGGGCACTGTCGATGGCCGCCGGGGAGTACGTGTCGGTCAGCTCGCAGCGCGACGCCGAGGAGGCCGACATCCGGCTGGAGGAACGCGAGCTTCGCCGCGACCCGCACGGCGAGCTGCGCGAGCTCGCCGGCCTCTACGAGCGACGGGGCCTGCCGCCGGCGCTGGCGAGCGAGGTCGCGTCGGCGCTCTCGGCCCGCGGCGCGCTCGAGGCGCACGCCCGCGACGAGCTCGGCCTCGACCAGGACCGGCTGGCCCGGCCGGCCCAGGCCGCCTGGACGTCGGCGCTGTCGTTCTCGGCGGGCGCCGCGCTGCCGCTCTTGGCGGTCGCCGTGACGCCGGCAGGGGCGCGGGTCGCCGTCACCGTGGTCGTGACGCTGATCGCGCTCGGGCTGCTCGGCGACCTCGGCGCGAGGCTGGGCGGTGCGCCCCGGCGCCGCGCGACGGTCCGGGTCGTCGTCTGGGGCGCCGTCGCGATGGCGGTCACCGCGAGCATCGGCGCGCTCGTCGGCAGCATCGTTGCCTGACGCTCAGCGCAGATCGATGGCCCCGCAGCGGAGCGCGACGAGCACCGCTTGGAGCTGCGAGTGGACGCCGAGCTTGCCGAGGATGCCGGCGACGTGGTTGCGCGCCGTCCGGACGGAGATGCGCATGCGATCGGCGATCTGCTGACTGTCCAGGCCGTCGCCGAGCGCCTGCAGGACCTGGCGTTCGCGCGGGGTCAGGCCGGCGATGGCGTCGCGGTGCTGGCGCTCCTGCTCCGTCTGGCGCTCGGTGAAGCCCAGGAGCTCGACGACCTCGTCGGCGACGAGCGCCTGCTGATCCGCCCGTCCGTTCGTCTCCGCCTGCGCCCATTTCCGCTCGGAGATGTCGCGCGAGAAGACCGACAGGCCGTCGCCCGAGGGGTAGGCCCGGATCGCAACCCAGGTCCCGGTCGGCCTCGAGAACGCCTCGAAGTCGACAACCGTCTGGTCGCGCAGCGCCCGGTGGAGCTCACGGTCGATGATCGTCCCCATCTGCTCGGGGAACACCTCCCAGCAGCTCTTGCCCAAGAGCTCTTCGGCCGTCACGTCCCGGCCCCATGCGCGCCGGGTCTTGGCGACCGATCCCTCGTTGACGTAGATGTAGCGCCACTCGCCGTCCACGGCGAAGAAGGTGTCGCTGACGCTGTCGAGGATCGTCTCGGTCTGTCGCTGCGCCTTGCGCAGCGCCTCCCCGGCGCGCTTGCGCTCGCTGATGTCGCGGTGGATCCCGAGATAGCCGGTGACCTCGCCGTCGTCTCCGCGAAGAGCTACGGTGACCACCTCGACGCACACGGGCGTGCCGTCCTTGCGACAGGCGACGACCTCCGCCCGCCCACCTCCGTGATCGGCAGCCGTTCGGCGGGCCCGCGCCCGTTCCTCGTCGCTCATCTCCAGCCGGGCGACGTCGAGCGTGTGACGGCCCACCACCTCGTCCGCCGTCCAGCCGTACATCCGCTCGGCGCCCTTGTTCCACACGGTGACGAACCAGCCGGCATCCAGCGCGACGATGGCGTCCTCGGTGGTGTCCAGCAGGCCGGCCAGGTAGGTGAGCCGCTCCTCCTGGCGCACCTGCTCGGTCGCGTCCGTCATGACCAGCACGCCGGCCACGACGGAGCCGTCGTCGTCATAGACGGGGGAGGAGCTGCTCCGGATGATCATGCGGCTTCCGTCGGGGAGCACGTGGAAGTACTCCTCGTCGATGACCTGCTCGCCCCAGGTGATCGAGCGCATGAGCGGCCATTCGCCCATCGCGTAAGGGCGGCCGTCCGGATGGAAGATCTCCCAGTTCGCCGTGAGCTCAGGCGGGATCGACCGGCCGAGCTGTCGCTCCGCCATCTCCCGGGCCCGGGCGTTGCTGTGGATGATCGCGCCGGAAGGCGCCTCGACCACGACCACGGCCGCGGGCATCTGCGCGACGACCTGCTCGAGGCCCATGCCGGCGATCGCCGACGGACCCCAGGAGCTCATGAGGCACCCCACGGTGCGACGGCGGCCGGGATCGGGCCTGGTGCTCGCAACTTGCCGACGCTACTCCCTCCCGCCGGCAGCGCGTCCCAGGCGTTCCCGAGCAGGCCCCCGCATGGCGGCGCGGCCTTCCTGGGTAAGAGGACTCATGGCGCGGAGGCGCGCGTGCTCACGGCGGATCCCGAGCGAACCGGCCTGGAGGGCGCCGCAGCAGACACCGCGGAGTTGCTTGAAACGAGATCCCGGCGTCCTACAGCGACTAGGGCATATGACTCAGAGGACAAGGTCACCGCGAATCGACGGGCGCGCTCCGGGACAACACTCCGCTGCGGAGACGGACGCGCTCCTGACGCTGCATGCTGCACAACGGGAAGTGGCCGAGCAACTGGCCGAGGAGACGGCCGCGCTCCGACGCGAAGCAGCTGAGCTCCTGAGCCGGTCGCGCTGGTGGAGGGAAGAGTGCCGCCGCGAGATGCTGCGCTGCCGCCGGTGGTACGGCGCGCCCTCGGCCCAAGAGCCGGAGCGCTAGAGAAACGTCACCAGCGCTCGGCGGTCTGCCAGCCGAGGTTGGCGCAGACCTCCAGCGTCGCCGCGGCCTTGTTCATCGTGTAGAAGTGCAGGCCGGGCGCGCCACCGTCGAGCAGGCGCCGGCACAGCCGGGTCGCGTGCTCGATGCCCACGCGACGGACCTCCTCGGGATCGTGCGCGACGGCTTGCAGTCGTTCTGCGAGCGCAAGGGGGATGGTGGTCCCGGACATCGCCGTCATCCGGCCGAGCTGCCGGACGTTGGTGATCGGCATGACTCCCGGGATGACCGGAGCCGTGGCGCCACGCCGGTGCAACTCGTCGACGAGCGCGAAGTAGTCCTCGGCCCGATGGAGGAACTGCGTCAGCGCGAAATCCGCCTCGCGCAGCTTTGCGGCCTGGTGGGCGAGATCGGCCTCGCGCGAAGTGGCTGCCGGATGACCCTCCGGGTGCACCGCCACGCCGACCGACGGGAAGCCGAGCTCACGGGCGAGCGCCACGAGCTCGACGGCGTAGCGGAGGTCTCCCTCGGGAAGCTCCTCGGTCGCCGAGAGGGGCGGGTCGCCGTGCAGCGCGAGTAGGTTGTCGACGCCGGCTTGGCGGTAGCGCTCCATCAGCTCCACGAGCTCCGAGCGAGGATGCGCCGCGCAGGTCAGGTGCGCGAGCGGCAGGAGCGGCGAGTCGACCAGCCGCACGACCAGGTCATGCGTGCGCTCGCGCGTGGACCCGCCGGCGCCGTACGTGATCGCGACGAACGCCGCCCCCAGCGGCGTCAGCCGGTCCAGCGCCTCTTCGAGCGAGCGCGCCGACTCCGGCGTGCGCGGCGGCCACAGCTCGAACGAGACGAACCGGCCTCTCCCAATCCGTTCGGCGACCGTGGGCACCGAGGCAGCTTAGCGACGGCCGGCTCGTAGACTGCGCGGCCATGGGCGTCATGGCGATCTGGCGCTACCCGGTCAAGGCGATGCTCGGAGAGCTGCTCGACCGGGCGGCGACCCGTTCGCGCGAACCGGCGGGCATCACGACTTCGCCCCCCTGCGCCTGCTGACGACGCGCACGCTCGCGCACATGCGTGCCGTCGCGCCGCAGTCCGACTGGGACGTGCGGCGCTTCCGCCCGAATCTCGTGCTGGACGACGGAGTCGCGCCCGGCGAGCTGACCGAGCGAGAGCTCCTGGGGGCGCAGCTGCGCAGCTCCTCTGGCGTCCGGCTGCGCGTCGGCCTGCCCACGCCTCGCTGCGTGGTGCCGACCCGGGCCCGTGAGGAACTGCCCGCCGACCCCGCGCTGCTGAAGGCGATCGCGCGCCAGAGCCGCTGGGACCTCGGGCCGTTCGGCCGTCCGGCGTGTCTCGGCGCCTACGCCGAGGTGGCGCACGGCGGCCATCTGGCGGTGGGCGAGCGGCTGACGGTGGAACCCGGCGCGAGGCGCACGCCGGAGAGCGCGGTCGCCGCGGTGGTCGAGCGCGTCGTGGCCGAGACGGCGACGGTCGAGCCGCCGTCAGGGTAGGACGAGGTGGCTGTCCCCGAACTCGTGCCACAGATAGCCGCGCTCGAGCGCGGCGCGGTAGCAGCGCTCCAGGAGCCGGTCGCCGGCCACGGCCTCGAGCATCTGCAGGTGTGAGGCCTGCGGCTCGTGCCAGCCCGTCATGAGGCCGTCGATCGCCCACAGCCCGCGCTCCGGCGTGATCACGAGGTCGGTCCAGCCCTCGCCGGCCGCGACGGTTCCGTCCGGTGCGGCCGTGGTCTCCAGCGCGCGCACCACGGTCGTGCCGACCGCCACGATGCGCCCGCCCCAACCGCGGGCGGCGTTGACGAGCCGCGCCGTGGCAGCGGGCACGACGTACTCCTCCGGGTAGGGCGCCTCGTGGCGCTCGGGCGACGAGACGCCCGTGTGCAGCGTCACCGGTGCGACGTAGACGCCGCCCGCGACGAGCCGGGTGACGAGCTCGGGCGTGAACGGGCGCCCGGCGCTCGGCATCTCCGCGCTGCCGGGCGTGAGCGCGTACGCCGCCTGGTAGGCCTCGAGCGGCCAGCTCGCCGGGACGTAGCCGTAGCGGATGGGGTGTCCGTGGCGCGCGAGGTAGTCGTGGAGCGGCTCGTCGGCGTCGACGCGCGCGAGCCACAGCCGCATCCCCGCCGCGTACGGCGCGACGATCCGCACGCCGGCCCCGCCGGCGAGCGTGAGCTGCTCGCCGGGGACTGCCGCCCGGAATGGGACGACCCCGTCGGCGCTGCGCAGCTCGACCACCCACCATCCGCCGCCGCTCAGGTGCGGCGCCGTCGTCGCGAAGCTCACCTGCAGGCTCGTGCCGTCGGCGCGGCGGGCGGGAACCGCCGCGGGCAGCGTCGCCGAGGTGTTGACCACCAGCAGATCACCCGGCGCCAGGAACCTCGGCAGGTCGCGGACGCGGGCATGGGCGATCTGCCCGTCCGAGCGCGTCGCGACCATCAGCCTCACCTCGTCGCGCGCGAGGCCCCGGGCCTCCGGGGGTTCGTGGGCCTCGAGCGCTCGCGGCAGCACGAACGCCGGCGCCGTCACGCCTGCACCTCGGCGGTCTCGCGGGCCTGGTAGCGCCCGCTCGGACGGGTCCCGCGGATGAGCGCGAGCACCCCGGGGACGCTCTCCTCGGCAGGCGGGCGGTCGGAGATGTCCTCGCCCGGGAACGCCGCCTGCTGCATCTGCGTGCGCATGTCGCCAGGGTCGACGGCGTACACGCGCAGTTCCGGGCGCTCGGCCGCGAGCACCGCGGTCAGCTGCTCGAGCGCCGCCTTGGCCGATCCGTAGCCGCCCCAGCCGGGGTACGCCTCGACCGCCGCATCCGAGGTGACGTTGAGGACGCAGCCGCCGCGCGGGAGGCGCGGCAGCGCGAGCTGGATGAGCGCCAGCGGCGCGAGGACGTCGATCCGGTAGACGCGCTCGAGCTCGTCCAGCGGGTAGCTGTCCAGCGCGGGCTGGGGGCTGGGCCCCAGGGCGCTCGCGTTGTTGACCAGGAGGTCGACGCGGTCCCCGGCCGCCGCCAGCAGCGCCTGTCGATGCTCGGGGTCCGAGACATCGCCGGCGATCGGCACGACGTCGCCCAGCCGGCGGAGCTCAGCCGCCGCGCGCTCGAGCTCCTCCGCGCCTCGCGCGTCGACGACGATCCTCCAGCCGTCGCGCGCCAGCTCGCGGGCGAGCGCGAGGCCCAGGCCGCGTGACGCGCCCGTGATGATGGCCACTGGCATGCGGCGAGCCTAGGCCGGACGTGGTCCCGGCCACCAGCGGCAATTGGTCCTAGGACCAGGCGGCCCGGCTAACGTCCGGCGCGGCCGACCAAGCCGGTGCGGGCGGCGTAGAGCGCGGCCTGGGTCCGGTCGGCGACGCCGAGCTTCGCCAGCACATGGCCGACGTGCGTCTTGACCGTCTTCTCCGCGACACCGAGCTCGCGGGCGATCCGCTTGTTGGACAGGCCGCGCCCGATCAGCTCGAGCACCTCCCGCTCGCGCGGGGTCAGGCGCTCGGCGGGCTGCTCGCCGGGCGCCTGGGCGATGGCTTCGACGAGGCGCGCGGCGACCGCCGGGTCTAGCAGCGCCTCACCCGCGTGAGCCGCTCGCACCGCTCGCGCCAGCTCCTGGGGCTGCACGTTCTTGAGGAGGTAGCCCGCCGCGCCGGCCTGGATCGCGGGCAGCAGCCGATCGTCGTCGGCGAAGCTCGTCAGCACGATCACGCGGCTACCCGGGAGCCGGCGCCGCAGCTCCTGCATCGCGCCGACGCCGTCGAGCCTCGGCATCACGAGATCCATGAGGATCACGTCGGGGCGCAGCTGCTCGGCCTGCCGCACGGCCTCCTCGCCGTCGCCGGCCTCGCCGACGACCTCGAGCCCGTCCTGGAGCTGGAGGAAGGTGCGAAGCCCCTCGCGGACGACGGCGTGGTCGTCCACGACGAGCACGGTGATCGCGTCAGCCAAGGCCGACCTCCAGCCTGACGGTCGTCCCCGCGCCGGGCCGGGATCGGATCTGCAGGTGGCCGCCGAGCCGCCGGGCCCGCTCCTCCATGGAGGTCAGGCCGAGGTGCTTCGAGCGCAGCTCGTCGTCGGCGGGCTGAAAGCCGATGCCGTCGTCCTCGACCTCCAGGACCAGGCGGCCCTCGTGGTCGCCGAGGCGCACCGTCACGCCATCCGCGGCCGCATGGCGCACCGCGTTGTGCAGCGCCTCCTGCGCGATGCGCAGGATCTCCCGGTCGCGCCCCTTGTCGACACCGCTGCCCACGCCGTCGTCGATGTCCAGCTCGATGGCGACGTCGTGCACCCGGCGCAGGACCTCGACGTGCTTGCGCAGCGCTCCGCACAGGCCGTCGCGATCCGCCTCGGGCGGGCGCAGCTCGAGGACGAGCGAGCGGAGCTCGTCCAGCGCCTCTCGGGCGAGCTCCTGCAGGCGCGACACCTGCGCGCGCGCCGCCGAGGGGTCGCGGTCCAGGAGCGTGCTCGCCGCCTCGGCGGTCAGGACCAGGCTGAAGAGCTTCTGGCTGACGACGTCGTGCAGCTCGAGGGCGAGGCGGTTGCGCTCCGACAGGATCGACAGCTCCCGGCTGCGCTCGTACAGGCGCGCGTTGGTGATCGCGATCGCGGCATGCGCCGCGAGCAGCTCGATCAGCTCCTGGTCCTCGGCGCCGAACGCCGGGGCGTCCTTCTTCTGGGTCAGGTAGAACGCGCCGATCACGCCCTCGGGGGCGACGATGGGCACGCCGAGGAACGACCGCATGTCCGGATGCTCGTCGGGCCACCAGCCGCGAAAGCGGGGATGGCCGTGGATGTCCTGCGTGCGGAAGGGGCCTGTCGCCTCGAGCATCGCGCCGAGCATCCCGTGCGTCCGGGGCAGCGGCCCCATGGCGGTGACGAGCTCGTCGCTCATCCCCGAGACGAGGAACCGGCTGAACCCGCCCGCGCCGTCCGGGATCCCCAGGGCGGCGTAGCGCGCGCCGGCGAGCACGCGGGCGCGGTCCACCAGCTGCTGCAGGACCTCCTCCACCGAAACCTGCGCCGCGACGGCCAGGACCGCGTCGCTCACGGCCTTCAACGCGGGGTTCAACGGTTCGGCCATCTGGCGCGGACAATAGAAGCGCGCGTCCCTACCCCGGGTCGGGGGGCAGGCGATCGACGTGCGTGGTGCCGTCGGTGAACGTGGTGGTGATGACCGTCTCGCCGGTGGGGAACGTCCCGTCGTAGACGGCGATGAAGGCATGCGCGCGCCGGGACGGGACCAGGGTGCGCACGTCCCTCGGCGTCGCGATCGTGATGCTCGCGACGTCTGCTCGCGCCGTTCCGTGGAAGACGGTCCCGCCCGGCAGCGTGCGCCGGGCCGTGCGTCGCGGGCCGGTCCGCGAGTCGCCGCCGCCGAACATCATCCCGAGCGCCAGCGGCCGCCCGCGCGTCAACGGCGGCGCGTTGCCGGAGCAGCTGAGCGCATACGGGAGGCTCTCGCGCATCGTGCCGAGCCCCGCGTCGACCTGGCCGATGCGGTCGCCCACGATCCGCGCTGGGCCGGCCACGCACCAGCCGCCGCCGCGTGACGGCGCGGCGACGACGCCCCATGCCAATCCGCCGTTGGGATCGGGCGCGCGCGCCTCGATGGCCGCCGGGCCCGCGGAACGGTCATGGATCGGGCGCACGGCGAAGGGCATGCCCGGGCGGGGCCCGAGCTGGACGTGCCTGGACGGCCCGCGGGCGTAGCGGACGTCGACGGCGACCTGGTTCTCGTGGACGGCGGCCGGTCCCGGGACGATGAAGCCTCCGTGCGCCGACAGCCGCAGCGGGACTCGCCGCGGACCGAGGCGGGCGTTCGCCGATCGCGCGGCGGCGCCGCCCAGGCCCCACAACACGGTTTCGTAGACGCGCGCGGCGGGGCGATCCGGGTCGGTGATCAGGCTCTCGAAGGATGCCTCCGGCCTGCCTGCCAGGTCGGGCTTGGGCGAGCCGCAGCGCGCCGGCGCTCCGTGGAAGCTCACACGGACCGGCCTGAACGTTCCCCGGGCGTCGATCCACCCGAACCGTCCGCGGTAGACGCGACCGAGCTGGACGCAGAGGTCGCGCCCGATCACGGGATCGACGCCGGGCCGGCGCCCGGCCTTGGGGACGACCCGCTCGGCGCGGAACACACGCAGCACCCACGGCGGCCCGCCTCGCGGGTCGCGCGTGCGTGCCTCGAGGCGAACGGTCCCGGGGCGTGCGCGGAGGCCGACGAAGGCGGCGCTTCTGGGCTGCGGAACGGCGGGCGCGACGCGCAGGGGCGTGACCGGCGGAAGCGCGGCGGCGGCCCGCGCCGCGACGCGGTCGCGCGTCCGTGGCACCGCCAACGCGACGAGTGCCCCGGCCAGGACCCCGGCCACGAGCCCCGCGATCACGAGCGCGCGCGGCCAGCGGCTCACGGGCGCCGCCGCGGCGTGACGAGGTTGGCGTCGCCGCGGTGCGTCTCCACGCGCCCGCCGCTCAGGGTGACCCGGACGGTGAGATCGGCCGGGCGCACATCGGGCCCGTAGACCGACACGAACGCGCCGCCGGGAGCGATCACCACGTGCCGGCGCCCGCCGGGACCGTCGACGTCCACGCGCGTCACGTCCTGCCCGACGATCCCGAAGACCGCGGTGCGGGGCGGATGGTGCTTCCAGCCCGCCGCGTAGAAGTCGCCCGGTGCGAAGGCCGGGCCCGGCACCTCCCGCCGAACGCCGAA
This sequence comes from Solirubrobacterales bacterium, assembly GCA_025963905.1. Taxonomy (GTDB): domain Bacteria; phylum Actinomycetota; class Thermoleophilia; order Solirubrobacterales; family Solirubrobacteraceae; genus JAOPZW01. The sequence goes on along the minus strand of JAOPZW010000194.1, from coordinate 8,234 downwards.
GAAGTAGCCGGTGCGCCGGCGCGGGTCGGGGAAGCGCCCGCAGACCGCCTCGCTGAACGGTGGGTTGCGCGTCATGCGCGCCGGCCGGAAGCGCACGCACACCTCGGCCGGGCCGCCGGCCGGACGGCAGCCGTGGCGTGGCCCGGGCTTGGCGCAGCGGACCGGGATGGGCGTGCCGAACTGGAACGCCTCGGCCCGCCAGGCGCGACCGCCCGTGGGGTCGGGCACCACGGAGTCGCTCACCCCGAACGGGTGGCGCTCCACATGGCCGTCGGCGAACGTGAGCGCGACGCGGATGCCGAGATCCTCGGGGTAGCCGCGCAGCGCGGTGATGAACACCCCGCCCGCGCCCACCGGGACGTCGCGGCGCAGGCGACCGGCCTGCAGGGTGACGTGTCGCAGCTGGGGCCCCGCGACCCCGTTGACGACGGTGCGCACGTCGCGCGCATCGTGAGCGTCGAGGACCCGGGCGCCGACGAGCGACGCCGCATTGTGGCGCTCCTGGCCGCAGCCATCGACGATCCCGGTGGCGAGCGTGCGGAACCGCCGGTCGAGCCCGACGAGCCCGAACTGCCCGCCGACCACCTGCCCGACGGTGCTGCACAGGAGTCCCGTCCGGCTCTGCGCGATGCGCAGCGCCCACGGCGGTCCGGCGCCGGGATCGGCGGCTCGCTGCGGCGCGACGCGGGCGCTGGCGGGGACCGGCGTCTGCTCGGGCGGGACGTCGCGGGGGGAGGGCGCGGGGATCGGGCTGCCGCGCAGGACGAGCAGCGTCGCGGCCGCAGACGACGCGGCGATCAGCAGCACCAGCACTCCGGCGACGACGAGCGCGCGTCCCGGCGACCGCGGTCGCACGACGGACAGCGCGGGCCGCCGCGGTCCCCGCGCGCCGGCGCCATCGCGCCGGTAGGCGGCCAGCAGCGCGTCGCCGAGCTCGTCGAGGATCGGGAGGTCCGGGAAGTGCTCGGCCGTGTCATCCACGGTCGGTCACCTCCACGTCGGCCTGGGGTGCTGCTTCGAGTTGCACCGCGAGCGCCCGGAGCGCGCGCGACACCCGCGCGCGGGCCGTCTGCTCGCTGATGTCCAGCGCCGCGGCGATGTCGGCGTAGGAGCGCTCTTCGACGATGCGCAGGCCGACGATGCGGCGATGCTCGGCGGGCAGCTCGGCGAGCCGGTCCGCCACGAGGTTGCGCAGCTCCGCGAGGTCGGCGAGCTGCTCGATGCGCTCGTACTCGGGATCGGTGAGCGCGCGGCGCTCGACCTCGAGGCGGCTCAGCGCCCGGCGTTCGACCTGGCCCTTGCGGAAGAGCGCGCTGAGCTGGTGGCGCGCGATGCCGTACACCCAGGCGCCGGCCTCCTCGTCGGAGTCGCCCCGGAACTGGTGCCGGGAGGCGAAGGCGGCGGCGAACGTCTCCGCCACGAGGTCCACCGCGGTCTCGGGATCGTAGGTGCGGCGGGCGAAGAAGGTGAGCATCGCGCGAGCGTGCGAGCGGTACAGCCGGGAGATGTCGTCGGCGTCCAGCGACACAGCGGCAAGGTGACGGAGCGACGCGGCCGCGTGGAAGCCGTCACTCCTTCAGGGGCGTGAGCGACGTCCAGCGTGACAGTGCCTGCGGCCGGACCAGCTGCGACGCCCTGTCACGGCTCTGGCGCCTCGCGCCACTTATGACGTGACAGCGTCTCTCGACGAAGGAGTCCCATGTCCGGCCAGCATCCGTCGCGCCTTTCGGTGATCCTCGCGCTCGCGGTGGTGGCGGCGGCGCTTGCCGCTGTCCCGGCCGCCGCCCAGGCGCCGTCGCCGACGCCGACGCAAACGATCACCGCCGTCGGCATCGGCCAGGTCAAGGTCGTGCCGACCGATCGGACCAGCAACGACGCGATCGCCAAGGCGGTCAAGGCGGCCGAGGATCAGGCGACGCCCAAGGCCATCGCCGACGGCCGCGCGCGCGGCGCCGAGCTCGCGGCGGCGGCCGGCCTGACGCTCGGCCGGCTGCTGTCGGTGGCCGACACGCCGTCGCCGCCGTTCGGCCCGTTCTATCCGCCGTACGGTCAGCAGGGGACCTTCGGGCCGGGGCGCTTCTGCGGCAACGTCGCGCGGTACAAGGTCAAGCGCGACGCGCAGGGGCGCGTGGTGAGCCGCAAGCGGGTCGGGACCCGGCGCACGTGCCGCGTGCCGCCGTCGGTGAGCGCCAGCCTGACGATGACCTTCGAGGCCTCCTCGCCTTGACAGGTTGTGAGTGATCACTTAGTTTGCGCGGCCATGGTGCCGACGCCACGCCGCATGAGTGCCGACGAGCGTCGCGAGATGCTCGTCGAGGCGGCCGTCGCCGAGTTCGGCCACAGCGGGCTGCACGGGACGTCGACCGAGGTCATCGCCGCGCGGGCCGGCATCTCGCACCCGTACCTGTTCCGCCTGTTCGGCACGAAGAAGAACCTGTTCCTCGCGTGCGCCGCCGACTGCTCCCAGCGCCTGCTGGCGACGTTCACGGCCGCCGCCGAGGCTGCGGCGCCCGCGGATCGGCTCCAGGCGATGGGCCACGCGTACACCGAGCTGCTCGCCGATCGCCGGATGCTGCTCATGCAGCTGCAGATGTACGCGGCGTGCGACGACACCGACGTGCGGCAGGCGGTCAGCAACGGCTACGCCGAGCTGTGGCAGCTCGTGCAGCGCCTCTCCGGCGCGCCGGACGACGAGGTCCGGGCGTTCTTCGCGACCGGGATGCTGCTGAACGTCGCCGCGGCGATGGACCTGCCCGGGATCGCCGGCGATCCGCAGTGGGCGCTGACGCACCTGCAGGACTGCGGCACGGAGGGGACCCCATGACGTCGCCTCTTTTTTTCGCGACCGACGAAGTGACCACTCACGACCGAGAATTTCTGAGTCAGGGGACGACATGCTCGACAAGCTCGCCCGTGCCATCCACCGCCGCCGCGTTCGCGTGCTGGCGATCACCGCCGCGTTCGCCCTGATCGCCGGGATCCTCGGCGGGCCTGTCGTGGGCCTCCTGAAGGCCGGGAACGACTTCGAGGACCCGGCGTCGCCCAGCGTCGCCGCGCGCGAATCCATCGCGCACGCGACCGGCGCGCTCGTGACGCCGTCGGTCATCGCGCTCGTGCGCACGGGCGGCCCCGCGACGGCGCCCGGGGTCCGCGCCCGCGTGGCCGCGATCGTGCGCGCGATGCGAGCCGACCCCGACGTCGCGCGCGTGGACTCCTACCTCTCGGGCCCCGCCCGCGCGTTCGTCTCGAGGGACGGGACGGCGACGTACGTCGCGGCGACCTTCCGCGCCGGCGTGACCGAGGCGGACGGCGCGGACCGCCTGTCGTCGCGAGTCGGCCACCAGCCCGGCGTGACGCTCGGCGGCGCCGCGATCACGCAGAAGGCGGTCGGGACCCAGGTCCAGCACGACCTCGGCCGCGCCGAGATGCTCGCGTTCCCGCTTCTGTTCCTGCTCTCGCTGCTGGTCTTCCGCGGGCTCGTCGCCGCGTTGCTGCCGCTCCTGGTGGGCGGCGTCTCGATCGTCGGCACCTTCCTGGCGATGCGGGCCGTCAACGAGGGCATCGGCATGTCGGTCTTCGCGGTCAACCTCGTCACGGGACTCGGCCTCGGCCTGGCCATCGACTACACGCTCTTCATGGTCTCCCGCTACCGCGAGGAGCTGGCCCGCGTGGGGCCGGGGATCGACGCGCTGCGCAACACGATGGCGACGGCCGGGCGCACGGTCCTGTTCAGCTCGCTCACGGTCGCCGCCGCGATGGCGTCGCTGCTCGTGTTCCCGCAGCGCTTCCTGTACTCGATGGGCATCGGCGGCGTGATCGTCGCGCTCGTCGGCAGCGTCGTCGCGCTCGTCGCCCTGCCCGCGCTGCTTGCCGTCCTCGGCCCGCGGGTCAATGCCCTGGCCCCGGCGCGACTGCAGGTCACGGGCTCGGCGGGCAGCGGCGCCGGCTTCTGGTATCGCCTCTCGCGGGCCGTGATGCGCCGCCCGGGCCGGGTGGCCATCGCCACCGCGACCGTGCTCGTCGTGCTCGGGTTGCCGTTCGGGGGGATCCGGTTCACGGGCGTCGACGCCTCGGTCCTGCCCGGCGGCGCCGGGGCCCGCGTCGTCAGCGACGTGTTGCGCTCCGACTTCCCCTCGGACCGCAGCTCGGCGACCTACCTGGCCGTGAGCGCTCCGCGATCGGCGGCGGGCCGGGTCGGCGCCTACGCGGCGGGGCTGCGGTCGCTGCCCGGCGCCCGCCTGGTGTCCGCCCCGCAGCCGGTCGGCGCCGGCACCTGGCAGATCGAGGTGATCCCGCGGGACACGAGCCTCTCGAGCGGCTCGAAGGAGCTCGTGCGCCAGATCCGCGACCGCCCGGCGCCCTTCGCCGTGAAGGTGGGCGGGCCCACCGCCGACTTCCTCGACCGCCAGGCCAGCCTGTCGGCGCACCTGCCGTTCGCGCTCGCCCTGGTGGCCGCGACCACGTTCCTGATCCTCTTCCTGATGACCGGGTCGGTGGTGCTCCCGTTCAAGGCGCTCGTGATGAACATCCTGTCGCTCAGCGCGGCGTTCGGCCTGCTCGTCCTGATCTTCCAGGACGGCCGGCTCGAGGGGCTGCTCGGCTACACGAGCCAGGGGGCGCTCGAGGCGACCCAGCCCGTGCTGCTGTTCGCGCTCGCCTTCGGGCTGTCGACCGACTACGGCGTCTTCCTGCTCGGGCGCATCAAGGAGGCGCACGACCGTGGCCTGGACACGCGCGAGGCGGTCGCCGTCGGCCTCGAGCGGACCGGGCGCATCGTGAGCGCCGCCGCGGTGCTGTTCTGCGTGGCGATCGGCGCCTTTGCGACGTCGAGCATCGTGTTCATCAAGGAGCTCGGGGTGGGGACGGCGATCGCGGTCCTGATCGACGCGACGATCGTGCGGGCGCTGCTCGTCCCGTCGCTGATGGCGCTGCTCGGTGACTGGAACTGGTGGGCGCCGCGCCGCCTGCGCCGGCTGCACGCGCGCTTCCGGTTGAGCGACGTGGCGTCTGACGGCTCGGTCGCGTAGGCCAGGCGCCCTCAGCCGGGCGCGGGTGCGGCGCTGAGCTCGGTCCCGTCGGGGAACGAGCTCTGGGCGCCGTCCCGCGTCACGGTCAGGGCCCCGACGCGCGCGGCGAGTCGGGCCGCGTCGACGAGGGCGTCCCCGCAGGCCAGGCGGTAGGCCAGCGCCCCGGTGAAGGCGTCGCCGGCGCCCGTGGTGTCCGCCACGCGCACCCGCGGCGCCGCCACCGTCACCGGACCGGTGCCCTCGTCGACGATCGCACCGCGCGAGCCGAGGGTGAGGACGACCGATCGCGGGCCGCGGGCCAGCAGCTCGGTCGTCGCCGCGTCATCGACGCCGGTGCCGAGCACCTCGGCGGCCTCGTGCTCGTTGAGCACGAGCGGGTCGCAGACGGCGAGCACGTCGGTACTCAGCGCCAGCGGCGGGGCGAGGTTCAGTACCACGCGGGTCCCCTGGGCGGCGGCCTCGCGTGCGGCGGCCTCGACGGCGGCCGGGGGGAGCTCGCACTGCAGGACGCAGACCGCCGCGCGCGCGAGCTCCCCGCGGTGGGCCGCGATCACCTCCGCGCTCACGGTCGCGTTGGCGCCCGGGGCGACGACGATGCTGTTCTCGCCGGCCGGATCGACAACGATCAGCGCGACGCCCGTGGCTACGTCGGCGCGCGCCACGCCCGCTGCCTCCACCCCGGTCGCGGCGAGCGAATCCAGCAGCAGCTCGCCGTACCCGTCGCGCCCGACGGCGCCGATCATCAGGACGCGCGCGCCCAAGCGCGCGGCCGCGACCGCCTGGTTGGCTCCCTTGCCGCCGGGGTGCACCGCCAGCTCGCCGCCCAGCACGGTCTCGCCGGCAGCGGGGCGACGATCGACGCGAACCACGAGGTCGGCGTTCATCGAGCCGACCACGACGACGTCGAACGGGCGCTCGGCGGACACGCGTGCACATTATCCCAGCACGAATGTGCAGGCAACCGATATGGTGCGAGCCTCCAGCCCGACGAGAGGATCCGCCGCATGACCACCCCCGGCCCCAACCTCGCCCTCGAGGCGCCGACGACCGCCGAGCGCCGCGCCCTGGCGCAGATCGCCGACGCGACCGGCCTGCTGGCCGTCATCGCCGCCGACCACGGCGACCCGCTCGTGGAGATGCTCCAGGCGCACGGCCTTCCGTCCGACCCTGCCCACCAGCGCGCGATCAAGTACGACATCGTCGACACCATCGGGCGCGAGGCGAGCGCGGTGCTGCTGGACCCCGATGTGTCGGTCACCCACATCGTCGAGGAGGGAGCGCTCGCCCGCGACGTCGGCCTCCTGGTCCGCATCGAGGCCGACGGCCACGTCGCCGGCGACGACGGCCTGCGCCAGTCGCAGATGATCGACGGTCTCGGCGCCGCCGGCGCGCGCGAGCGCGGCGCGACGGCGGCCAAGGTGATGGTGTTCATCCGGCCCGACCGCGAGGACCTCGACGGCCACACCGCCCGGATGGTGCGCGACGCGATCGAGGACTGCCGCCGCCACCACCTGCTGTGCGTCATCGAGGCGATGACCTATCGCCTCGACGACGAGAGCCCCGAGACGTTCGCAGCGCGGCGCGGCGAGCTCGTGCGCGACAGCGCGGTCCTGCTCGAGGCGTGCGGCGCCAAGCTGCTCAAGCTCGAGTACCCCGGCGATCTCGCGGGATGCGAGGCGGTCTCGGCCGCGATCTCGACCCCCTGGGCGGTGCTCTCGGCCGGCGTCGACCACGAGGCGTTCTGCGGGCAGCTGACCGACTCGCTGGAGGGCGGAGCGGCGGGGTTCATCGCCGGACGCTCGCTGTGGAAGGAGAGCGTCGGCATGCCGGCCGCCGAGCGCCGTGCCTTCCTCGACGGCACCGTGCGCGGGCGGTTCGAGGAGCTGCTGGGCATCCTCGAGGCACACGGAGCCCCCGAGCGGGGCGTCACCGCGTGGCCACGCGCCTCCTGATCGGCCTCGACGTCGGGACGACCTTCTGCAAGGCGGTCGTGATCGACGCCGACGGGGTCGAGCGCGCGCACGGCCGCCATCCGACCCCGTGGACGCTCGTGGCGACCGGCGCCGAGGTCTCGCCCGCAGACCTCGCCGACGCCGCGATCGCCGCCGTCCACGGCGCGCTGGCGGGCGTCGACGGCGAAGTGGCCGGCATCGGCGTCACCGGGATGGCCGAGACCGGCGTGCTGCTCGACGCCACGGGTACACCGCTCGCCCCGGCGATCGCCTGGCACGACCAGCGCGGGCAGCTCGAGGCCGCCGCGCTCGCACGCGACCTCGGCGCGGGCCGCTTCGCCGCGGCGACCGGCCTGCCCGCGACCGCGCTGTGCAGCCTCGCCAAGTACCGCTGGCTGCGCGAGCACCACCGCGGCGCGGAGCGCGGCGTGCGCTGGCTGAGCGTGCCCGAGTGGGTGGTCCGCCGGCTCGGCGGCGACGAGGTCGCCGAGCTGTCGCTCGCCTCGCGCACCGGCATGTTCGACGTCGTCGACGGACGCTGGTGGCACGAGGCGCTGGACTGGAGCGCCGCGCCCGCCGGGCTGCTGCCCGAAGCCGTCCCGGCGGGAACCGCCGCAGGCCGCGCGGGCGACGCCGTCCCGGCGGCGCGCGGCGCGGTGCTGACCGTCGCCGGACACGACCACCCGGTGGCGGCCGTCGGCGCCGGCGCCGTCGAGGACGGCGACGTGCTCGACGACTGCGGGACGTCGGAGGCGCTGGTCTGCACGGTCGGTTCGCCCATGGGCCGCGAGGCGATCGCGGCCGCCGTCGCGGCGGGGATCACCGTCGGGCGCCATGTGGTCGATGGGCGCCTGGCTTTGCTCAGCGGCTTCGGCCTCGACGCGCCGCTCGTCCGGACGCTGCGCCTGCTCGGGATCGCCGGCGACGCGGCGCGCGAACGCCTCGATCGGGAGGCCGCGGACCTCGTCCCCGGCGAGCTGGGCGTCCGCGTCGAGGGCCTGCTCGAAGAGACGATGTCGGTGACCGGCGTCGGGCACGGCGTCACGCCCGCGCACGTGTGGCGCGCCACGCTCGAGGCGGCCGCCGACGCCAGTGCCGCGGCGCTCGATCGCCTGCAGGCCGTCGCGGGCGATCCGGGGCGCATCGTCATGAGCGGCGGCGAGGCGCGCTCGCCGGCGGTGCGCGCCGTGCGCGAGGCTCGCCGCCCGTCCCTGTACTGGTCGCCGGTGCGCGAGGCGGCCGCCCGCGGCGCGGC
>JAOPZW010000185.1 GCA_025963905.1 Solirubrobacterales bacterium | reverse complement strand
CATCCCGCCACGCACGCGCCTGCACTCCCACCAGGGGCGTGCGTGCCTCAACGTCCTGAAGCGCCTCGAGCGCGTCACCGAGCAGGCCCATACCCGCACGCTAGTACCACTCGAAGCTAACCGCCATTACCGGGCTGGACAGACGATCGCCCGCTGCCGCAGGACGAACGAGCACGGTCGTCGAGCAGCCGCGTGTCGTGCACCGCGACTCTCTCGCCGCTTCATCAGGCCGAAGCGGAAGCGGTTGGTGCACGCGACTGCGAAACCGCCGTACCCAGTCGCATCGTAAGCAGCAGTCGCGCCGGGGACCAGCCTCGCGGCTCCTGCCAGGCGAAAGCGATAGCGAGGCCCGGCGCCACGTCCAAGCGTCGTCGAGCCGTCGAGAAGAGGATGGCAAGCGGAAAGCGGCAGCGCCCGCGGGCTGGACGACGCCTACGAGGAAATCCAGCGAGGCGTTCCCATCGCCTCCGCCGGCAGCAAGCCCGGTGAGGTCCGCTCGACTCGGGCCACCGCGTTGCCGGTCGACGCGTCGATGAGCGGTCGCTCTCCAAGAGGATCATGCAGCACGACGTCGAGACTCACCTGGGTGCCTCGTATGAGCAGCTCGCCGCCGTGAACCGTGCCGTCCGGCGCGTCGCCGTGGACCAGCCTACGCACGAGGCCGATCGACACGCGGTCCCACTGTTCCAGAACCAGGACCTCGGACAGCCCGCCGCCCGGTTCCGGATCGACGCCACCCGGCCCTCTGAAGAAGAGCCGGACCGTTGACGGTCCGCCGACGTCGACGTCATGAGCCTCGATGGCCACCGGAAGCCGCACGCATTCGAGCGGCTCGAACTCATCGTCGTCGACGTCGTCCATTGCGCGATCCTAACTTTCGGCTTTCGATCCGGACGAACAGCAGGACGGCCAGCACGGAAGCACGCGTAGCCGGGCTGCGGCTTCGAGGCAAGAGCGGAAGGACCGAGCGCGCGTCGGCTGACCGCCGCTTAGACGAATACGAGGCGGTTCGGGACCGTCGTCGTCGCCTCCGGCCCCTGGATCGTGACGCGAGGCTCGATGCTGCTGCAGCTCGTCTCGGTGCCGGGGAGCTCGCTGCTCGTGTAGGCGCGGCCGTCGGCGATGAGCGACAGATGCCCCCGCCGGCGCTTGGATCCCGACGTGCTGTGTGAGGCGGTGGAGACCTTGTCGCCATTACGGCGGGCTGTGGGGCCGGCCGCGACGGGGATCGCTGGCGCCGCGGGGCGACGCGTGGCGGTCGTGCGCCGCGGGCGTGGGGGAGAGGTGCTCGGATGTGTGGCGTGCTGCTGGCCCTGATCGACGACCGTGAGCGCGGTCATGGAGAGCAGTGCGAGCGAGATGGGGGCGTCTACGGAGTCCTTGTCGCGCACCCGCGTGCGAGCACCGCCGGGCGCGGCGAGCTTGCGGCCGGCCTTCAGGCGGTCGAAGAGGCTCTCGGCCTGGTTGAGGCGGGCGAGCATGGCCTGCCGCTGCGCGTAGCGGCGTCCGCAGGCGAGGGGCTTGCGCTTATGGCGAGCCCGGCTGGTGAGTCGTGGGCTCGCCCTGGGCGTCGAGCCACGAGGTCCCCTGCGGCCGGACGGGCGTAGTCCCGCCGCCGCGGACGGTGTTCTGCGGCGCGCGCTGCTCGTAGAAGTTGTCGTGAACGGCGACCACCTGGGTGCCGGTTGGGTAGTCGAACTGAACCTGGGCCACACCGTCTGGGACGAGTCCGTAGACGATGGCGCCGAGCGAGCCGCCGGCTGTGCCGCTCTCGACCTCAGTCGTTGTGTAGCACCCTTTCGCGCCGCCGTCCGCGTTGGCTTCTGCGACGAACAGGCAGAGCACATCGTTTTTGTTGAGCCCAGGGACCTGCCAGGAGCGTGCCGGGAGCAGGATGGCCGGTAAGGCGCCCTGGCCAGACGGAAGCTGTCGGATGTAGCTGGTGTACACGCCCTGGGTCGAGGTGCCGAAGTAGCGCAGCGTCTGCTGGGTGATGACGCCGCGGTCCTCGGGGGTCTGCGGGCGCCGCAGCACGCTCAGCAGCGCGAGCTGCCCGGCAGGCGGCGCGGAACCCGTCACGCGCGGCTGGGGGGAACCCGGGTCGCCGAACAGCGGCTGCCACGGCGTGGTCGCCGCGATGGCCGTCGCCGACACCGCCAGCCCCGCGAGGGCGATGGCCAGTGCGCGTGGTGAGCGCCGCCACCACCGGCGCTGGCGTGCCATCGCTGGGGACGGCTGCGTGAGCCGGTCGCTTGCGGCGACAAGTTCCTGTCTCAGGGCGTCGAGGTAGTTGCTCATGGTTGTGCCTCCAGCTTGGAGCGAAGGGTCTTGAGCGCGCGGCTGACGCGCTGGCGCACGACAAGGTCCGAGCAGCCGAGGTCGGCTGCGATGTCCGCGTAGTCGCGCTCCTCTAGGATGCGTGCCTTCAGCGCCGCGCGCTGGCTTTCGGGGAGCTGCTGGACGAGAGCCACAACCCGGTCGACGTCACCGGTCTGGGCGTCGATGCGCTCCAGGTCGCCGTCGGTCAACGCCAGCCGCTGGATGCCCAGCTCCCGCCGGGCTCGTTCTTCGACGCGGCCGCGGCGGACGCTGTCGAGCAGGACGTTGCGGGCAATGGTCAGGAGCCAGCCCGCCGCCGTGTCTTCGACGGCCCCGCGGCCGCGGTGGACGGCCAAGAGGGCACGCGCGAACACCTCCCCGGCGAGGTCCGCAGCCGCCTCGCGGTGCCGTGTGCGCCGCAGCAGGTAGGCCAGCACGACCGTCTGGTATCGCTCGAAGAGGACCCCGTAGGCGGCTGCCTCCCCTCCGCGTACGGCCTCCAGCAGTTCACGGTCGCTTCGAGTCTCGGGGGCCATCACCATGAATGACGAACGAGACGCGAGTCCGTGACATCACGCGCTCGACTGCAATGCGACCGCCGCCAGCTGAGCACGTTACGGCGGACATCCCCTAGTGCGCAACTCAGGGAGGTTGCGTCGACCAGGTGCAACCCGCTCTCGCGGAGGTCATCTACGGCGGACCCTACGAAGCCCGCGTTTAGTCCTCAGGAGGAGGGCACCGTTGGCGAAGTCAGCCGGCGCGGCTGGTGAGGATCACGTAGCGGCGGACCCAGAGCTTTACTTCCCGCGGCGCCCAGCGACAGGGGCGTAACGGCGGCGCTGGGACTTCGTCGTCAGCGTCATACGGGTGGCCCAGCAGGGCGCCGGACCGGCCGTCGGGGCCGGCGAGAGGCACGCACGCCTCGACGCGGCTCCAGGCGGCGCCGGTCGACGCGCCGGCCGTGCCGAAGCCGGACGGCGCGGCGATCGAACACTACGGCGGGGTGCACGCCTCGGCCGTCGTGGCGTCGATGACAGCGCGGCCGTAGCAGCGTTCGGGCACACGGTCCGGGTAGCGGCCAGCGGACTCCCAAACCCGAGCAGAACAGCAGGAAGCTGTCCTCGACTGGCATGGGAGGATCGCGGGGTGCTGGCGGGCCGCCGATCTTGGTGGCGACGGAAAGCGGGGCGAACTCCGCGCGGGTGTTCGGCGCGATGGCGAGGGCTTCTTGAGCATTCGCCGCTCCCCGCGGAGATACTGCCTGCTTATCTGGAGGGCCGGTGTCATCGAACGCATGGAATGCGTCTGAGGCCGTCGACGACATGTCATCGGTGCCGGTTCCGCTCGACGTAGCGACCGAGCAACACATCCAACAGCGCGCGGGCGGGCTCGCCTGGTCGCGCGCGTTGCGAGACTCCTGCGGAACTGGGGTGCGGTCGATTCCGGGTCAGCTGTCGTTTAGGAACGCGGGCATCACCTCGGCGGCGAAGCGCTGCATGCTGTGCCGGGCTTCGCCGCCGCTGATCACCACATATCTGACGCCGACGGCCTGCAGTGCTTGCAGTCCCGCGATGATCTCCGGAGGCGGGCCGAAGAGCGCATGGGCCTCGGTCGCGCCAGCCTTGTTGGCGTAGGCCATGATGTGTGAGCGCCTGGACCCGTCCGGGCCGCGCGAACGCTCGATCATGCGGTCATGGATGCGTGCCTGCTGGGCGAGCGCCGCGATCGCGTCGTCTGCGTCGCGTGCCACGTAGAGGTTGCGCGCGACCGCCACGTCCATCGGATCAAAGGCACGGTCGCGAGCCTCGCACTCAGCCTTGAACAGTGCGATCCGCTCGCCGATCGCCTCGGTGGAGGCGAACTGGTCCAGCAACAGGTTGGCACCGAGCGCGGCGACGTTGCGAACCGACGCGGGGTTCCCTGCGGCGATCCACACCGGCGGATGGGGCTTCTGAGCGGTGGGCGGCTCCACCACAATCCCGTCGTAGCGCCAGAACCGACCCTTGTGGGAGAAGGGCTCATCGGAGCTCCACGCATTCAGGATCACCGCCAGCGACTCGTCAAAGCGCGCCTCTGCCTCCTCCGGCAGCACGCAGAAGCCAGCGAACTCCGAATGCCGGTAGCCCTTTCCCACGCCGAAATCGAGACGCCCGCCAGAGAGCAGATCGAGGGTCGCCGCGCGCTCGGCCAGCAGCACCGGGTCATGCCAGGGCAGCACGAGCACCGCGGTCCCCACCCGTATCGACGTCGTGCGTGCGGCCACCCAGCTCAGGAGATCGAGGGGGGACGACACCTGCCCGGAGCCCGAGAAGTGGTGCTCGACCAGGAACGTCGAATAGAACCCGAGGCGTTCGGCTTCGACATTGGTCTCGATGTATTCGCGAAAGCCGCGGCCCGGGTCGCCGTCTGTGGTGCGTGGCGCCTGGGCGCCGCCGAACAGGCCGAAGCGCATGGCTTCGCAGGCTCGACCGGTCCCGGCTTCGCTCGCGGTCTCTGTGTGATCTTGAGGGGGCGGTGTAGTCGGGTCGGTGCGGCGGGTCAGACCTTGGTCCGCCACGTGATCGTCTGGGAAGGTACGACGACGTCCCGCAGCTTGTTGACCAGGATGCCCGCGCCGAAGCTCCGGAGCGCACCAGACACGCCAGCTCCGGTGTCCGCCCGTAGAGGGATACGCGATAGGAGCGACTCGACCACGATCCGAAACGTTAGCGCCCACGAGCCTTCGGCCGCGAGCCGGGTTGGCCAGACAGACCCCCGGCGTCACCGACAGTCGTCACCGACAGGCCTCGCCTCGATCTCGGATTACACCGAAGAACAGCTCGAGGCCGAAGACAAGCGAAAAACGTCGTTCGAGCAGCGAGGGCTGCCGGTCGTGAACCCTACCCGCCGCGTACGACGACGCCGACGGTTCGATCAGCCACGGGTTTCTACCCAAGAGCTGATCAACAACCCATCAGCGCCGCGGGGCCACCGAGCACGTCTACAAAGCCGTCGAGCACCCACGCTTTGACGACGAGTCCTGGGACGCGCTCGGGCCCGTCGCCAAGCAGCGCCGGCTCGGGGCAAGGCTGCGTCAGATCGGCGAGTACGCCAATCGCTCGGCGGCGGCCGCCGGCTTTGATCGCGCCGACGCTCACGTCACCCGCGCCGGTCGCAGGCTTGACGAGGGCGGCTGGAGCCAGCTCGCGCAGGCCACCAAGAAATGGCTCGCCGAGGCCGACCGCGTCGAGCAGAGCTCCAAGAAGCGCCTGGCCAAGCGCGGAGAGCACCCGGAGACTCCGAACGTCTGTCTGGTGATGATGCTCTTCGAGGCACTTCGATTCAGCTCGCCGCTGGCGGCCGACCAGCCCGCGGGGACCACGCGCCGCACGCAACGCCCCGGTCAGCGCTAGCGCGCGGCCAACTATGCCCGCTCGCGGGCGTCGATGGTTTCGAGGCGGCGCAGAACCTCGTCGAGGCGGCGCTCGACGCCTTCGAGCTCGCGTTGCTCAGACCGCTGGCCTCGGACGAAGCGCTCGGCCGCGGCGGCGGTGAGGATGGCGATGAAGCCGATCCCGACCAGCATTACGACGATGGCGATGACGCGGCCGCCGTCGGTGTGTGGGTCGTTGTCGCCGTAGCCGACTGTGGTCACGGTTACGATCGCCCACCACACGCCGTCCCTGGTGGACAAGTGCTGGCCCTTTTCGACGGCGGCGTATCCCGCACCGCTGGCCTGACTGGCGCGGTGGGTAACCGGACCACGGCGTGCGTTGGGCCGATTGGGCATCGCCTTTTAGGGTCCAGCCCGCCGGTGAGGCGACTGGTACACGGGGGGCGCAGCCGGCGGCCGGCGGGCCACGGCTGGGAGCTGTGCGAGTGCTTCCCGCTGCGCGCTATCGCTGAGGTCGGTCCCGCGGAGCTGCTCGGGGTCGACGCCGACCATGCGCATCTGGTGCCACAGCGGGAGCTGGCAGAAGTTGGGTAGCGTCAGGTTGACGCCCAGGTTCTCCTTGAGCCACTGGACGGCGGCCTCGACGATTTCCCCGCGCCGCGTGCCAGCTCGTCGGGAGGCATGGCTCTCAAGCTCGACGTAGAGGGTCGAGAAGAACCGGCCGGGGAGCACCCGCCGCGCGGTGACGAGCAGGCAGATGAGGGTGAGGACCTTGGTCATCCTCACGATGCGCTCCCTCTCCGGCGTGTCGCGCAGCGCGCCGGTCTGGGCGGTGGCGTCGGTCACCCAGTCCATGACGACCCCGATCCGCTCGGCGAAGCGTGCCGGGTCGTGCTCGTGGCTGCCGTGTAGCACTTCGAGAACGCGCAGGGACTGCTCGAAGCCTCCGGCGTCCCAGAGCATCCGATCCTGGACGATCCGCCGGATCTCCGTCTCGTTGTGCTCCTGCGCGTCGAGGAGCCGCGCGAGCTCGCCGTCGAGCGTCGGCATGCCCTGGTAGCCGTGCGCGCGGAGGCCGGTCATGGAGTCCGCGGCGTCCGGCTCGCTGACGGCGTTTACCGCCGTCAGGGCTTCGAGCAGCGACGCGACGCCGAAGGCGCGCAGGCCGAGCTGGCGCGCGATGCTCCGTGCCACCCGATCGTCGGAGAACAACGGGCGCCCGGTCCTCTCGGCGATGACCAGGGACGCCGTGAGCGCGCGAACGCTGGCCGGCGCGTCCTTGTCCTCGGCGAGGAAGACGTCCAGCCGCGACGGCTGATCGGGGCGGACGTCCGGCTCGACCCGCTGCGTGCGGCCGAGATCGCGGACGGCATCAAGCGCGGCCTGTCGGCGGGCTAGCAGCTCCTCGGACTCCTCGACGGCGACCGGCGCGTCCTCGTCGGCGTCGTACTGGATTGTCTGCCCGGTTCCGACGCCCTCGACCGCGGCCTCGACGACGTCGTCGAGGGTCGACTGGGCGATGCGAAGGGGGCCGACGAGCCGCCGCAGCGCGGTGGCGCGGACGTGGTCAGGCAGCAGGGTCAGGGCGACCAGTCCGGTCGGGTCAGCGACCGCGCCGCGTGTCAGCGCATGCTCTGCGTCAGCACGCTCGAGTTCGGCCCATTCGACGGTCCCGAAGCCGGCTGGCTTGACGTTCATGGCGAGCCACGTGGTAGTCAGCTCGCGGCCTGCGGCCTGCGCCAGTTTCGTTGCCGCCGCAGACCCGGCCATGACGTCGTGGACGACCTCGTCGATCGTCTGCTGACGCTCGCGAAGGATGACGAGCATCTCGTCGAGCGTGACCTGCTTACCCGGGATCTCGAAGTCGGCGGACGGGCGCAGGCGCTCGGCGAGCTCGGCTGGCACGTCGTCCCCGCCGTGGAGCAGCCCGATCCACGCGTGCTGGTCCAGAACGGGGTCGCGGTTGGGGAGCGAGTCCAGCAGGTCGGCGAGCCGGGCGAGGCCGTCCATGCGGTCGGGCATGAGCAGGTAGGCCCGCGCGGCGAGCATCGCCTCGCCGCGCGTCTCGATCGCCACCGGGGTGTTCAGCAGCAGGTCGATAGCCTCGTCGTGGTGCCCCAGACGCAGCAGCGACTGGATGCGTCCCCAAACGTGCCTGCGGTCGCCGGGGACCTCCTCGCTCCAGCGGCGCAGCCAGAGCAGGCCCTCCTCGTGGTCGCCGGCGCGTTCGACGATGAGGTGGCCGAGGAGCGCGAACGCGTCACCACGGTCGCGCGGTGCGACAGCAGTGTCGAGCGCGATCGCCGCCGCGACCTCGCGGCTGCGGTCGGTGTCACCGGCGGCCGCGAGCTGCCTCGCGCACACCAGGCGCAGATGAGGCTCGTCGGTGTCGCGCAGGACCCGCGTCGCTAGGCGCGCGATCTCGTCGACGTCGTCCTCCCACAGCGCCAGCTGCAGGGCGGCCTCGAACGCCCAGCTCGCGGGCTCCTGGGCATGGAGCAGCTCGCGGGCCTCGTCGGCATGGCCGCCGCGGTGCAGCCACAGCGCCCGAGCGATGATTGGCCCGCGCGTGTCGCCCTGCGCTGCGATCCGGTCGGCGGCCGCATCGGGGAACGGCAGATCGGGAAGGTCGTTGGCCGCGAAGATGAGCACGTGCGCGCAGCGGTCCGCGACGTGGTCCTCGGCGTCGGCGTCGGCGAGCAGCTCCTGCATCCGGTTCCACGCAGCGCGGCGCGTGGCGTCGTCCCCTATGTTGATCTGGGCCTGGGCGCGCATCCCGTCGACCGAAGGCGACGACGGCAGCGGTGCCAACAGCGCCAGCGCGCCTGCGTGGTCCTGGGCGCGCAGCGCTGCGTCGGCGAGAACCAGGTGGCCGCCTTCGGAAGCTTTCTCCTCGTTCAGGGCGCCGCGCAGCAGGGCAGCGGCGTCCTCCAGGTCGCCCTGCACGACGGTCGCGTCCGCCGCGAGCATGACGAGGCGGCAGCTCTCCTCGAAGCGGCGTTGGGCCAGCAGCTCGGCGCGGAGCGCGAGCGCGTCCTCCTTGGCCGTCTGTACCGCGCGGCCGTCGGCCCGCGCGCCGTTGGCGAAGCTCGTTCGCCCGTCGTGGACGACGTAGTTGATGCGCGCCAGCCGCACCTGAAGTAGGTCGCTGCCGCGGCTCTCGGCGACGTCGAGATGGGTCTTCGCGGCGACGAAGTCGCCCGCGAGCAGACACGCGATTACCGCATGACATCGCGCGAGGGTCCCGATGTCGCCCTCCTCGTCGAACAACCGGGCAAGGACGCTGAGCTCCTCGCCGGGGTCGTCGATGTCGATGACTGACTGCAGCAGCACGCGCGGGTGATCGGGGTCGGTCTCGCGGGCGGCGGCGAGCAGCTCGCCGGACGTGGCCGTGTCGCCGGTCATGCCGGCCGCGATCGCTGCGCCGACGAGACAGCGGGCTTCGTCGGCGCCCGGGCGGGAGCTAGCGCGCCGCCATGCCTGCGACGACAGCGGCCAGTTGCCGTGCTCCTCGGCGAAGCGCGCGGCCGCGACCCATAGCTGCCACGACCCGTCGGCCAGCCAGCCGGGCTCGTCCTGCAGCAGTCGCTCGATGGTGTCGGTGTCGAGCGCGGCCTGAAGCTGGACGAGCTCCTCGGGGTGGTCCTCACCGAGCTTCGTCAGGGCCCTGCGGGTCCAGTCGGGCCCCCAGTCACTCCACACGTACCGGGTCGGCTGGCCGGTGGTCGCTGTCACCTGCGGCCCGGCAGAGGTGGGCGACGTGCCCGCGCTCAGTGGCGCCGATGTCACCGGCTGCTTGGCGATCAGCCACTGGCAGAACTCCGCGAGGTGATGCCAATTGCCCGTTGGGAAGTACGCGTAGGCCATGCCGTGCTGGCTCTTGGAGACGCGTCCGCGCGGCGCGTCTCGGACAGAGACCACGGTGGCCTCGTCGCTGATGAAGCAATTGGTGGCGACACCGGTCGCCAGCGAGCCGAGGAGGGTGACGAGGTAGGGCTCGTCGAGGCTGGAACCCATCCAGCAGGCCCGGTGGTGGCTCAGCAGGGCGACGAGCAGGTTCCTGACGACGCCATCCTCGGCGACGCCTCGGTATCCGCTGCGGTCGGCCACCATGCTGTCGGGGTCGTCCACCGAACCGTGCAGGTGGAAGATGATCAGCTCGTCGCGCTTGTCCTCCGACGCGAGGTAGTCGGTCCGCAGGCGATTGAGGCGGTCGGTCTCCTTCCACGTGACGCTCTGATAGGGCTGCTGGGCCTCGCGCGCGGCGCGCTCCAGCAATGTGTCGTAGCTGAGCGTGACGATCCACCGCGACGGGATGTGGACGAGGTGGGGATAAGCGGGCGGCACGTCACGCGCCTTCGCCGACAGGGCTTTCAGGTGATCGACGGTGGCGCGCCGGACGTCGGCCAGGGCGTGTGCGGCCGCGAGCACGTTGAAAGTCTCAGCCAGGCCGGTGCCGTCGACGAAATCGATGCCGCGGCCGAGCTCGCCGCCCTGCAGGAAAGCCGACAGGCCGGCCGTGTCGGGCAGCCCGGCCGGAAGCGTCATGCCCGCGCCGAGGAACGGGATAACCCGGTGCGGGTCAGCCAGCACCTTCAGCACGTCCGGGTCATCCGGACTCCATAGTTTCGGCGGCGTCGGCAACGTTCCCCGTGACGCTACGAGGAAGGGAGGACGGCGGGCGCGGATTTCACAAGGCGAGCGCCCAAGGCAGCGCGCCACCGAGCGCCGCCGCCATCGCCCGGTGTTCGTCGCGGTGGGACAGCACCAACAGCCGCTGGGTGACGATTACCCCGGACCCGCTGGTCAAACAGGACCCGCACGGCGCCCACCTCGATCGCCTACCATCCGCCGGACAAGGGTCCTGCTACTACGAGGCACGGGCCTGCAACCCGGTCGGGTGCTCGACGTGGAACCGGTTCAGCGACTTGACGATCCCGGCGTGCCAGCCCCGTCAGCCAGAGTGGACGGCTGGCGGTCGTGAGAGCGCGCTCACTGGCAATCGTTCTCCTGCCGGCGTCGGTTCTTGTCGGCGGCGGCATCGCGAGTACCGCTCAGCGGCCGACATCCACGCGCCCTGCTCAGCTCCGGCAGGGCTCACGGCTCGCGACGACTGCATCGCGATGTCCGCGGGCGTTGCCGCCAGGGCGAGACGCTGCAGGACAGGCCGCGCGGGTCGTCCAATCAAACTTGTCCCGCCTGGCTCACGGTATCGACACCCGTGGCGCGTACACCATTGCCGCCGTAACGCTCCGCCGCGGCACCGGAGCCCCCGGCATCGACATGCGGCGCTACCTGCGCAAGGCCGTGCACGCCTGTGGCGAGCGCAGTGCCGAGCGGTCCTGGATTGTCTTCGTCTGGCTCCCCAACGCGCCCTTTGCCAACATCGCTATACGTGCCTTCTACGTCGTGCGAACCGCACACGGATGGAAGCCCTGGTACGAAACGGTCGCGCCAACCGGCGACAGCGCGTTCGTCGACTAGCCAACGTGAACAAGACCCCAGAACCGCGGCAGCGCCCCGTGTACGCGGAATATCCGCTGCCGTCGAGGTGAGCATGGACACCTCTTACGACGTCGTGGACCGGGTGGCCTCGGCGACGAAGCGCCGACCTAAGACAGTCAACATGCGCTACCCGGGGATGGGAGTGTTCACGAGGTCGCCACCGGCCACCACCCCCCAAGGCTCCGGAACCAGCGTACCGGCGAGCCGGCGAGGAGCGTCTTGACGGCCGCCGACGCTGGGACCGACGCGCTGGCCAGCCTCTGATCTACGCGCCAAAGCCATCGTGCGCACCACTGGAGAACTCACTGACCTCAGGGGCCGAACTCGCCCTGGCCTACGGCGCCCAGCGCGCCGTGTGCTGTTCCGGGCGCGGTCGGGACCGCGGTCGGCCCGTGGCGCGTATTCCGAGGTGGAGATGACGCGCTCTGCCTGGATCAGGGCTGCACTTGCCGCCCTCATCGTCGGGGCGCCCGTCGTTGCTGGCGTGGCGTCCCCCGGTTCCGGCTCTGCCAGCGGGCACGAGCGCGCGAGGACGGGATCGGATCCATCAGCCGCGTCGTGGTGTTCCGCGTCGTCGCACGCGCCTGCCCCGCGGCAACCCGCCGCACCGGCCCTGAGCGCCGAGTCACCGCTGTGCTCCCGGACGGTCGCACTGGCGGTATTTCCCCACCGCCAGCGTCTTGCGGGCCGCGGGCTGTTGGGCATTTCAGATCGACGCAGCGAGGTTCCCGCCGGCTGGCAACTCGTCGAGGCGAACCTCGCCGTCCGATCCGACCAGCCCCAACGCTTCGCCGCGGCGACGTTCCGTATGCATCGCCGACGCATCCGCGACTGCGTGGACACGACCCTCTACCGGGGCGACGGACGCCTCGACGACGCCTGCCTACCCTGGGCGGGCGCGATCCAGACGCCAAACAATGGGGCGTTCATCTACGTCGCCGAGCGGCCCGGCGTCCCCTCCCGTGCGCTTCACGCCACGGCGCGTCCTGCCCGCTTTCGCTACACCGCTGCCCGCGTCGGCGGCACGTGCGCCGGCGCGCGGACGGCCTTCGCGTTCGCCTTCGTCGACCACCATCGCGTCTACCAGGCGATGCTCCTCATCGGCAGCAACGCCACGCCCCGCACCCGCACCGACGCGCTCACTGTGCTCGACCACCTCCGCCTGCGCCCGCATTAGCTCGTCATTGCGCGGCGAGCAACGCACGACCCGCGCTTCCGTTTCCCAGACGCGCCGATCCGCGTGTCACAAGTTCGGCGCGCCTGCGTCAGTGTGGGTAGCGATGGCGAATTGGCCGCACACCGATCGTCAGCTGTTGTCGTGGGTTCGTGATGACCCGGAGGCGTTCGGCGTGTTCTATGAGCGCTACGAGGCCGCGGTGCTGGCGTTCTTCATGCGCCGCACGTTCGACGCCGAGGTCTCGGCCGATCTGGCCGCGGAGACGTTCGCCGCGGCTCTGGCGCATTGCCGGCGCCAGGGCCGGTCGACGTCGCGCAGCCGATCGCGTGCCTGTTCGCGATCGCGCGCCGCAAGCTGATCGACAGTTGGCGGCGTGGCGTCGTGCAGGATCGCGCGCGTCGCGCGCTGGGCATGGAACACGTCGAGATCGGCGAGGAGACCCTCGAGCGGATCGAGGCGCTGGGCGCCGACCCCGCCGGCGCGGCAGCGCTCGCCGCGCTCGAGCACCTCGCAGCCGATCAGCGGGAGGCGATCCGGCGGCGGATCATCGATGAGGCGGATTACCCGAACATCGCTCGCGAGCTGGGCTGCTCGCGAGCGCTCGTTCGCAAACGCGTCAGCCGTGGGCGGGCCCTGCTCCGCGTCGAGCTTCAAGAGGCAAGGCGATCGTCACCGGGATCCTGCCCGACGGCATCGACCGCGTCACCATCACCTACGCCGACCGCAGCACCCAGACCATCCCGGTCATCGACAACGTCTACGTCCTTCACCACCACCCAGGCCGCAAGGATCTCCTTCACCGACGCCCACGGCACGACGCACACCCTCCCCGGCGCAATCGACCCCAGGCCCCGCTGAGGCGGCGCCGCGGTCGCCGGCGCGTGGGCGCGACCAACGGAACGAGCCGCACCCAGCACAGCGCGCGCTTCAGCGTCAGCTAACGCTGCTGTGCCCGGTTCCCGAAGGCCGGTTACGAACGGGGCTGGGGTCGCTCCCTACCCTGGATGCTCGCTGCCCTTTCCATCGACGGGACAGCCGCTGATGACGTTCGGTCCTCGGGAGATCGGTTGGCTGGCGCCGGCCGCTCAGTCCCACCAGTCGGGGCGGCCCGCCGGCACTCCGTCTGGCCAGCCGCTGGCGACATCGGCTGGGATCCGGACGTCAATCCCGTCGCTCCGGCCTTGGCGGGTCCACTCAATCCGGGCGGGCTGCTGGGTGATCGGACGGACGTGCAGTTCGATGACATAGACGTTGCCGGTGACGATGAGTGCCTGGCGTGTGCC
>JAOPZW010000184.1 GCA_025963905.1 Solirubrobacterales bacterium | reverse complement strand
GCGCCGTCGCGCAGGTCGGAGCCCGTGCCCAGCACCGGCCACTTCTCGGGCAGGACGACGAGCTGGGCGCCCTCGGCCGCGGCCCGGCGGACGAGCCGGTCGGCCGTCTCGAGGTTGCGGCCCTTGTTAGGTGTCGAGTTGAGCTGAACCGCTGCCGCGCGCACGCCGCATCTTCCGTTTCCCCCGGGTTGACTGACGAGTCAATCTGAGTTCGAAGAGGATAGACCCATGCTCGATGTGCTGCCCCACCGGGGCGACGGCGCAACGCGGCCCGCGGGCCTCCCGCTGCCGCCCGGGCGCATGCCGCTGCTGCGCGGCGGGCGCCCGCTGAAGCGCTGGCGCTACGTCGGGGTCTACGGACCCGAGGCGCTGGCCTGCTTCGGCGTGGTGCGCATCGCCGCGCTCCGCCAGGTCTTCTGGGCCGTGTGGGACCGCGAGCGCCGCGAGCTGTCCGAGCGGACCGGGTTCCGGCGGGGAGGCATCGTCGTCGACCACGGGCGCGTCCACGTGCCGGGCGTCGCCGAGCTCCTTCTGGAAGCGACCGGCGAGGCGGTCGAGGTCGTCAGCCGCCACGGCGCCGAGTACATCTGGACGCGCAAGCAGCCCGCTCGCGCGCGCGGCTCGCTGATCGCCGGCGGCCGCACGCTCGCCGTCGACGCGGCCGCGCTGATCGACGACTCCGCCGGTTACCACGCGCGGGAGACGGCGTGGGACTGGTGCGCCGGGGTGGGCACCGCGGTCGACGGCACCGCGCTGGCGTGGAATCTCGTGACCGGAGTCCACGACGCTCCGCGCGGCAGCGAGCGAACCGTGTGGGCCGCAGGCGCGCCTCGGGAGGTCGGACCGGTGCGCTTCGCGCCTGATCTGTCGGGATCGCCTTCGCCGAGGACGGCGCGGCGCTGGACTTCCACGCCGAAGCGCAGCGCGCCCGCCGCGACGACCTCAAGGTGTTCGTGAGCGACTACCGCGAGCCGTTCGGGACGTTCACGGGCGAGCTGCCGGGAGGACCGGCGCTGGCCGAAGGGTTCGGGGTGATGGAGCGACACGCGGTGCGGTGGTGAGGGCCTTGGTCGAATGGCCGCGCGACGCTGGACGCGCGTTCAGTCTCATCGGGGCGGCATGCGCCGGACGATGGTCGCAGCGCTGGAGCAGCGCTGCACCACATGGTCCGCCGGATTCCCATCCTCCTCACGTCGCTCGCCACGCTTCTCGCGTTCGCGCCGGTCGTCGACGCGCGCGCCCCGATGCACCCGGCGCAGAGCGCGAACTGGGCCGGGTACGTGGTCAGCAAGCCCGGAGTCCGCTTCCGGCGCGTTGCCAGCACCTGGGTGCAGCCGGCGGCCAGCTGCTCTGTGGGCGAGCGCCAGTACTCGGCCTACTGGGTCGGCATCGGGGGCTTTCACTCGACCGCGAACGCCCTGGAGCAGATCGGAACCCAGTCGGACTGCAGCTCGAAGGGCCAGGCCTTCTACTCGGCGTGGTACGAGGTGGTGCCCGCCCCCTCGGTTCACATCCCGATCGCCGTGCGCCCGGGCGACAAGCTGTCGGCGAGCGTGACCGTGGTGGGGAAGACCGTCAAGTTCTACCTCGCCAACCGCACGCGCGGCACCGTCTTCACCAAGCAGCTGCACGCCAAGCAGGTCGACGTGACCGCGGCAGATTGGATCGCCGAGGCGCCGTCGTCGTGCGACCAGGGCGGATGCCAGACGCTCCCGCTGGCCAACTTCGGCAGCGTGAGCTTCAACCACGCGAGCGCGAGGAACGCCGCCGGGCACACCGGCGCGATCCGGGACCCCGGGTGGTCGCCGACGGCGATCGCGCTCTCTCCTGACCCCGGGCTCTCCTTCGGAACCGGCATCGCGACCGGAGGCACCTCGGCCGGAGCAATGCCGAGCGGCCTGTCCGCGAGCGGAGACGCCTTCACGGTGACCTACCAGGAGACGCCCCTCCCGGCGCCCAGCCCGGAACCGACTCCGATCCCGCCCAGTCAGCCGCCCGTGCTCCCCTGAGGGGCGGCAAGCGCGAGCACAGCTCGGACCTGCCGGTGCAATTGGGGCGGCGTCAGGCTGCCCGCCGGGAGCTCGACGGTGAACGCCGCCGCCGTGGGCAGGTGGTGGTTCTGCCAGTTCGCGGCCGTGCCGGAGAGCCAGTGACGGTGATAGAGGCGCATCCCGGCAGCTTTGGCGTACCGGCGCCCTGCCGCGGTGCTCGGCCCCCAGGCCCAGACCACGTTCATGTGCTGGTGGTACCAGATCGTCACCTGGGGCCGGACGCGCAGGATCAGGCTTCGCGCGAGCCGTGTCTCGCGCTCGGAGAAGGGGCGCGGGCCCGGGTAGTAGACGTCCCAGGGCCGGCCACCACCGCGCCACTGCGACGACCAGTTGGCGTTGAGGTCCACCCCGCGCCCGTCCTGGCGCGTCCCGCGCGCCGCGCCGTCCGGGTTGAGGTTGGGGACGACCCAGATGTCGGCGCCGGCCCGGACGCCCTCGAGCGCGCGGGCGACCGCGATGCCGGCGAGCTCGTTGCCGTGGATCGCCCCGACGACCAGCACCCGCGGGCCGCGCCCATCGCCGGCGTGGATCGCGACGATCGGGCGTCCACCCTCGGAGCGTCCCAGCACGACGGGTGCGGCGGAGCCCGGCGGCGGTGACGGGGCGGCCGCGGCGGTGGACACCGAGCGATGCGCCGCGACGGTCGGCCGCTGTGGCCGGGGCGCCCCTGCTGCGCCGCACGCCGCGATCGCTCCGATGCCGAGCATCGCCAGGAGCGCTCGTGCCATGCGATGAATGTCGCACAGCGCGCCGCTCCGGGCGCCGTGGGCCCGGAGCGGCTGGAGGATCGGCGGTCGCCCTAGAAGGCCGCTAGACGGGGTCGGGCACGGGCTCCGCAACCGGCGCGGGCCGGTGGCCCGCGGGCGCCTCGATCGCCAGGCGCGGCAGGCGGCGCTCGAGCCACGAGGGCAGCCACCACGCGTGCCGCCCGAAGATCTCCATCAGCGCCGGGACGAGCAGGCAGCGGATGATCACCGCATCGAAGAACACGGCGCTGGCCAGCCCGAGCCCGAACAGCTTGATGATGCGGTCGTCGCCGAGCGCGAACGACGCGAACACGAGGACCATGATCGACGCGGCGGCGGTGATCACCCCTCCGGTGGTCTGCAGGCCCCGCGCGACCGCCCTGGAGGCGTCGTGCGTCCGCTCCCACTCCTCGTGCACGCGCGAGATCAGGAAGACCTCGTAGTCCATGCTCAAGCCGAACACGATCGCGAACATCAGCACCGGGACGAAGGATTCGATCGGGCCGGTGCCGATGCCCAGCAGTCCGGCTCCGTGCCCGTCCTGGAAGATCAGGGTCACGAAGCCCAGCGCCGCCCCGATCGACAGCAGGTTCATCACCGCCGCCTTGATCGGGATGATCACCGAGCGGAACACCGCCAGGAGGAGCAGCGCGCTGAACAGCACGACGACGCCGACGAAGAGCGGCAGCTTGCCCGCGACCACGTGCGAGAAGTCCTCGTTGGACGCCGTGAAGCCCCCGACCTCGACGCGCGCGCCCGTCTGACGCTCGATCGCCGGCACGACGCCGTTCCGCAGCCGCGTGAGCGTGTCGGTGGTGGCCTTCTCCTGGGGGCCGGTCCGCGGGTAGGCGGCGACGGTCGCGACCACGCCGTCGGGGGACACCGCGGGCGGCGCGACGAACGTGAAGTCCTTGTCGTTGCGCACGGCCGCGGCTATCGCCTGGGCTGCCGCCTTGTCGCCCTTCTTGGCGAGCTCGGCGACCAGCAGGAACGAGCCGTTCGTCCCGGCGCCGAAGCCCTGGGCGATCAGGTGGTAGGCGTTGCGCGTCGTCGTACCGGGCGGGTCGACGCCGGCGTCGCTGGAGCCCAGGCGCAGGTTGGTCGCCGGCAGCGCCAGGGCGATGAGCAGCACCAGCGCGATCCCGGCGGCGAGCCATGGGCGGCGCTGGACGGCGTGTGACCAGCGCTCCCAGCCGGCGCCGTGTGCGCGCTTGCCCTCACGGCGCGCGACGCGCCGGGAACGCCACTGGCGCCCCGCAAGCGGCAGCCGCCGCCTGGTTCCCCAGAAGCGGAAGCCGCCGCGGGCATCGAACTCGGTCAGCACGCCGTCGATGAAGTTGCCCGAGCCGCCGATCAGCGCCGGGATGATGGTCAGGGCGGCGAACATCGTTGCGAGGACCGCGGTCGCGGCGCCGAGCGCCACGCCCTGCATGAAGCTCAGGCCGAGCAGCAACAGGCCGAGCAGCGCGATCACGACCGTGATCGCCGCGAACATCACCGTGCGCCCGGCCGTGTCGATCGCCATCTCGATCGCCTCGTCGCGATCGCGTCCGCCCCTGACCTCCGCGCGGAACCGCGTGACGACGAACAGCGCGTAGTCGATGCCGACGCCGAGGCCGATGAGCGATGCCAGCTGCGTGGCGAAGTCGGGCGTGTCGACCAGGTGGCTGATGAGCGTTATGACGCCGAGCGACGTTCCGAGAGCGAACATCGTCGCCAGCAGCGGCAGCCCGGCCGCGACGAGCGAGCCGAACGTGATCATCAGCACGATGGCGGCGGCGATGATCCCGAAGAACTCCGACGGGCCCTGGCTCTTGCTGAAGCGCACGACCTCCGCCCCGGGCCCGCCGTGCTCGACCTGCAGGCTCGCGCTGCGAGCGGTGAACGCGGCGTTCTCGATGGTCTCGAGCGTCTTGGGCTTGATGTCGTTGGTGCTCTTCTTGTACGTGAGCGTGGCGACGCCGATCCGGCCGTCCTTCGTCAGCTGGCCGCCCGGCGAGAACGGGCTCTGGACGCCGGCGACGGAGCTCGCCCCGGCAACCTGCTTCAGCGCGGCCTCGATGCGCGCCTTGTTGGCGCTGTCGCTGAGCGTGCCGCTGCGCGCCCTGAAGACGAGCTGGTCGCTGTCGCCCTTGGCGGCCGGGAAGTGCTGGGCGAGCAGGTCGTAAGCGCGCTGGCTCTCGGTGCCGGGCAGGCGGAAGCTCGAGATCTGCTTCGTGCCCACCCCGGACGCGACCACCTGGATCACGACGAGAGCGAGCAGCCAGGCGCCGAAGGTCCGCCAGCGATGGCGGTTGCAGACGCGGGCAAGACGGGCGAAGCGGGAGCTGGGGCGGGAAGCGGAGGGCATGGCGGAATCAGGCGCCTTCACGGACGGGGGTTGGGCATGTGCAGTCTCGGACCCGCCCGGGGCGGAAAACTCATCGGCGGTTCGGGGAGAGACACTCTGGCAGGCGACCCCGGACCGCTGTGGTCAGGATGTGAAGTCCGAGTCCATCACCCTGACTCGCAGGCGAGACGACCACCTGACGTCGCCGGACGCTATACGGCCTCTCTGACGAGTCTCTGACGATCCTCAGGCGCGGGCGCGCGGCGCCCGTCATTCGGCGTCGCAGGCGTCCTCCCGGAAGCCGGATGGATGTCGTGGGAGAAGACCATCCGGCTCGCGGAGACGCATCGGCCGGGTCCCCCGATCGGTGCATCGATATGTGGCCGACGATACGGATAGCACCGATGACGCGATCTGACATTGCCGCTAGCAGGAAGATCGAGAGTCCGGCTGGCTTGGGTTTGAGATGGGGGCTGGCCGCGACGACGATGGGCACCGGGGGCGCGATGATCCTCAGGCGGGATCCATTGACGTGGGAGAGATGGGATTCATGCTCATGCCGCCAGACTTCACCGGGCCGCGACATCCGCGCGGCCGAGGGAACCACCGGCAGGAGGCTCCGCCGCCGGTCGGGGAGCGGATCGACGTTCGGCCGCCGCCCCGGGGCCGGTCCGTCCGGCACGCGGGGCGGTGCTGGTAGATGCTGCGCGGGCGGCGCACCGAGTGCGAGGCCCTCGACCGGCTCCTTGACGCCGTTCGCGCCGGTGAGAGCCGGGCGCTGGTCGTGCGCGGAGAGCCGGGCGTGGGCAAGACGGCGCTGTTGGAGTACGCGGTCGCGCAGGCGTCGGGATGCCGGGTGGTCCGGGCGGCCGGCGTGCAGTCCGAGATGGAGCTGGCGTTCGCCGGGCTGCATCAGCTGTGCGCGCCGATGCTCGATCGGCTCGAGGGGCTGCCCGGTCCCCAGCGCGATGCGCTGCGCACCGCGTTCGGGCTCAGCGCCGGTGACGCCCCGGATCGCTTCCTCGTCGGTGTGGCGGCGCTGGGCCTCGTCGGCGAGGTGGCCGAGGAGCGGCCGCTGGTCTGCGTGATCGATGACGCGCAGTGGCTGGACCGGGCCTCGGCGCAGGCGCTGTCGTTCGTCGCGCGCCGAGTGTCCGCCGACGCGGTCGCCGTGATGTTCGCCGTGCGCGAGCCTTGCGAGGGACACGATTTCAGCGGGCTGCCGGAGCTGCTCGTCCAGGGCCTCTCCGATGCCGATGCGCGGGCGCTGCTGGGCTCGGTGATCCGGGGGCCGCTGGACGAGCGCGTGCGCGACCGCATCGTGGCCGAGACGCGGGGCAATCCGCTCGCGCTGCTCGAGCTGCCGCGGGGGCTGACGTCGGCGCAGCTGGCGGGCGGGTTCGGCGGGTGCGCGGACAGCGGGGCGCTCTCGGGCCAGATCGAGGAGAGCTTCCTGCGGCGTCTGGACCAGCTCCCGACCCAGACCCGGCGCCTGTTGCTCGTGGCGGCGGCCGAGCCGATGGGCGAGCCCGTGCTGCTGTGGCGCGCGGCGCAGCGGCTGGGGATCGGCGTCGAGGCCGCGGCACCCGCGGCCGCCTCCGGGCTCTGCGAGTTCGGTCCGCGGGTGCGCTTCCGCCATCCGCTGGTGCGTTCCGCCGTCTACCGGAGCGCGTCGCCCGACGACCGCAGGGCCGTCCACGGCGCGCTGGCCGAGGTCACCGATCCCGACGTCGATCCCGATCGCCGCGCCTGGCATCGGGCGCAGGCGGCGGCGGGGCCCGACGAACAGGTGGCGCTGGAGCTCGAGCGCTCGGCCGGCCGTGCTCAGGCGCGCGGAGGCCTTGCCGCGGCGGCCGGCTTCCTGGAGCAGGCGGCCGGACTGACGATCGAGCCCGGGCGGCGGGCACAGCGCGCGCTGGCCGCCGCGCAGGCCAAGCTCCAGGCCGGCGCACCCGACGCGGCGCTCGACCTGCTGTGCTCGGTGGAAGCAGGACCGCTCGACGAGCTCCAGCGCGCCCGGGTGGACCTGCTTCGCGCCCAGATCGCCTTTGCGGTCAACCGCGGTCGCGACGCCACCCCACTGCTGCTCAAGGCCGCCAGGGAGCTCGAGCCGCTCGATGCCGGGCTGGCGCGCGAGACCTACCTGGATGCGGTCTCCTCGGCGATGTTCGTCGGTCGCCTGGCCGGCGCCGGCGGCGTTCTGGAGGTGGCGCGGGCCGTCCGTGCGGCGCCCGGACCGTCGCAGCCGGTGCGTGCCCCCGACCTGCTGCTCGACGGCCTGGCGCTGCTGATCACCGACGGTCATGCGACGGCCCTGCCGATGTTGCGCCAGGCGCTGAGCGGCTTTCGCAGCGAGGAGATCTCCCGGGAAGAGGGGATCCGCTGGCTGTGGCTGGCCTGCCATACCGCTGCGCTGCTGTGGGACGACGAGACCTGGGACGTGCTCTCGGCCCGTCACGTCGAGCTGGCCCGCGAGGCCGGCGCGCTGACCGAGCTCCCCATCGCCCTCTGGTCGCGCATCGGCCTGCACCTGCACGCCGGCGAGCTGGCCGCGGCCACGTCGCTCAACGAGGAGATGGAAGAGGTCACCGAGGCGACCGGCGCCCGCTTCGCGCCCTATGGCGCCCTGTCGCTGGCCGCGTGCCGGGGCCGGGAGGAGGAGGCCCGCCAGCTGGCCGAGGTCAGCATGAACGAGGTCATGGCCCAGGGCGAGGGAATCGGGATGGCCGCCATCGAGTGGGCGACCGCCGTGCTCTACAACGGCCTCGGCCGCTACGAGGACGCGCTGGCCGCGGCCCAGGCCAGCGACTACCCGCAGGACTCCAACCCGTCACTGCCGGAGCTCATCGAGGCGGCGGCCCGGAGCGGGAAGCCCGCGCGCGCGGCCGACGCCCTCGAGCGCCTCGCCGGGACGACGCGACCCATCGGCAGCGACTGGGCGCTGGGGATCGAGGCGCGCTGCCGGGCGCTGCTGAGCGAGCGACAGGTGGCCGAGGACCTCTACCGCGAGGCGATCGACCGGCTCGGTCGCACCCGCGTGCGCGTCGAGCTCGGCCGCGCCCATCTCCTCTACGGCGAGTGGCTGCGCCGGGAGCGCCGGCGCATCGACGCCCGCGAGCAGCTGCGCACCGCCCACGAGATGTTCCGGGAGATGGGGCTCGACGCGTTCGCGCAGCGCGCCGCGCGCGAGCTGCGCGCCACGGGCGAGACCGCCCGCAAGCGCACCCTGGAGACCAGCGACCACCTCACCGCCCAAGAGGCCCAGATCGCCCATCTCGCGCGTGGCGGGCTCACCAACCCCGAGATCGGCAGCCAGCTGTTCATCAGCCCGAGGACCGTCGAGTACCACCTGCACAAGGTCTTCGCCAAGCTCGACATCAACTCACGCAAGCAGCTCGACCGCGTGCTCGCCGGGGACCCTGACACCGCGCAGGCGGCCTAGATGGGTTGTGTCGCGACCCATCTTGGCTCGTCAGGGGTGCAGCGTCTCGCCCGCCTCGAGCATCGCCACGAACTGCGCCAGGCGGCGCGCGCGCGTCTCGGGCTTCTTGGCGTCCTGCAGCCGATAGAGGATCGCGTACCGGTTCTGGCCGGTGAGCTCGGCGAAGAACGCCTTGGCGCCGGGGGACGCGTCGAGCTCGCGCTGGAGGTCGTCGGGCACGCCGATGCTCCGCTGGCCCGCGTAGGCCGCCGCCCACCGGCCGTCGGCTTTCGCCCGCTCGACCTCCGCGAGGCCGGCCGGCCGCATCCTGCCGGCCTCGATCAGGAGCTGGGCCTTCTCGCGGTTGATCCGCGACCACCTGCTCCGCGACCGCCGCGGGGTGTAGCGCTGGAGGAAGTACTCCTCGTCGAGCGCCTCGCGCCGCCCGTCGATCCACCCGAAGCACAGCGCGCTGTCCAGGACCTCCGGGTAGCGGACGCTGTCGATGCCGGAGTCCTTCTTGGCCATCTTGATCCAGACCCCCGCGGACATGGCGTGGTTGGCCTCCAGCCACGACTCCCACTCGGTGGCGGAGGCAAAGGGGATCGTCTGAAGTCCGTCGTCGGCGCCCACGGCGGAGCAGACTAGCGCCCGGCCGACGGGCCGAGGACGCGGCGCTCCAGCCAGCCGTTGCGGAACGCTCCCCGCGGGTCGTACCGCTCGACGATCCCGGCGAAGTCCGGGAGGCGCTCGTAGAGCGGGGCGATCGTGGCGGCGTCGGCGAGGAACAGCTTGCCCCAATGGGGGCGCGCGGCGAACGGCGCGAGCGCGGCCTCGAGCTCGAGCAGGGCACGCTCGACGGCCGGCTGGTCGCGCGTCCATGTGAAGTGCAGCGCGACGGTGTCCCGGCCGTACTGCGGGCTCATCCACAGCCGGTCGGCAGCGATCGTGCGGATCTCGGAGACCTGGAGGACGGGCCGGATGGCGTCGCCCACGGCGAGCGTCGCGCTGATGGCGGCGACGGCGTCCCGGCGCGCGACGAAGTACTCCGACTGGATCTCCGCTCCGCTGCTCGGCATGAAGCCCATGCGGAAATGCGGCAGCCGGTCGTACCACGGGCCGGGCACGCCGAGCTGGGGCGTGCAGTTGACGGGGTCGATGCCGAGGATCGGGTGTCGCTCGACGGTGGCGGCCGGCGCGCCGAAGAACGCGGCGCGCACGTCCTCGGGGTCGCCGGTCACGCGGCTCTTGAGCCAGACCTGAGCCGTGGCGTCCTCCCAGCGCGTGAACACGCTGACGCTGTCGGCGCTCGCGCTCACGGCGTCGAAGTCCCGGAAGAGTGCCTCCCAGCTCAGCCCCTCGAACACGCGCTGGCGCACGTCGTAGGCGGGCTCGACGTCGAGCGTGACGCGCGTCACCGCCCCGAGCGCTCCCAGGCCGACCACGAGCCCGTCGAAGTCCTCGTCGCCCCTCGACGCGGTGACGATGTCGCCGCTCGACGTGACCATCTCGATGCCTGCGACCGCCGTCGCCAGGTTGCCACCGGACTCGCCGGAGCCGTGCGTGGCGGTGGCGATCGCGCCCCCCACCGAGATGTGCGGCAGCGACGCGAGGTTCTGCAGGGCGACGCCCTCGGGTCGCAGGGCCTCGGCCAGCTCGGCGTAGGTGAGGCCCGCCGCCAGCGTGACGGTCCTCGCCGCGTGGTCGACCGAGACGTCCGCCGGCAGGCCGTCCAGCGCCAGCAGCTCCAAGGAGTCGCCGATGTCGCTGAACGAGTGGCGCGATCCGACCACGCGCACGCGCGGCGCGCGGGCCACGATCTCGCGGACCTCGTCGAGGGTCGACGGGCGATGCAGCCGTTCGGCGCGGTAGGTGTGGTTGCCGCCCCAGTTGGTCTCGTGCACGTGCGGCACGATCCCACGGATGCTCGCCGGCCGCAGGCGCGTGCGGCGCTGCTCAACCGCCTGCGACGTCGCGGCGCAGGAAGTTGAGGTACGCGGCGCCCAGGCAGGGCACGGCGTAGAGCGCGCAGACCCAGGCCGCGCGCAGGACGGGGGCCCAGTCCGCGGGCGTGCGCAGGAAGCCCTGCCACGCGTTGAACTGGGTCGGCAGCAGGTAGGGGCCCAGCGCGCCGAGGCCGGGGATGATCGTCACGAGCTGGAGCAGCAGGCTGATCATCAGCGCGCCGACGACCGCGGCCGCGGAGTTGTGCGTGATCGTCGACAGGAGCAGGGCGATCGCGGCGACGGCCGCCAGCGGCAGCAGGTACACGAACAGGCTCGCGCCGATGAGCAGGAGCGCGCGGCCCGCGCTGACGGTCGTGCCCGAGAGCGTCACCAGCGGATGGAAGCCCGACGCGATGACCCCGCCGACGACGGCCGTCAGGCCCATCACCAGCAGGGCGACGACGGCGTAGGTCAGCGACGCCAGGACCTTGGCGGCGAAGATCCGCCCCCGGCCGACCGAGCGGGTGAGGATCGTCTTCAGGGTCCCGTTGTGGTCCTCGGCCGCCACGATGTCCCCGGACACGAGCGCCGTGATGAGCGGGAACAGCCAGTAGGACCCGAAGATCAGGATCACCGGCGGGATCGCCAGGCCCGACTGGCGGACGTAGCGCCCGAAGGGGACGTCCTCTGGCTGGCCGGACTGCAGGCCGAGCGCCACGACGAAGATCACCGGCACCAGCGCCGCGGCGCCGAGGCCGAGGTAGGTGCGCTTCTGGGCGACGAGCTTGCGCAGCTCCCAGCCGTAGACGGTCCGCAGCGCCGGCATCAGTCCGCCTCGGTGACGGCGGGGACGGAGTCGGCGGGCGCCGGCTCCGGTTCGTCTTCGGTCAGGCGGAAGAAGAGGTCCTCGAGCGTCGCCGTGTGCGGGACGAGGGTGCGGATCGCCAGCCCGGCTTCGACCAGCGCGACCGAGAGCGCGGCGGCGGCGTCCTCGGTCGCCTGGAAGCGCAGCTCGAGCGGCTCGGCCCGCACGCCGGTGACCCCGCGCTGCGCACGGCAGACATCGGCCGCGCGCGCGTCGTCGGTCGTGCGCAGGCGCCACTCCCCGCCGGCGGTGCGCTTGGCGTCCTCGAGCGCGCCCTCGAACACGATCCGCCCGCTGCGCACGATCGCCACGCGGTTGCACAGCTCCTCGACCTCGGTGAGGAGATGGCTCGAGAGCAGGACGGTCGTCCCGGCCAGCGACAGCCGCGCGACCAGCGCGTGCATGTCGCGCATCCCGGCGGGGTCGAGCCCGGTCGCCGGCTCGTCGAGCAGCAGGAGCTTGGGGTCGCGGATCAGGGCCGCGGCGACGCCGAGGCGCTGGCGCATGCCGTGCGAGTAGCCCCCGACGCGGTGGCGCTGGCGGTCGGTCAGCTCGACGATGTCCAGCGCCTCGTCGATCCGGCCGGCCGCCTCGTGCCCGTCGAGCGCGGCGAGCAGCTCGAGGTTCTTGCGACCCGACAGGTAGGGGTAGAAGCGCGGCGCCTCGACGAAGCCCGCGACGCCGTCCAGGGCCGCCGCCCCGGCCAGCATCGGATCGCGCCCGAACAGGCGCACCTCGCCTGCCGTCGGCCGGATAAGGCCCAGCAGCATGCGCAGCACGGTCGTCTTGCCGGCGCCGTTGGGCCCGAGGTAGCCGTACACGTCGCCGTAGCGCTTGACGAGCCCGCGGACCTCCACGGGCGGGGCGTCCGCCATTCGCTAGTGGTCCTTCTCGTGACGTTCGTCTGGGAATGCCGGGATGCCGGCGCCGTCAGGCAAGGACGCAAGGAGCAGGCCATGGCAGCGCCGTGGCCGCGACTGAGGACACAGCCTGACGGTGATCGGCGCCCGGCATTCCCGGCGACACGTTGCGAGAAGGGCCACTAGAGCGCCCTCGCCGCGGCCTCGGCGGCGGCCGGCGGGACCGACCCGATGATCGTGTACTGCACGCCGCCGCGCTCGAAGCGCACGAGTGTGCCCAGCGCCGTCGCCAGCTCCTCGCCGCTGGCGCCGTTGATGGAGATCTGCGGCAGCGACAGCTGGTGGTGGCGGTCGCCTGATTGCGGGGCGGCGGGCGCCGCACTTCCGCCGGGCTGCTCGAGCACGGCGATGCCGCCGAGACCCGCCCCGTAGGTCACCAGCGCGCCCTTGCCGCCGTCGAGGTCGACGGCGCGCACGTCCTGGCGGGGCAGGCCGACGAGCGTGTCCGGCGCGCTCAGCGAGAAGGGCAGCTGGGCCGCGACCTGCTTGGGGTCGCTGGGCTGCTCCTTGGCGCTCTTGCCGGCGGTACGGCTGTGGCCCTGGCCGGCGCCGCTGAGGTCGACCTTGGTGACCTTCGCTCCCGCGGGCGGCGTCACGGCGAGCGTCGCCGCGTCGACGGGGCCGAACGAGATGTCGGTCGCCGTGAGCTCGAGCACCGGGTTGGGGTTGTTCGCGGCGTAGACCGCGGCGCGCAGCGGCGTGCCGTTGGCGGCGTCCCACGCCAGCTCGGCGGCGCCGATCAGGCCGCCGTCGTGCTTGGGCGTGATGCGCGTGGTGTAGGCGGGGCGGCCGGCGACGTTGTCGGGGGTCGCGCCCGAGACGTCGGCGTGCTTGGCCAGCTGATCGAGGAACTGCTGGATCTTCGTGACCGTCGGCGCCGCGCCGCCTCCCCCGCTGTCGGTCTTCGCGGAGGCGTCCTGGGGCAGCGTGATGCGGTAGATCGTGTTCGAGGTGCCGTCGAAGATCGAGAGCACCTTGCCGTCGCTGGTGACCTGCGCGTCGCCGGCGTCGGACTGCAGCTCCAGGCGCAGGCGCCCGTCGGGGGCCGCCCACAGGCGCCCGGTGGCGCCCGACAGCAGCGGGTTGGAGCCCTTGGTCAGGCTCGAGCTGTCGATCAGATGGTTCGTGAACGTGATCCGCGCGGTGACGCCCTGAGCCGCCGTGCCGGCCGCCGCGTCGTGCAGCGCCTGGGCGAGGGACTTGGCGGGCGGCTTGGCGCCGCTGCCGCCGAGGGCGGCCATGGCGATGGCGGTACCGCCGCCGAGCGCGGCGACGACGGCGACGAGGAGGGCAAGAAGGCGGGAGGTGGGGAGGCGACGAAGCATGGCTCTCGATCAGCTCGAACTGCGGACCTTGCCGACGGTAGACGGCGTCTCTGACGAGTCTCTGACGATCTTCCCGCCCGCCGCGATGGCAGGCAGGTCCAGGGTGAAGGTGGCGCCCCGGGCCTCGACGTCGCCACCGTGTGCGCGAGCGGTGGCGCGCACGATGGCCAGGCCGAGCCCGGACCCGCCCCGCGCGCGCGACGCCGCGCCGCGCCAGAAGCGCCGGAAGGCCGCCTCGGTCTCCTCGGGCGCCAGGCCGGGCCCGGCGTCCGCGACCGCCAGATGCGCACGGTCGCCCACGCGGCGCACGGTGATCGTGACCGGCGGGGCGCCGTGCAGCAGCGCGTTGGCGACGAGGTTCTCCACCGCGCGCCGCAGAGCCTCGCGGTCGCCGCGCACGGCGACGGGCTCGGGGGCCGGCACCGTGACGAGCTCGGCGTGGGCGGCCGCCACCGTGTGCGCCAGCTCGTCGAGGCCGACCGGATCGTGTGCGGGGCCGGCGTGGGCCTGGCGCTCGAGGGCGAGCAGGTCGTCCACCAGCCGCGACAGGCGCTCAGCGTCGGCGCGCAGATCGGCGATCGTCTCGTCGTCCGCCCCGTGGCGCGCGAGGTACTCGGCGTTGCCGCGCACCGCCGTCACCGGCGTGCGCAGCTCGTGCGAGGCGTCGGCGAGGAAGCGGCGCTCGTTGCTGCGCGCCTGCTCGAGCGCAGCCAGCATCGCGTTGAGCGTGCGCGTGAGCTCGCCGATCTCCCCGCCGGCGGCGGTCGGCAGGCGTCGCGCCGGGTCTCCCGTGCGCTCGATGTCGTTCGCCGCGGCCGACAGGCGGCGCAGCGGCGCGAGGCCGCGGCCCGTCAGCGCGGCGGCCACCGCGGCGCCGATCGCCGCCGCCACCAGCGCCGACAGGAGGATGAGGGTGCGGACGCGGTCGGCGGTGTGCTCGATCTCACGCTCGGTGGAGGCGAGGATGACCGCGCCGCCCGCCGCCGGGCCGCCGGCGTCGGGCAGCGGAGCGACGAAGATGCGCAGCGGCTCACCCGAGAGCCGCGCGTGCGTGAACCCCGTGCGTCCGGACCGGATGGCGGCGCTCACCAGCGTGTCCGCCGGCAGGAGACGGCCGCCCAGAGCGCCGGAGCGCGCCACGATCCGCCCGCCGCGGTCGAGCACCTCGACCAGGAGGTCCTGGCCGCCGTTGGGTGCATCGAGCGCGCCCGGGGTGGTCAGCAGGGCCGGCGCGGAGGCGCTCAGCCGCGCCACGTCGCCGGCCCGGGTCCGCAGCCCGCGGTCCTGCGAGGCGCGCAGCTCGTGGCGCACGAGGTACTGCGCGGCGAAGCCCAGGGCCGCGACGGCCAAGAGCACGCCGGCCGCGGCGGCGAGCGCGACGCGCAGGCGCAGCGGAAGCCGGCTCATGGCTCCAGGACGAAGCCGACGCCCCGCACCGTGCGGATGACCGGCGGCTCGCCGAGCTTGCGGCGCAGGCTCATGACACAGCGGTCGACCACGTTGTCGACGGCCGCGCCCTGCCAGACCTCCTCGACGGCCTGCTGGCGGCTGACCACGAGCCGGGGATGGCGCAGCAGCAGCTCGAGCAGCGCCGCCTCGCGCTCGGTCAGCGCCACCGTGCGCCCGTCGCGGTGCACCTCGCGCGCGTGGGGGTCCAGGCGCAGCGATCCCGCCGCCAGCACCTCGGCCATCGGCCGGCCGCGCCGCTCGATGGCGGTGAGGCGCGCCAGCAGCTCCTCCACGGCGAACGGCTTGAGGAGGTAGTCGTCGGCGCCGGCCTCCAGGCCGGCGACCCGGTCGGCTACCGCGTCGCGGGCCGTGAGCAGCATCACCGGCGCCGTGAAGCCGCCCGCCCGCAGCCGCCGGCAGACCGACAGGCCGTCCATGCCGGGCATCGCGACGTCGAGGACGATCGCGTCGGGCGCGCGTCGCTCGACCGCGGCCAGCGCCGCGCCGCCGTCCGCCGCCGCCTCGACCTCGTGCCCCTCCGCCGCGAGCGTGCGGACGAGCATGCGCAGCACCGTGGGGTCGTCGTCGACCACGAGGATGCGCTGGCTCATGGGTCCAGCGTACGAGGGTCCGGCCGGGGGGCGCCCCGCCAGGACGACCCACCGGCCGCCCTCGCGGCACGGCCTGGGCCGCCTGCGCTCCGCTCAACGCCTGGCTCGATGAGCACGTCGGCGCGAGCGAGCTCCCGCCGCAACCGCGCCGGGGCCGGCCGCGCTGATCGCCTCCCCGGCGCCTACGCCAACGGCCACGGCGACGGCGCGGGCGTGATCGGCGGTCGCTCCGAGTACGCCTCCCGTGGCGAATCGGTGGGCACGGAGACCGACGCGCCGTACTGCGCGGCCGACGGCTCGACCAGGTAGTGCAGCGTGCGGTCGGGCGAGCGCGTTCCGACCATCAGGATGGCGCACGGCTCGTCGCCGGCGCCGATCGTGATGTGCGCCGTCCCCGGCGGGCAGTGCAGGTAGTCCCACGGGCCCATGCGCCGCTCCTCGCCCTCGACGATCGCCACGCATTCGCCGGACAGCACCAGGAAGCCCTCCTGGTTGCTCTCAGCGTGGTAGAAGCCCGGCGTCTCACCCGCCTCGAGGATGTGCACGCCGATGCCGAGCAGCGGCGAGGGCGCGGCCGGCGCCTCGAACGTGCACCAGGTGCCGCCCCCGGGCACCGTCTCCCAGCCGATCTCCCCGAGATTGAGGATGAACCAGCCATCTTCGGCCGGCAGGCGCCCGGTCTCGGTGTCCTCGATCGCGGCCTCGCGCGCCATCAGCCGGCCTCCCCGTGGAAGTAGTCGACCTTGCTGGATCGCTGGACCATCACGTCCTCGGCCTTGTCGCCGGTCCAGATGCCGATCTTGTCGCTGTCGGGGTAGGCGGTGGCGGCCGGGTAGACGACGGTCGACCACATGAGGATGCGGACGGGCGCGTCGGTGTCGTTGCGGATCTGGTGCGCGCCGGCGGGGCCCTTCGCGAAGAAGACGACGTCGAACGGGTCGACCGGCTCGATGCCCTCCGGCGTGCGGACCGTCGGGCGCCCTTCGAGGACGAGCATCCACTCCTCCTCGGCGTACTCGTAGTGGTAGGGGCACAGCGCCTGTCCCGGCGGGAGCTGGTAGACGCTCGCGCCGGTCTCCTTCGCGCCCAGGTGCGGGCCCATCCGGAGCATGCCCGAGCGAAAGCCCTCGGGGTCGTCGGGGTCGTAGGTGAAATTCGGGTCGGAGATGCTGATTCGTTGCATCGCCGGATCGTGCCACGCCGTCTGGCGGAGCCCCCGGAGCGGGTAGCGTGGCCGGCATGCACACCAACGAGAAGCCCCAGGTCGACGTCCCCTCCGACCAGCCGCCGTCCTATCAGCTCGAGCTCGACGACATCACGGTCGGTGACGGCGAGGAGGCCGTCCCGGGGAGGATCGTCGAGGTGCACTACGTCGGAGTCTCGTGGAAGACCGGCAAGCAGTTCGACGCGTCGTGGGACCGCGGCGACACGTTCAAGTTCGGCCTGGGCAAGGGCCAGGTCATCCCGGGCTGGGACCAGGGCGTGGCGGGGATGAAGGTCGGCGGGCGCCGGCGCATCACGATCCCGCCGGCGCTGGCCTACGGCAAGCGCGGGGCCGGGGGCGTCATCGGCCCGGACGAGACGCTGGTCTTCGTCGTGGACCTGGTCGGCGTGCGCTGAGGCTGACC
>JAOPZW010000153.1 GCA_025963905.1 Solirubrobacterales bacterium | reverse complement strand
TGACGCTCGCCGAGTCGCAGCGGATCGTGCCGCGGCCGTAGTGGGCGTGCACGACGTCGGGACCGCCACCGGTGTCGATCCGGTTCGTGCCGTGGCCCGCGTAGATGAAGTCCTTGCCGGGGCCTCCGTGGAACACGTCGACCTGCGAGGTCGGCTGGCCGCTGGGCTTGTAGTCGCCCCACAACACGTCGCCGGCGTCACCGGCGTAGAGGATGTCGTTGCCGTGGCCGCCGAGCAGCTCGTTGTGGCGATCGCGGACCCCGCGCAGGGGGCCGTTGGCGTCGTCCTTGTGCATCTTGAGGACGCCGTCGATCACCGGCCACCCCTCGTGGCTGGTGTTGGCGGCGGCGAACGCGGCGCATCCGAGGACGGCGGCGATCGCGGCGAGCATGATCGGGATCAGGCGAGCGGGCACTGGGGGTGGATCGGCCTTTCCGGCGCCGGGCCTCCAGTGGCCGGCGCCTGGGCCGGACCAATGCCTAGCACCACCGGCGTCACGCCCGGCGGCGCACCCCTTGGGTGACCGCCGGGCGTGCGATTCCGCCCGCTCGTCGCAGCTTCGCCGCGACCCTCAGGTGCCGAGGGCGCGCAGGGCCGCGGCGCTGTTGGAGCAGTCGTAGAGGCCCGTGACGCTGCTCACGGGGGTGCAGACCTTCGCCACGGCGGCCATCACCGCGCTCGACCCCACGCGGCCGTCCTGGGCCATCCCGCCCGAGCCGCCGTCCGTCAGCACCCAGCGGATGTGGCCGGCGTCGATCGCGTTCGCCAGCCAGGTCACGGTCACCTGGCTCTCGCGACCCGAGAAGCCGCCGATCCCGGCGACGTCGGCGCCCGACGCGATGAGCTGGCCCGCAGCGCTGGTCTGGCTGGAGACCGCGACGGTCCCGCCGCCATGCTGCTGGGCGTAGCTCACGGCCTGGGTCAGCGCCTGCGAGTTGCCGCCGAACATCCCGCCGCCGCCTCGGCGGCCGAAGCCGCCGGCTGCCCCTTGCGGCGGCGCGCCGGCCGGAGGTGCGCCGGGCGCCGCGCCGGCGCCGGGTGGGAAGCCTCCGCCCCCGGGTGCGAAGCGACCGCCCCCCTGCCCGAAGCGCCCGCCCCCAGGGCCGTTGCCGCCAGGGCCGCCGGGACCGCCCCGGCCGCCGGGGCCGTCCATCCCGGCGGACTGGGGGCCACCGGCGGGGAAGGTGCCGTTCGTGGGGTGTCCGAGCGTCTGCACGGCCCACGTGGCGGGGGCGAGGAGCAGCACCGCGAACGCGACGCTCACCGCCGCCGCGCGAACGCGGGCGGCCGTGCTGCCGGCCAGCGCGACGGCGGCGAGGATGCCGCCGCCGATCAGGACCGCCGGGAGCCACGTGAGCTGCCCGGGGTTCTCGTGCAGCACGACGAGCTCGGCCGCGACACCGCCGGCGATCGCCAGTGGCCCGAGGACGCGAACGGCGCGCCCCGAGCGCGTGAGCTGCCAGGCGCCGGCACCCACGAGCGCGGCGGTGAACGGCGCGAGCTGAGAGACGTAGTAGGGGTGGAAGATGCCCTGGGCCGTGCTGAAGGCGACGGCCGTCACGAGGAACGTGCCGCCGACGGCGATGATCCAGCCGGTGCGGGCATCGCCCCGCCGCAGGCGGCTCGCGACCACGACCGCCACGCCGGCGACCAGCGCGAGGCCCAGCAGCCAGCCGTCCTGGCCTCCCAGGGCTGTGTTCAGCAGGCGCAGCGGCCCGGTGGTGCCTCCGAAGAAGATGTTCCCGCCGCCCCCGCCGCCCCCGCCCGGACCGCCGGGCCCGCCGGCCGCGCCC
The DNA here is from genome assembly GCA_025963905.1 of Solirubrobacterales bacterium. Lineage (GTDB taxonomy): Bacteria > Actinomycetota > Thermoleophilia > Solirubrobacterales > Solirubrobacteraceae > JAOPZW01. The sequence continues at coordinate 15,848 of JAOPZW010000153.1, read as the reverse complement.
CCGGGACCGCCGCTCTGGCCGAGCAGGCGGCCGAAGCCGTTGTAGCCGAGGATCAGCGACCAGATGCTGTTGTCGCTCGTCCCCGCGATCCACGGCCGGTTCGACGCCGGCGTGAGGGTCACCAGCAGCGGCCACGCCAGGCCCACCGCGGTCATCGCCGCGCCCCCCGCCGCGAGCTGGCGCAGCGCCGTGCGGCGCCCCCGCGGAGCGACCCACAGCCACGCTGCGACGATCGCCGGGACCACGAGGAGCGCGGCGCCCATCTTGGCCTCGAAGCCGAGGCCCACGCAGACGCCCGACAGGATGATCCAGCGGCTCCGGCCATCCTCCAGGCCGCGGACGACGAACCACAGGGCGGCCGTCACGCACAGCACCAGCAGCGCGTCGGGGTTGTTGTGGCGCGAGATCGCGACGGTGATGGGTGTCGTGGCGAGTGCCAGGCCCGCGGCGAAGCCCGCCGCGCGGCCGAAACGGCGGCGCGTCAGGTCATAGGCGAGGGCGACCGTCGCGATGCCCATGAGCGCCTGGGGCACCAGGAGGCTCCAGGAGCTGAAGCCGAACACCCGGACCGAGAGGGCCTCGACCCACAGGGCCAGCGGCGGCTTGTCCACCGTCATGACCCCGCTCGCGTCGAACGAGCCGTACAGGAAGGCGTGCCAGCTCGTGCTCATCGATCGAACTGCCGCGCTGTAGTAGTCGTTGGCGAAGCCGTTGGTGCTCAGCGCCCACAGGTCCAGCACCGCGGCGAGCACGAGCAGCAGCGCCAGCTCGGGGCGCGGCAGCGCGACGGTGCGCGACCGCATGCGGGAGCGGCCGCGGGAGAGGCGGAACGGAAGGGGGACGGACGGGGTCGACATGGCGGTCCTTTCGGCGGTGGTGCGGGCTAGTGGCTAGCGCCCGGCGCTCGCAGTGGCGGGCCGGGAGTCGGGCATCACGAACGGCGCGCGGCGGGTGAAGACCCACGTGCGCAGCGCCACATAGCGGGTCACCGTCGCGCACACGGTCGCGACGAGCAGGACGAGCAGCTCCAGCGTCCGCGATGGCGCCGAGTCAAGGGCTCGCAGCACGGCGAGGGCGCCGGTGGTCAGGGCCAGCGTCAGGACGTACACCACGGCGCCCAGCGCGTGCTGGCGCAGCAGGCCCGCCCGGCCCCGGACGCCGAAGGTGAGACGGCGGTTGGCGTGGGTGTTGCCGACGGCGGTGACCGCCAGCGCCAGCGCGTTGGCGCCGCCCGCCCCGAGCGGTCCGCGCAGCAGGAGGAACAGCAGGGCGTAGGCGAGCGTCGAGCAGACGCCGACGGCGAGGAACCGCAGCAGCCGCGCGCCCGCCAGGAGGCGAGCGACGCCGCGCAGGTCATCCAGCGCGGTGCGCACGATGTCGACGCTGGAGTCGGGGTCGTCGATCCAGTCGACCGGTACCTCGTGGATGCGCAGCCCGTCGCGCTGGGCGAGGACGAGCAACTCGGTGTCGAAGAACCACGACTCGTCGCGCACGGCTGGCAGCAGCCGGCGGGCGGCGTCGGCGCGCACGGCCTTGAAGCCGCACTGCGCGTCGGAGAACCGCGCGCCGAGCGAGACCCGCAGCACGTGGTTGTAGGCGCGGGAGATGAGCTCGCGCTTGGCTCCGCGGACGACGTGGGAGCCACGGGCCAGCCGCGTGCCGATGGCGAGGTCGCTGTGCCCGGAGACGAGCGGCGCGACGAGCGGCAGCAGCGCGTTGAGGTCCGTCGAGAGGTCGACGTCCATGTAGCAGAGGACCTCGGCATCGCTGCGCAGCCACGCCGTGCGCAGCGCCCGGCCGCGCCCCTTGCGGTCGAGCTCGAGCACCGACACGCCCGGCAGGTCCTCGGCGAGCGCCGCCGCGACTTGCGGCGTGTGGTCGGTGCTGGCATTGTCGGCGATCACGATGCGCCAGCTGAAGGGGAGCTCGGCCGTCAGGTGGTCGTGGAGCCGCCGGATCGACTCGGCCAGCACCGCCTGCTCGTTGTAGACCGGCACGACGACCTCCACGAGGGCTGCCCCGGCGCCGGCACGGATCGGCTGACGAGCGGGGAGGACGGCAGAGGACATGGCCGTAGCTTCGAAGGCGCCTCCGAGACCTCGCTGGGGCCATCCTGAGAGGTCCCTGAGCGTCGTCGGCGTTGGGAAGTAACAGCCGCGCGCGTGATGGCCGGGCCGCGTGGTCCACTCGGGCACCCCTCTCGGATGGAGGGGGCCATGACCGAACCGCGGACGACGATCAACGGGAGCGCCCAGGCCGAGATCTCGCGGCGCCTGGTCCAGATCATGAAGGAGCACACCGGGCGTGGGCCGGCGCGCGCGCGCACGACCGTCTCGGACGACCTCGTGGTGTGCGTGATGCGCGCGGGCTTCACGACGGCCGAGCAGACCCTGGTCTCAGCCGGTCACGCCGACACGGTGCACGAGGTTCGCGAGGGCATCCAGGAGAGCGCGAAGGCTTCGATGGTCGCCGTCGTCGAGGCGGTCACCGGGCGGGCCGTCGCGGCCTGCATGAGCGCCAACCACGTGGATCCCGACCTCGCCGTCGAGATCTTCGTCCTCGAGCAGCGGTCCGCCGCGTAGCCCGCGCCGGGCGTACGCTGGTTCCTTGGCAGATCTGCCAGCTAGGCTTCCCCTCGCATGAACGACCCCACAGCGTTCTCCATTGCCACGGCCGAGCGCAACGGACGGCTGGTCGTCGTGCCACGCGGCGAGCTCGACCTCGCCACCGCGCCCGAGCTTGAGGATCTCGTGCTCGACGGGCTGACGGGCGGCAAGGCCGTGACCCTCGACCTGCGCGAGCTGCAGTTCATGGACTCCAGCGGCGTGCGCGTCCTCATCGCCGCACACGCCAAGGCGTCGGACGGCGGCCTCGACCTCGAGCTGGTGCGGCCGCCGCGCGGTGGGCCGGTGGACCGCATCCTCGAGATCTCAGGTGTCGAGGACGCCCTCGGCATGGTCGACGAGTCGACCGCCGGGTAGCTCGGCCGCCGCGGGCGCCCGCGGGAGGGTGAAGCGGAAGGCGCTCCCCACGCCGCCGGGCCCCGGCTCGACCCAGATCCGCCCGCCGTGTCGCTCGACGATGCGCTCGCAGATCGCCAGCCCGATTCCCGTGCCGTCGTAGGCCTCCGCGGAGTGCAGGCGCTGGAACATCTGGAAGACCCGCCCGGCGGCGGAGGGGTCGATGCCGATCCCGTCGTCGACCACGGCGAGCTGCCAGCGCTCGGCCGACGGCTCCGCGGTGATCCGGACGTGGGGCGGATGCCCGTCGGTGAACTTCAAGGCGTTGGAGATCAGGTTCTGGAAGAGCTGTGCGAGTTGCGGTCCGTCCCCGAGCACGACCGGGAGCGCATCGACCTGCACGTCGGCCGCCGAGCGGTCGATCGCGTCGCGCAGTCCCTCCAGCACCTCGGGGACGAGCGCGGTGAGGTCGACGGCGTCGGGCCCCGCCTCCGCGCGACCGACGCGCGAGAACTGCAGCAGGTCGTCGATCAGCCGCTGCATCCGCCGGACCCCGTCGACCGCGAAGTGGATGAACTCGTCAGCGTCCTCGTCGAGCCGGCCCTTGTAGCGCGTTTCCAGCAGGCGCACGAATCCCGAGACGGTGCGCAGCGGCTCCGACAGGTCGTGCGACGCGACGTAGGCGAACTGCTCGAGATCGCGATTGGAGCGCTCGAGCTCGCGCGCGTGGGTCGCGAGCGTGCGCTCGGCAACGGTTGCCCGCGCGCGGGCGAGGCGGGCCTCGCCGAGCGCCCGGTGCCGCTCGGCGCGGGCGCGCCGGCCGCGACTCCAGGCGACCAGGGCCCCGAGCCCGAGCGCCGCCAGCAGTCCGCGGTCGCGACGGCGGAGCCCCACGTCCCGATGCCGGGTTGCGCCGCTCATGGCGGGAGTATCGGTGCTATGGCCCCACGCGCTGAACTGCGGCCGCTAGCGTTGCACCGATGAGCGTGACTTCGGCCGACGGCATCGATCCAGCGACTGTCGATCGCTTCGCCGACCTCGTGGTCAGCTTCGCCGCGAACGTCCAGCCGGGCCAGATCGTGGCCATCGGTGCCGAGCTCGGCAAGGAGATGCTCGCCCGCGCGGTCGCAGCGAGCGCGTACCGCCACGGCGCGAAGTTCGTCGAGGTCACCTACTTCGACATGCACGTCAAGCGGGCGCGGCTGCTGCACGCGCGCGAGGACTGGCTGGACTACGTGCCTCCGTGGTACGGCGAGCGGATGATCGAGCTCGGTCGCCTGCGCTGTGCGCGCGTCGGGCTCACCGGGCCGGCCACCCCGGGCCTGTTCGCGGACATCGATCCGGCGCGCGCCGGCCGCGACCAGCTGCCGTTCGTCAAGGAGGCCGGGCTGATCGTCAACGAGCGCACGACGAACTGGACCGCCGTGCCCTGCCCGACGCCGGCGTGGGCGAAGCTCGTTCATCCCGGCCTCGATGAGCAGGCCGCGCTCGCGCTGCTGTGGGAGCAGGTCATCCACGTGTGCCGCCTCGACGAGGAGGATCCGGTCGCGGCATGGCGCGAGCGCGCGGACTTCCTGGTCGACGCGGCCGGCCGGATGGACGCGCGGCGCTTCGACGCGCTGCGCTTCCTCGGGCCGGGCACCGACCTCACCGTCGGACTGCTCCCCACCACGCACTTCATGGCTGCGCGCTTCGAGACCGTCGATGGCATCAGGCACATGCCGAACCTCCCCTCGGAGGAGGTCTTCGGCGCGCCGGACCCGCAGCGCGCCGACGGCGTCGTGCGAGCGACCAAGCCGCTCGTGGTCGGCGGCTCGATCATCCGCGGCCTGGAGGTCGAGTTCCGCCACGGCCGCGCAATCCGGATCGACGCCGACGACGGCGCCGAGGTCCTGCGGGGCTACGCCGCGCGCGACGAGGGCGCCTCGCGCCTCGGCGAGGTCGCGCTCGTCGACGGGGAGGGCCGCGTCGGCGGCCTGGACACCGTCTTCTTCGACACGCTGCTCGACGAGAACGCCGCGAGCCACATCGCCCTCGGCGAGGCGTACACGTTCACGGCCGGCCAGGCCGACCGCAGCCGCCTCAACCACTCGAGCATCCACGTGGACTTCATGATCGGCGGCGACGACGTCGACGTCACCGGCCTCACGGCCGCCGGCGACGAGGTCCCCATCCTCCGCGGCGGCGCCTGGCAGATCTGAACGCCGGCCGGCCGCTACCCTTCCCGGGCTGCTCGAAATGCCAGGAGAGGTGCCGGAGCGGTTGAACGGGCGCGACTGGAAATCGCGTAACGGGGGCTAACCTCGTTCGAGGGTTCGAATCCCTCCCTCTCCGCTGGCTCTGTTGAGCCATATTCTCAGCTCGGGTTCCGCAGTTCACCGGGGGATTCGAATCCGAGGCCGCCGCGGCCTCCGCGGAGTCGTCATCAGCGTCGCCGATCTCTCCGCCTCGGTGGGGCTGCGGCAGGCGCGAGGTCGGATCAGGGGGCCAGGGTTTTTGCCGCCATCGTCAGGCTGGATTGCGCGCGGATGTCGCGAGAGGAGCTGCCGACCAGGACTTGGTACGTGCCTGGTGTGATGAGCCAGGTGTGCTTGGTGGTGTCCCATTGGGCGAATGCGCGGCTGTCGACCGGGACGGTCACGCTCCGGGCCTGGCCTGGGTTGAGGAAGACCTTCTGGTACGCCTTCAGCTGCTTGGGCGGTTCGCCCGCGGCGGCCGGTGCGGCGAGGTAGACCTGGGCCACTTCCGCGCCGGCGCGGGTGCCGGTGTTGGTGATGGTCAGGGTGACGCTGGCGCCGCTTGCGGTCCGACTGACCCGCAGGCCGGAGTAGCTGAAGGTGGTGTAGGACAGGCCGTGGCCGAACGGGAACAGTGGTGCGATGTTCTGGGAGTCGTACCACCGATAGCCGACCCGCAGTCCCTCCGAATAGCTGGCGTGGCCGTTGACACCCGGGTATTGCGCGGTGGTCTGCGTGGGCAGGTCGTTCTCGGAGACCGGGAACGTCTCGGGCAGCTTGCCGGACGGGTTGACGTCACCGAAGAGCACCGCCGCGGCGGCGTTGCCGTCTTCCTGTCCCGGGTACCAGGCCTCGACCACGCTCTCGACCTGGCCCAGCCATGGCATCCGCACCGGCCCGCCGGTGTTGAGGACCACGATGGTGTTCGGGTTCGCCTCGGCGACCGCACCGATCAGCTGATCCTGGCTGACCGGGAATTGGGCGCAGGCGACCAGGCTGCAGGTGCCGTAGTTGAGCCCGAGGTTTGTGCGGTCCGTCCCTTCGGCCTCGGAGTCGTTGGCGTAGACGATCGCGACGTCGGCGGCCTTGGCGGCGGCGACCGCGTCGGCGACGCTGGTGCCGTCGGCGTACACCACGGTGTCTCCGTTGGCGGCACCGCGCTGGGTGATCCCCTGTTGCGGGCTGACGACCGGGACCGCGCCGGCGAGGGGCACGTGTGAGCTTCCGCCGCCGCCATAGGCCTGTTCGGCGCCGGCGGCGCCGGCGGCCTGGCCGATCAGCGCGATCTTCTTACCCTGACCGTCGAGCGGCAGCAGCCCGTCCTTGTTCTTCAACAGCACGGTGCCCTGTTCGGCGATGGTGCGCGCCAGCGTGGCCTCGGCCGGGGTGTTCACGACCGCCGCGAACCCGTCCGGCTCGGCTGCCGCGGGATGGTCGAACAGCCCGTCGGCGAACGCCGACCGGACGATCCGGGTGACCATGTCGTTCAGCCGGGCCATCGACACCTGACCGTTGATGACCGCGGTCTTGAGCGCGTCACCGAAGTACTGGCCGTTGTTGGATCCTGCCATTTCCATGTCCAGGCCGGCGTTGGCGGCGGCGACCGTGGAGTGGGTCGCGCCCCAGTCGGACATCACGAACCCGGAGAAGCCGAACTCCTTCTTCAACACATCGGTGAGCAACGCCGGGTTCTCACAGGCGTAGACACTGTTGAGCTGGTTGTAGGAGCACATCACCGCACCGGCCTTGCCCTGCTTGACCGCGGTCTCGAACGCGGGCAGGTAGATCTCGTGCAGCGTGCGCTCGTCCACGTCGGCGGATACGGTCATCCGGTTGGTTTCCTGGTTGTTCGCCGCGAGATGCTTCACGGTGGCGATCACGTTCTGGCTCTGGATACCACGGATCACCGCCGCGCCCGTTTGACCGGCCAGATACGGGTCCTCGCTGGCGTACTCGAAGTTGCGGCCGTTCATCGGGACCCGATCGATGTTCACGCCGGGAGCGAGCATCACGTTGATGCCCTTGTGCCAGGCCTCCCAACCCAGCCCGGCGCCGAACTGCTGCTGGACGTTCGGGTCCCAGCTGGCGGCCTGCGCTATCCCGGCGGGGAACGCGGTCGCGTTGACCTGCCCGTCGCCCACTCCGGCGCCTGCGTCGTTGAGCACCAGATCCGGCACACACAACCCGGGGATGGCCGCGACATGCCCGGCCGTGCCGTAATACGCCAGCATGTCCGGCTCGGCGCTGTGCAACATCGAGAGCTTCTGATCCAGCGTCATCGCCCCCACCAGCTCGCCGGCCCGCTGGTCCGGCGATTGCGTCGCATCCATCCACGGACACTGAGCCGTAGCGGCATGCGCGGCCGGGACGGCCGCCGTCCACACGGCTCCGGTCAGGACCGCTATCGCCGACACGGCTACGCCCAGACCGCAGAGCCGAGATGACAGCCGTCGGGTCTGCATGGTGTGCTCCTCCTCGCAGCCGCGCGATGTCGTCGGGGGGGACAGGTACGTTCGATTTCGAATTAACCCGCGGCGGCGCCGAACCGTAGCTGCGACGTCCGAACTGGTCAAGAGGCAAGTGATTGCGCTAGGGTTTTGTCGATTCCGACGAAACGAGGCGGACGGCTTGACTGGCCACGACGGGGCTCGGCACAGGTCCGCAACGCCCAGAATCGACGGTCGCCGACGGCTCATCTCGACGTTGAGCGAGTTCGGCGCGCTGTCGCGTGCGGAACTGGCGCGGCGCACCGCGCTCGCCCCCTCGACGATCTCGACGCTCACCGCCGACCTGCTGCGCGACGGACTCATCGTCGAACGATCCGAGACCCCGGTGCCGGCAGCCGGCCCGCGCGGCGGCCGCCCGGCAACACTGCTCGCCTTGCACCGATCGGCCGGCCTGGTCGTGGGCATCGACTTCGGCAAAACGCACGTCCGGGTCGCTGTCGCCGACCGAGCACACGAACTGATCGCCGAACGCAGCAAACAGGTCGACCCGGACCAGCGCTCCGCGACGCACATCAAGGTGGCCGTAAGGCTCGTCCACGCCGCACTAGAAAGCGCAAGAGCGAACCGTGATCAAGTAGTCGGCGTCGGGATGGGACTGCCCGGACCGATCAACCGGGCGACAGGCCAGATCGGCGACTCGGCGATTCTGCCCGGATGGGTCGGCGTGAACGCATCCAAGGCCATGTCCGACGCGCTCGGCCTGCCGGTCAGCGTGGACAACGACGCAAACCTCGGCGCGCTCGCCGAATGGGTCTGGGGCGCCGCGCGCGGCTGCAACGAACTCGCCTACATCAAGGCCGCCACCGGCATCGGCGCCGGACTCATCACCAACGGCAGGCCGTTCGGCGGATACGGCGGCACCGCCGGCGAAATCGGCCACACCATCATCGACCCGAGCGGGCCGATCTGCCGCTGCGGCAACCGCGGCTGCCTGGAAATGCTCGCCGGGACACCAGCGCTCCTGGCCGCCCTCCAACCCACCCATCCCGATATCACGAACGCTGCAGACGTGATTGCGCGTGCCCGCGACGGTGACAGCGGGTGCGCACGTGCCCTCACCGACTCGGGGCGCGCCATCGGTACCGCACTCGCGACGCTGTGCAACATCACGAACCCGGAACGCATCATCGTCGGCGGCGAACTCGGCGCAGCCGGCGACCTAGTCCTTGACCCCATGCGTGACGCCCTTCACCGAGGCGCCATCCGCTCCGCCGGGCAAGACGTCACGCTCTGCCAGAGCACCCTCGGCGAACGCGCCGAAGTGCTGGGCGCCGTCGCGCTCGCACTCACCCGGCTCGGCCACGCTCTCGAACGGTGACCATCGGCGTTCATCCAGGACTGCCTCGGCCTCTCTGAATCGTCGGCTCCGGTCGCCACCCCGAGGCGAAAACCGGGCGGGGGCGGGCGCAGCTCAGCCATCGTCGCGGGTGTGACGAGAATCCCTCCCTCACCGCTCCGAAGCGTCAGACCAACCGCGTCCAGTGGATGTCCGTCCGGTAGCGCAGCGTGAGCCGCTGCTGTGGGCCGACCAGCTCGCGGACGCGCCCCAGGACATCGGCGCGGTCGCCGTCCGGCAGGTTCGCGATCCAGCTCCAGGAGGACACGAGGGCGACGAGGTCGTCCGGGGTGGTCGTGAGGACGTGGTCGACCTCGGCGCTCGACAGGGGCGCGAACGCGCCGGTCGCCTGGAGCGCGGACTTCCAATCGTCGCCCTCGGCCGGGAACGGCCCGGCCGCCTTGCGGTACGGGTCGAGGAGCTCGCCGAACGCCGTGAGCCACGGGAGCTCCTTCTCGCTCCAGTGCGCGCGGTTCCACAGCAGCGCGAGCCCGCCGCCGGGGGACAGCACGCGAGCGATCTCGTGCAATGCCTCGGTCGTGCGAAACCAGTGGAACGCCTCGCCGACGAACACCGCGTCGACCGAGCCGTCCGCCACGGGGATCGCCTCGGCGGTGCCCGGCCGGGCATCGACGGCGGGAAGCCGGTCGTGCAGCTCAGCGCGCATCGCCTCGGACGGATCCACGGCGATCACGCTGCCGACGAGCCCCACCAGCCGGCGCGTGAGCTTGCCGGTGCCGGCGGCCAGGTCGAGGACCGTGCTCGCCGGGGTCAGGCCGAACTCACGGGCCAGATTCGTGATGGCCACCGGGGGATACGAGGGGCGGCCGCGCTCGTAGGCGTCGACGGCGCTTGCGAATCCGGTGGCTGCGCGGGGATCGACCGTCACCAGGATGGCATGCTGTCAGGGTGAGCCCGCGGCCGCTCGCGTGGAACGTTCCGCACCCCGGGATTGGCTCGGGCCGCCGACGCCGGTACGGTTGAGACATGCCGCCGCCAGAGACGTCTGAGGACCGCCGCCGGATGCTCACCGGGAAGCGGGCTGTGCGCCCGCGCGCGATCGCCGAGGCGGCCGCCGCCCGCCGGCGGCCGGACGCCCCGGTCGACGACGCGGGTCGGGTCATGGTGATCGCTGCCGACCACACGGCGCGCGGGATGCTCGGTGCCGGGCGGCGCCCGCACGCCATGGTGGACCGGGCCGACCTGCTCGACCGCCTGTGCCTCGCGCTGTCGCAGCCGGGCGTCACCGGCGTGCTCGGCACGCCCGACGTCATCGAGGACCTCCTGCTGCTCGACGCGCTCGACGGCATCGCCGTGTTCGGCTCGATGAACCGCGGCGGCCTGCAGGGCGCGGCGTGGGAGATCGATGACCGCTTCACGGCCTACGATGCGGCAGCGATCGAGGCGATGGGGTACGAGGGAGGCAAGATGCTCGTGCGCATCGACCTGGAGGACCCGGCCACCGCCGCCACCGTCGAGGCGTGCGCCCGCGCGGTCAGCGACCTGGCGCAGCGGGAGCTCGTCGCGATGGTCGAGCCGTTCATGGCCCGCCGCGTCGATGGCCGCGTCCGCAACGACCTGACCACCGAGGCCGCGGTGCGCGCGTCGGTCATCGCCGCGGGGCTCGGAACCACCTCGGCCCATACCTGGCTGAAGGTCCCGGTGGTCGAGGACATGGAGCGGGTGGTCGGCGCGACGACGCTGCCGACCGTGCTGCTCGGTGGCGAGGTCGCCGACGACCAGGATGCGACGTTCGCCGCCTGGCAGCGCGCGCTTGAGGCCCCGGGGGCGATCGGGCTCGTCGTCGGCCGCTCGCTGCTGTACCCGCCGGACGACGACGTCGCCGCCGCGGTCAGCGCCGCCGTCGGCCTGCTGCCGGGGAAGCTGCCGGCATGACCGCCTCGACCATCCGGCTGACGGTCGCCCAGGCGCTCGTGCGCTTCCTGGCCGCCCAGTACACCGAGCGCGACGGGGTGGAGCAGCGGCTCATCGCGGGCTGCTTCGGGATCTTCGGCCACGGCAACGTGGCGGGCGTCGGCCAGGCGCTGCTGGAGGCAGAGCTCGCGGGGGAGCCCGAGCTGCCGTACTACCTCGCGCGCAACGAGCAGGGGATGGTGCACGCCGCGGCCGCCTATGCGCGGATGCGCAACCGCCTGCAGACGCTCGCGTGCACGAGCTCGATCGGGCCGGGCGCGACGAACATGGTGACCGGCGCGGCGCTCGCGACGGTCAACCGCCTGCCGGTGCTGCTGCTGCCCGGGGACCATTTCGCCACGCGCGTGGCCAGCCCGGTCCTGCAGGAGCTCGAGGACCCGACGTCGCTCGACGTGTCGGTCAACGACTGCTTCCGGCCGGTCTCGCGCTTCTTCGACCGGATCGACCGCCCCGAGCAGCTCGCCTCGAGCGCGCTCCACGCGATGCGGGTGCTGAGCGACCCGGTCGAGACGGGCGCGGTCACCCTCGCCCTGCCGCAGGACGTCCAGGCCGAGGCCCACGACTGGCCCGCCGAGCTCTTCGAGCGGCGCGTGTGGCGCGTGCGGCGCCCGCCGGCCGAGCGCGACCGGATCGCCGAGGGCGCGGCGCTGCTGCGCGGTGCCCGGCGCCCGCTGATCGTGTCCGGCGGTGGAACGATCTACTCGGAGGCGACCGGCGCGCTGCGCGAGCTCGCCGAGGCCACCGGCATCCCCGTGGCCGAGACGCAGGCGGGCAAGGGGTCGCTGCCCTACGACCACCCCCGCGCGGTCGGCGCGATCGGCGCCACCGGGACGACGGCCGCCAACGCGCTGGCGCGCGACGCCGACGTCGTGCTCGGCGTCGGGACGCGGTGGAGCGACTTCACGACCGCCTCGCGCTCGGCGTTCGCCGACCCGGACGTCCGCTTCGTCAACCTCAACGTCGCGCCGGTCGACGCGTTCAAGCAGTCCGGCCTGGCGCTCGTCGCCGACGCCCGCGCGGGCCTCGAGGCGCTGCGCGCGGCGCTCGACGGCTGGACGGCGGACGCCCAGCACTCCGAGCGCGCCCGCGCGCTCGCCGCCGAGTGGGACGAGACCGTGGAGCGCGCGTACACGCTCGGCCACGGCCCGCTGCCCGCCCAGAGCGAGGTGATCGGCGTGGTGAATCGCGTCAGCGAGCCGCGCGACGTCGTCGTCTGCGCCGCCGGCAGCATGCCCGGCGACCTGCACAAGCTCTGGCGCACGCGCGACCCGAAGGGCTACCACGTGGAGTACGGCTTCTCGTGCATGGGCTACGAGATCGCCGGCGGCCTCGGCGTGAAGATGGCCGAGCCCGACCGCGAGGTGTACGTGATGGTCGGCGACGGCTCTTATCTGATGATGGCCCAGGAGATCGTCACGGCCGTCCAGGAGGGGCTGAAGCTCACGATCGTGGTGGTCCAGAACCACGGCTTCGCGTCGATCGGCGCCCTGTCGGAGTCGCTCGGCTCGCAGCGGTTCGGCACCCGCTACCGCTACCGCAATCCATCCACGGGGGTGCTCGACGGCGACCTGCTGCCCGTCGACCTCGCGGCCAACGCCGCCAGCCTCGGCGCGGAGGTCCGCAACGCGACGACCGTCGAGGAGCTCGAGGCGGCGCTGCGCGAGGCGCGCGGGTCCCGCCGCACGACGGTCGTCCACATCCAGACCGACCCTCTCGTCCCCGCGCCGAGCTCCGAGGCCTGGTGGGACGTGCCGGTGGCCGAGGTCTCCGGACTCGAGAGCACGCGCGACGCGCGAGCCGCCTACGAGCAGGACAAGCGCGCCCAGCGCACCTACCTCAGCACGCGAGAGGAAGTGAAGGCCCAGTGAGCACGACAGCGCTGAAGACCGTCCAGCACGTCATCGGCGGCCGGGAGACGGCGGGTCGCTCCACGCGCACGTCGCCGATCTGGAACCCCGCGACCGGCGAGCACCAGGCGCAGGTGCTCCTCGCGGAGGCCGCCGACGTCGATGCCGCGGTCGTCGCCGCGCATGAGGCCTTCGGCGCCTGGGGCGACGTGTCGGTCACCCGCCGCTCACGGGTCATGTTCGCGTTCCGCAACCTCGTCGAGAAGCACGCCGACGAGCTCGCCCGCCTCGTCTCCGCCGAGCACGGCAAGGTGGTCGCCGATGCCAAGGGCGAGGTCATCCGCGGCATGGAGGTCGCCGAGTACGCGTGCGGGATCCCGCAGCTCCTCAAGGGCGAGTACTCCGAGCAGGTCTCGACCGATGTCGACCTGTTCTCGTTCCGCCAGCCGCTCGGCGTCTGCGCGGGCATCACGCCGTTCAACTTCCCGGTCATGGTGCCGATGTGGATGCACCCGATGGCGATCGCGACCGGGAACACCTTCGTGCTCAAGCCTTCCGAGCGCGACCCGTCGGCGTCGAACTTCATCGCCGAGCTCTACCACGAGGCCGGCCTGCCCGACGGCGTGTTCAACGTCGTGCACGGCGACAGGGTGGCCGTCGACGCGCTGCTCGACCATCCGCTGGTGGCGGCGGTCTCGTTCGTCGGCTCGACTCCGATCGCCCGGTACATCCACGAGCGCGCCACGGCGAGCGGCAAGCGCGTCCAGGCGCTCGGCGGCGCGAAGAACCACGCCGTGGTCATGCCCGACGCCGACCTCGGCTTCACCGCGGACCACCTCATCGCCGCGGGCTACGGCTCGGCCGGCGAGCGCTGCATGGCGATCTCGGTCGTGGTCGCCGTCGGCGACGCCGCCGAGCCGCTGATCGAGCGCCTGAAGCGCAAGGCGCTCGAGATCAAGGTCGGGCCCGGCCTCGAGCCGGACTCCGAGATGGGACCGGTCGTCACGCCCGAGGCGCTCGCGCGCATCACCGGCTACATCGACCGCGGCGTCGAGGCGGGCGCCGAGGCGGTGGTGGACGGGCGCGAGCTCGAGGTCGACGGCGGCGGCTTCTTCGTGGGGCCGACGCTGTTCGATCGCGTCTCGACGGAGATGGACATCTACACCGACGAGATCTTCGGCCCCGTGCTGGGCATCGTGCGCGTCGGCTCTCTGGACGAGGCGATCGACCTCATCAACGCCAACTCGTTCGCCAACGGCACGGCGATCTTCACGGGCAGCGGCCACGCGGCGCGCGAGTTCCAGCGCCGGATCGAGGTGGGCATGGTGGGCATCAACGTCCCGATCCCGGTCCCGATGGCGTTCTACTCGTTCGGCGGCTGGAAGTCCTCGCTGTTCGGCGACGTGCACATGCACGGCCCCGAGGGCGTGCGGTTCTACACGCGCGGCAAGGTCGTCACGACGCGCTGGCCCGCCGACGCGCGGGAGCCGTCGCCCGGCGACGGCCATCTGCACTTCCCGACCGCGGTCTGAGCGCCGGAGCCGGTCGGAGCCGGAGGAGCCGACGATGACCCTTCAGGTAGGTGTCATCGGAGTCGGCCTCATGGGGGCCACGCACGTGGGGCTGCTGACGACGGCGGTGTCAGATGCCGCCGTCGTGGCGGTGTCGGACGCGAGCGCGGAGAACGCCGGGCGCGTGGCGCGGGAGGCGGGCGTCGGGAGCATCCACGCCGACGCTCTCGACCTCGTCCGCGACCCGCACGTGGGCGCGGTCGTGATCGCCTCGCCGGCGCAGACCCACGAGGCGTTCGTCCTGGCGTGCCTGGAGGCGGGCAAGCCGGTGCTGTGCGAGAAGCCGCTCGCCGCGACGGTGGAGGCGACCCGGCGGATCCTCGACGCCGAAGTGGCGCTCGGGCACCGGCTCGTGCAGGTCGGCTTCATGCGCCGCTTCGATCCGGGCTATGCGGACATGAAGCGCCGGATCGACTCGGGCGAGCTGGGGGCACCGATGCTCGTGCACTGCGCCCATCGCAACCCGACCGTGCCGCACACCTTCGACTCGGAGATGATCATCACCGACACGGTCGTCCACGAGATCGACGTCGCGCGATGGCTCCTGCACGAGGAGATCGTCAGGACCACCGTCTACACGCCGCGGTCCACGAGCCATGCGGCGGAGGGGGTTCGCGACCCGCAGTTCGTCGTCCTCGAGACCGAGGCGGGGGTGCTCGTCGATGTGGAGGCCTTCGTCAACGCGCGCTACGGCTATGACATCCGCTGCGAGGTCGTCGGCGAGCTGGGCACCGTCTCGCTGTCCAACCCGGCGATCGTGCACGTCCGCAGCGAGGGGGAGGCCGCCGCCCAGGTCCCCAACGGCTTCCAGGACCGCTTCGCCGGCGCCTACGTCCAGGAGCTGCAGACCTGGGTCAACGCCGCGGCAGACGGGCGGGCGACCGGTCCGAGCGCGTGGGACGGCCACGCCGCGGCGGCCGTGTCGCAGGCGTGCGTGGAGTCGCTGCGGGCTAGGCGATCCGTCGACGTGCGGCTCGGCGAGCGCCCGGCCATGTACGCGGACGCCGGCCGGTCCTACAGGCCGGTGGGGTAGGTCTCGGGCAGCTCGCCGGTCTCCCACTGGCTCGTGCGCTCCAGCGGCTCGACGGCGCGCGTCTCGTCGAAGTGGATGACGGCGTCGAACTGCTCGGCGAGCCGAGCATGGAAGTAATGCGACATGCGCTCCGTCTCGGGCCGGTACACGACGCCGATCGCACGCTCGAGTCGCCTGCCGTGCACGCCGTGCGCATCGAGCAGGAACGCGGGCGTGCCCTCGTCATGGAAGAGCTCCTCCCAGCTGCCGGGCAGGGCACGGCGCACCTGCTTGCGCTCCGCCGGGCCGCCCCAGTTCGACGCGGCGGTGACGGTCCCCGTGTACGTCGTGAAGCCGACCAGCAGCGCGGCGTCCCCGTGGCGCTCCCGCACGAGCTGGCCGACGTTGAGCTGGCCCGCCTGCCCGTGCTCGGTGGCGCGGTT
>JAOPZW010000118.1 GCA_025963905.1 Solirubrobacterales bacterium | reverse complement strand
CGGTAGACGGTCGACATCCCCCCGGCGCCGATGTGGGCGTCGAGGCGGTAGCGGCCCGAGAGCAGCGTGCCGACCTGCGAGCTCATCGCTCTATTGTGCGGATGTGGGCGCGGTTCATGTTGTCTACTACACCGACCCGGCCTGTCCGTGGTCGTGGGCGGCCGAGCCGGCGCTCCGGCGTCTCGAGGCGGAATTCGGCGAGAGCCTCGCCATCACCTACGTGATGGGGGGCCTTGCAAGGGAGTTCTCCAAGCCGCTGGAGTCCATGCGCCACGTGTTCGAGGCCGCCGAGGCGAGCGGCATGCCCGTCGATGCGCGCCTGTGGCTGGATCACCCGCCGGCCAGCTCCTATCCCGCCTGCCAGGGGGTCAAGGCGGCGGCCGACCAGCGCCTGGACGGGCCCTACCTGCGGGTGGTCCGCGAGGGGCTGATGGTCGAGCGGCGCAAGATCGACACGGTCGACGCACTGGTCGACGCCGCCCGGCGGACGCCGGCCATGGACGTCGCGCGCTTCGAGATCGACCTGCTGTCGCACGCCACGGCGGAGGCCTTCGCCGCCGACCTCGATCGGGCGCGGGCCGCCGCGCCGGACCGGCACGCCGGGGATCCCGGCCGCGTCCCGTTCCCCTCGTTCGAGTTCACCGGCCCCGACGGCGAGCTCCACGGCGTCTACGAGGAGGGCGCGGTGGAGGCGCTGCTGGCGGCGGCGCGCGCGGCCGGAGCGCAGCGGCAGGCCGGGCCGCCGGGGGTCGAGGAGGCGCTCCGGCGCTTCGGCCGGATGGCGACCGCAGAGGTCGCCGCGGTGTGCGAGCTGCCTGGGCCGAGGGCTGCGGCGGAGCTCTGGCGCCTGGCCACCGAGTGGCGCGTGCGCGCCGATCGCGTGCTGACCGGCGAGCTCTGGCACCTGGCCTAGAAGGGCCACGGGATCCGTTCAGGCCCGCGGGCCCAGCACGACGCCGCCGGGTGCGGTGACCGTACCGGGGCGATCGGTGATGGTTCCGATGCGCGCTGTGCCCTCGTGGTGGGCGGCGAGGATCGCGACCGCGTCGCCGGCGCGCTCTGCCGGGACGATCGCTGTGAAGCCACAGCCCATGTTGAAGACCTCCCACATCTCCGCGGGCGGCACCGAGGCGGCGCGGGCGATGAGCGAGCAGATCGCGGGGACGGGGAGCGGCTCCTCGACGGCGAAGCCGACGCGGTCGCCGCCCAGGCGCAGGAGGTTCAGCAGGCCGCCGCCCGTGATGTGCGCCAGCCCCCGGACGGGAACGTCGGAGCGCAGCAGCGCCAGCGCCGCGCGCACGTAGATCACGGTGGGCTCGAGCAAAGCGTCCGCCACCGTGACCCCGCCGAGCTCGGGCGGGCGGTCGCCGAGCGTGAGGCCGCCGTCCTCGAGCAGGGCGCGCCGGGCCAGCGTGTAGCCGTTGGAGTGCAGCCCGGACGAGGGCAGGCCGATCAGCGCGTCGCCCGGCCGGGCCTCGGCGCCGGTCACGATCGCATCCAGCGCGACCGTGCCGATCGCCGTGCCGCACAGGTCGAAGCCGTGGGGCGAGGGGTGGCCGCGGATGAGCTCCGGCAGCACGGCCAGCTCCCCGCCGGGGATCTCGATGTTGGCGCTCTGCGCCCCGACCTTCAGGCCGACGGCGATCCGCGCCAGCGCGTCGGGATCGACCTGCTCGACCGCGAGGTAGTCGAGCATCGCGATCGGCTCGGCGCCCACGCAGACGACGTCGTTGACGTTCATCGCGATGCAGTCGATGCCCACCGTCTCGAGCCGGCCGGCCTGCTCGGCGACGACGATCTTCGAGCCGACGCCATCGGTCGACAGCGCGATGCCGAGCTGCGGCGTGATGCGCAGGACGCTGGCGTAGTGGCCGGAGGCCAGGACCGAGGCCGACGGCCGGTCGAGCTCGATCGTCTTCAGCACCCCGACGAGGGCGTCGACGCCCCGGTCGGCCTGGGAGGTGTCGACGCCGGCGGCGGCGTACGCGTCGCTCATCGCCCCACATCTTCGCGGAATCGGCCGTCGGGCACGCCGCCGCCGCGCAGCCGGCAGAGCACCGCGACCGCGAGCGCTGCGCGGTAGGCCGCGTAGGGCGCCAGCGAGCGGTCGCGCTCGACCTGGCGGATGAGCCAGGTCGAGGCCAGGGTCGAGGCGAAGGAGGCGCCGACGCCCGCCGCGAAGGCCACCGACGTGCCCGTCGGCAGCCCGCGGCGTGCGAGGCGGGTGCCCTTGAGGAGCGTCGCGCCGACGATGACCGGCAGGGCGACGTGGCGCGAGAGCGCGTTGGCGTCCTCCCGGCCGAAGCCGCGGGCGCGCGCCGCGGCGAGCGTCATCCCGTTGCGCGAGGCGCCGGGCATCAGCGCGCACGCCTGCGCCAGCCCGAGCCACAGGGCGTCGGCGGCCCCCGCGTCGTGGCGCGAGCGCCCCATGGCCCCCAGGCGGTCGGCGACCGCCATCGCCGCCGAGCCGCCGAGGAGGCCGAAGGCGATCGTGCCCGGCGTGCCGAGCCGGCGCTCGATCGGGCGCTCGAGCGTGAAGCCGACGATCGCCGGCGGGACGAAGGAGCCCGCGACGAGGATCGCCCGGCGGAGGTCGAAGCCGCGCACGGCGTCGCCGACCTCTTCGCGGAGCCCGATCAGCAGCGCGGCCGCGGTACCCGCGTGGAGCGCGACCTCGAAGGCCTTGCGCAGCTCGGCGTCCAGGCCGGAGTAGGGCCAGCGCGCCAGCCACGGCACGAGCGTGATGTGCGCCGAGGAGGACACCGGCAGCAGCTCGGTGGGCCCGTGCAGGATGCCGAGCGCCACGGCGTGTCGGACCGGCAGCGCCGGGTTCGGCGCCCGCTTACGGCGACGGCGCATCGGCGGCCGGCTCGCGCTGCGCGGCGGCCGTGTCGTCGCTGCCCCGGTCGCGGCGGCGCCTGACGACGAGCAGGGCCAGGCCGACCACGACGAGGGCGACGACCGCGTAGTCGACGTAGTGCAGGCTGTCCTTCCACTTCGTCCAGTTGTTCCCGGCCTGGTCGCCGATGAAGGCCAGCGCGAACACCCATGGCACGCAACCGAGCAACGTCAGGACGGAGAAGCGCCAGAACGGCATCCTGGCCACGCCGGCGGGCAGCGAGATGAAGGTGCGGATGATGGGCAGCATGCGCGCGAAGAACACGGTCGCGCCGCCGTGGCGGGTGAACCAGCGGTCGGCCCAGGCCAGGTGCTCGGGCTTGATGTGGAGCTTGCGGCCGTGCTTCTCCAGCAGGTCGACGCGCCCGTAGTAGCCGATCGCGTACGCCAGCCACGAGCCCGCGAGGTTCGCCAGCGAGCCCACGAGCACCACCTCGACAAGCGCGTAGTCGCCCTTGTGCACGTTGAACCCCGCGAACAGCATCGTCGCCTCGGACGGGATCGGGATGCACGCGCTCTCGAAGAACATGAGCACGAAGACGCCTGCCAGGCCGAGGTCTCCGACGACGTTCGTCGCGAACGTGACCAGCTTGTCGGTGATCGACGCGTGGGTGAGGAGCAGCGCGAGCACAGGAGTCGTCGAGGGTAGCGGTCGGTACTGTCACGCGTCGTGGCCGTCCCGCTGTTCGATTCCCAGACGCCGCTGCGGCCGCTGCGCGGGCGCCTGCTGGACGCCATCGCCACGGTCGTCGATGCCGGGACGTTCATCCTCGGCCCGCAGCTCGAGGCGTTCGAGGAGGAGTTCGCCGCGCACCTGCGCGCCCGTCACGCCATCGGGGTGGCGAACGGGACCGAGGCGCTGACGATCGCGCTGCGCGCGCTGGGCGCCGGGCCCGGCGACGAGGTGGTCGTGCCCTCGTTCTCCTTCTATGCCAGCGCCGAGGCGATCCCGCCCACCGGCGCCACGCCGGTCTTCTGCGACGTCGATCCCGCGACGTTCTGCGTCACCGCCGACACCGTGCGCGCCGTGCTCACGCCGCGCACGAAGGCCGTCATCGCCGTGCACCTGTTCGGCAACGTGGCGCCGATCGCCGACATCGAGGGGCTCGGCGTGCCGGTGATCGAGGACGCCGCGCAGGCTGCCGGCTCGACCGCGCCAGGCGGCCGCCCGGGCGCGCTGGGGTCGTCGGCGTCGCTGGCGACCTTCTCGTTCTACCCGTCCAAGAACCTGCCCGCCTTCGGTGACGCGGGCGCGATCGCGACGTCCGACGATGCGCTCGCCGAGCGCGTGCGGATGTTGCGCTTCCACGGCTCCCACGACAAGGTCACCTACGAGCACGTGGGCTACAACTCGCGCCTGGACGAGATGCAGGCGGCCGTGCTGCGCATCCTGCTGCCCGAGCTGGAGGGCTGGGCCGGCCACCGCCGCCAGGTCGCGGAATGGTATGCCGCGGAAGGCCTGGGCGAGCTCGCCGCACTGCCGGTCCCCACGCCGGGATCCCGGCCCGCGTGGCACCTGTACGTCGTCCGCCACGAGCGCCCCGACGAGCTGTCCGCGGCCCTCGCCGCGGTGGGCATCGGCTCGCGCGGCTACTACCGCCGGCCGATCCACCGTCAGCCGGCGATGGCGCACCTGGGGGCCGGAGCGGGGCTCCCGGGCACGGACGAGGCGGCGCGCACGCATCTGGCGCTGCCGATCGGCGCCGCCACCACGCGCGAGCAGGTCGCCGAGGTCGTCGCCGCGGTGCGCGACGCGCGCCTGTCCTGAGCGGCCGCTCGGTCAGCGGCCGGTGTCGTCGAGCACGACGCGCGTGCCGAGCATCATGTCGTGCAGCGCGCGCCGGCGGCCGTCCCACAGCGGGAAGAGCCCGTCGATGAGGTAGGCGATCGTGAACAGCGTGAAGATGCCCTTCACCAGGCTCTCGCGCGCGAAGGCCATGCCGAAGCCCAGCTCGCCGGCGTCCTCGCGCACGACCCGGATGCCCACCAGCTGCTTGCCCCAGGTGCGCCCGCGGTTGAGCGCCAGCGCGATGGGCGGGTACAGGAGGGCCAGGGTCAGGTAGGCGATGGTGCCGGCGCTGACCGACCCGGCGCCCAGGTCGCGCACGACGAGGTCGACGGTGATCGCCGCGACGAGGACGAGGAGCGTGTCGATCACGCTCGCCGACAGGCGCGAGATCCAGGTCGCCTTGGGCAGGGCGTCGGCGGCCGCGCCCGCGCGGGGGCTCGCCGCGGCCGAGACCTGCGACGCCGGGGCGGCCGGCGGCGCGAACGCCGGCGCGACGGCCAGCCGCTCGCGCGGCGTCCAGGACCCTCCGTCCCACCAGCGCTCGCGGTGGGCGTCACCGGAGGGATCGGGGTACCAGCCGGCGGGCGGCGAGGGCGTCTGGCTCACGGCGCGCAGCGTCGCAGAAGACCGCCCCGGCGGCGGCGGTGGGCGCGAACGCCCAGGCGGGGACTCCCGCCTGTGTCACGGATAGAATGCCGCCGATGCGCCGACGCCTGCGCTCGGCGGCGTTCCCTCTCCATCGCCATTCCGTCCTCCAGCTGGCGATCGATGGGGCCCTCATCGCCGCCGCCTACTACCTGGCCTACCGTCTGCGCTTCGACGCGGGTGTGGTGCCCCACAAGTACGACCGGCTGCTCGACGCGACGATCGCCTGGGTCGTCGTGATCGGCTTGGCGCTGTTCGTCCTGTTCCGGATGGAGCAGCGCCAGTGGCGCTACACGGGGTCGCGCGACTACGTGACGATCATGCAGGCGGTCGCGGCGACGACGGTGGGCGTAGTGGCGTTCATCGGCCTGACGCATCCCGTCACCGTGCCGGCCGCGGCGGGCGACGTCCCGGTCACGGCGCCGGCGGGCGTCCTGGTGCTGTTCCTCCTGCTGACCCTGGCGTTCGTCGGGGGCATCCGCTTCCTCGCGCGCCTGGTCTACGAGCGTCCGCTGAAGGGCTTCCGCGCCCGCCGGGACGCGCGCCGCCTGCTGATCGTCGGCGCCGGGGACGGCGGCCGCCTGGTGCTGCGCGAGGTCGTCCGCAACCCGCAGCTGGGCCTCAACCCGGTGGGCTTCGTCGACGACGACCCGACGAAGCGTGGCATGCGGGTCGACGGCGTGCGCGTGCTCGGTCCGACGGACCAGCTCGTGCGGGTGCTCGACGAGGCCGAGCCCGACGAGATCATCATCGCCATCCCGTCGGCCCCGGGCACCCTGCGTGCGCGCGTCGTGCGCGCGGCGCGCGACCGCGGCATCCCGATCCGCACGCTGCCGACCGTGTTCGAGCTGTTGCAGGCGGGCCAGGGCACCGTCGTGCGCCAGGTGCGCGACGTGCAGGTCGAGGACGTGCTCGGCCGCGAGCCCGTGCGCATGGAGCTCGACCGGCTCGGCGCCTACCTCAGCGGGGAGGTCGTCCTCGTCACCGGCGCCGGCGGCTCGATCGGCTCGGAGCTGTGCCGCCAGATCGCGCGCGTCGCGCCGCGGCGCCTCGTGCTGGTCGACCACGGCGAGGAGAACCTCTTCCGCATCCAGCGCGAGCTGGAAGACGACCGCCACGTGCACCCGTCGACGCTCGTGGCGGTGCTGGCCGACTGCAAGGAGGGCGAGCGGATGCGCGAGGTGTTCGCCGAGACGCGGCCGACCTTCGTCTTCCACGCCGCCGCCTACAAGCACGTCGGGCTCATGGAGCTCAATCCCGTCGAGGCGGTGCGCAACAACGCCCTCGCGACGCGCTCGGTCGCTCGCATCGCGGGCGAGCGGGGCGTGCGGGCGTTCGTGCTGGTTTCCACCGACAAGGCGGTCGAGCCGGCGACGGTCATGGGCGCGTCCAAGGCGCTGGCCGAGTTCGCCGTCGAGGCCGCCCAGGCGCGCTGGCCGCGCACCCGCTATGCCACCGTGCGCTTCGGCAACGTCCTCGGCTCGTCGGGCTCGGTCGTGCCGATCTTCCGCCGCCAGATCGCGCGCGGCGGCCCCGTCACCGTCACGGACGAGCGCATGACGCGCTACTTCATGACGATCCCCGAGGCGGTTCAGCTCATCATCCGCTCGGGGTCGCTGGCGCAGGGCGGTGAGATCTTCGTCCTGGAGATGGGCGAGCCGGTGTCGATCATGCAGCTCGCCCGCGACATGATCGAGCTGTCGGGCCTGACCCCCGATCGGGACATCGCCATCGAGGTGGTCGGGCGACGCCCGGGGGAGAAGCTCCACGAGGACCTGTTCAACCAGTTCGAGCGCCCGCAGCCCACGCCGGCCGAGAGGATCACGCTGGCCGAGCGCGAGCCCATGGACCCGGGTGCCGTGGAGGCGATGTTCGACGAGATCGCGCTCCTCGTCCTCGAGGGCGACGCCGCCGGACTGGCGGCCAAGGTGAGCGAGCTGTCGGCCGCCCGGCCTGTGGGAGGGCAACCGGCAACGGTGCCCGCGGAGCTCTCGCAGGGTGGCACGGCGGCTCCTGGCGTACGGTCGCTGCCCTAGCATGGCCGGTTCATGACGGCCGCCGTCACCGCCTCCCTGTCCGTTTCCGGCAAGGTCCAGCAATATGGGGCCTACGCGGGGATCGCCGCGATCCTGGGTGTCGCCGTCCTCGCGCTCCTGTACTTCGCGCAGGCGCGTGAGGTCAAGCGCCTGAGGGAGTGGGCGGGCCGGGCGCCCGAGCGCGCGGCCGAGCAGGAGCAGCGCGTTGGCTCCGAAGCCCAGCGCCGCGTCGTGGCCCAGCCGGCCGCCCGGCCCGCCGCGGCGGCGGC
>JAOPZW010000104.1 GCA_025963905.1 Solirubrobacterales bacterium | reverse complement strand
GAGCTGGGCGCCGTCGCGGCCCGGCGCGAGGCGGCCGAGGAGGCGCTGGCCCGGCGCACCGAGCAGCGCGAGGCGCTGGCCCAGCGCGCCTACCGTGCGCGCTCGAGCGCCGAGCGGGTGGAGCTGCGGCTGGAGCGCACGCGCGAGACGGCCGGCAACGTCGCCGAGCGCATCGAGCGCCGCGCCCAGCAGCTCGCGGGGCTGCGCGCCCAGGCGGCCGACGACCTGCCCGACGAGGCCGGCCACCAGCGCATCGAGGCGCTGGAGGCCGAGCTCGAGCGCTTGGACGCCGAGCGCGCGTCGGCGCTGGAGCGCGAGCTGGCGGCGCTGGAGTCCCAGCGCGCCGCGGCGGCGGCGCGGGTGGCCGAGCTCGGCGCCGAGGTCGCCGCGCACCGCGCGACGCTGGGCGAAGCGGACGAGGCGTCCGAGCTCGCGCGCACGGCGCGCCGGGCCGCCGAGAGCTCCGCCGAAGCCGCACGCCGCGACGCCGCGCGGGTGGGCGCCGAGCTCGCCTCCGCCAACCAGTTCCTGCGCAGCCACAGCTCCGCGGCCGGCGGCGCGCGCGCGCTGGCCGACGAGCTCGAGGTCGAGCCCGGCTACGAGCTGGCGCTGGCCGTCGCGCTCGGCGGCCGCCTGCGCGCGGCCGTCGTCGACGACCTCGGCGCGGGCCGCGAGCTGCTCGACCGGCAGGGCGCCGAGGGCGGTCGTGCGCTGGTGGCCGGCTCAGGGCCGTCCCCGGCCCCGGCCCCGTCCCCGGCCTCGCCGCCGGCGGCCGGTGCCCGGTCGCTCGCCGAGCTCGTCCGTGGACCCGAGGCAGGGGTGGCGCTGGCCCGCCGCCTGCTCCGCGACGCATGGATCGTCGAGGATCTGGGTGCGGTCCCCGAGGACTTCACCGGAGTGGCGGTGACGACCGGCGGTCGCGCCTGGTTCGGGTCGACGCGGGAGCTGCGCCAGGCGCCGCAGGGCGGCGGCGAGCGCGTCCTGGCCGAGCGCAACCGCCGCGACGCGCTGATCGGCGACTCCGAGCGCGCCGTGCAGGCCGAGCATGCGGCGCTCGCCGCCGTCGAGGCGGCCGGCGTGGCCGTCGCCGCCGCGGATAGGACGCGCGACGAGGCCGAGCGTGCCGTGCGCGAGATCGAGCGCACCCGCGGCGATGCCGCCGAGGAGGAGCGCCGGACCGCGCTGCTCATCGACCGCCGCCGTGCCGCCCCGGACGAGGGCGCGCTGGCCGTGCGCCGGGCGCAGGCAGAGGGCGAGCTCGCCGCCGAGCGCCGGGTCGCCGAGCGCGCCGCGAAGGACCGCGCCGAACGGGCGGCCCGCATCGAGCGCCTCGCCGCCGGCCTGGAGCGCGACCGCGCCATCGAGCCCGTCGCCCGGCGCCTGGCCGATGTCCTGGTCACCGTCCTGGAGGCCGTCGCCACGCGCGTGGAGGCGCTCGACGCCGAGCTGGCCGCCGACCGCCAGGCGGGAGAGGGCGTCGCCGCCGCGTTGCGCGCCTGCGCGGCCGAGGAGGCGCAGATCCAGGCCAAGCTGCGCGAGCAGGGTGAGGCCGTCACGCGTGCCGAGGTTCGCGCGCAGCAGGCGCGCGACCAGGAGGCCGAGGCCGCGCAGGAGCTGGGCCGGCTCGCCGAGCGCCTGGGTCTGCCGCCCGAGCCGGCGCCCACCGCGCTGGACGAGGCGACCGCGGAGGACCTGCGCCGGCGCATCGAGCGCCTGCAGCGCCGCCGCGAGCAGCTGGGTCCCGTCAACCCGCTGGCCAAGGCCGAGTACGACGAGGCGCTGGCGTACGTTGAGGAGCTCGAGCGCCAGCGCACCGACCTCGAGACGGCGCTGCGCGAGCTGCGATCGCTGATCCGCGAGACCGACAAGCAGATCCGCGAGACGTTCGAGCAGACGTTCACCGCCGCGGCCAAGAACTTCGAGGAGCTCGCCGGGCGCGTCTTCCCGGGGGGGCGCGGGCGCCTGCGCCTCGTGCGCGAGGACTCCGGGCCGCGACCGGTCCTGGGCGGCGCCAAGCCCGGCGACGACGGCGACGGCACCGGCGAGGTCGCCGCTGAAGCGGCCGCGGAGGCCGCCGCAGACGCCGAGGCCCAGACCCTCGAGAGCGGGCTGGATCCCGAGGACGACATCGGCGTGGAGATCGAGATCACCCCGGCCGGCAAGGCGATGAAGCGCCTGACGCTGCTGTCGGGCGGCGAGAAGTCGATGACCGCCATCGCGTTCCTGTTCGCGGTCTTCCTGGCCAAGCCGTGCCCGTTCTACATCCTCGACGAGGTCGAGGCGGCGCTCGACGACCTGAACATCACGCGCTTCCTGGACCTGCTGCGCGACTACCGCGACCGGGCCCAGTTCGTCGTCGTCACGCACCAGAAGCGGACGATGGAGGCCGCCGACACGCTGTACGGCGTGTCGATGGGCGATGACGGCGTCTCCAAGGTCGTGTCGCGCAGGCTCCCGCGCGACGCCCTGGCGCACGCGGAGCGCGAGCGCGAGCGCGAAGCGGCCGCTTAGCCTAGGGCTGAGGCGCAGGAACCGCGACTGCGAGCCCGAACGCCGAAGGCGTGTCCGAGACCCCGCCGGGCCACGACGCCCTCGACGTCATCGACCCCGACGAGTGGAACGCCACGGCGGACCGCTCGGCGCGCGAGCGCGCCGAGCGCCGCCGGGCGCGCGACGCACGCCGGACGCCACGGCCGAAGCGCGAGCGCGCGCCGCGGTCCCACGGGCGCCTCGCCGACACTCGCTGGGGCCGGGTCCTGGTGATCGCCGTGGGCGTCCTCGCGCTCGGCACGGTCGTGGGCCTGTTGGCGCTGTGGCCCTCCGCGCCGCATCACGACCGGTCCCAGGCGTTCGGCGGGAAGACCCTCGGCGCGACTGTCGTCGCCGTGGCCGACGTCCGCTGCCCGGGCCCGGCGGCGCAGCGCTGCCGCCGGCTCAGCGTCCGCCTCGACGATGGGCCCAATCGCGGGCGGCGCACGACGCTCGACCTCGGCCCGTCCAACCTCGTGTCCCGCTTCTCGACGGGAGACCACGTCCGCGTGCAGCCGGTCGTCGCGCCGCCGGGCTCCCACGGCGCCGCGCAGTTCCAGTTCGCCGGGCTCGACCGGCGGGGGACCCTGCTCTGGCTCGTGCTCGCCTTCGCGGTCCTCGTCATCGTCCTGACCCGGTGGCGCGGCGTGCTCGCCCTCCTCGGCTTCGCCGCCAGCCTGCTGCTCGTCGTCAGGTTCCTGATCCCGGCCATCCTCGCCGGCTCACCACCCCTGCTGGTCGCGGTCGTCGGCGCGCTCGCGGTCATGTTCATCACGGTGGGGTTGACGTATGGCGTCTCACCGCAGAGCGCCGCCGCGATCCTCGGCATCTCGGGCAGCCTGCTGTTCGCCGGCGTGGCGGGCACGATCGCCGTCCACACCGCGAAGCTCGACGGGCGCTCGAGCGATCTCGCGATCTACCTGCAGCAGAGCAACAGCCACCTGTCGCTGCAGGGGATCGTCCTCGCCGGACTCATGCTCGGCGCGCTGGGCGTCCTCGCCGACATGGCCGTCACCCAGGCGTCGGCGGTCATGGCGCTCCGCCGCGCCAACCCGGCACTGAGCGCGCGCGCCCTGTTCTCCGGCGCGTTCGCGGTGGGCCGCGACCACCTCGTCGCCACGACGCACACGCTCGTGCTCGTCTACGTCGGAGCGACCCTGCCGCTGCTGCTCGTCCTGCAATCGACGGGCGTGAGCACCACCGATGCACTCAACGCCCAAGACCTGGCGGAGCCCGTCGTGGCGACGCTCGTCGGGGCGATGGCGCTGCTGCTGTCGGTCCCGCTCACCACCGCGCTCGCGGCCGCGCTGGTCGCGCACGTCCCACCCGACGCGCTCGCCGACGCCGGCGGCGGGCACCACCACTGACCCGCGCTACGCTGCCGCCCGTGTGCATGCAGTGCATGGCGACCGCGATGACCGCCGGCGCCGGGGTCTCCGGAACCCGCGCGTTCATCGCCACGAAGCACCTCGCGTGGATGACCCCGCGCCGGATGCGCGCCATCACCGCGACGCTCGTCAGCGCCGGCCTGCTGGCCTCCGCCACGCTCGTCAGCGGCTCGACCGCGCCGTCGCACGCGGCCGCACCGCCGGCCTCGCAGGCCCAGGACCACTGAGCACCGCTCCGCCACGCTGATGCTCGAGCGGTTCGGGTAGCTTGAGCGGATGCCCCGCGAATGGCCGGCGCTCCCCTACGAGGACTGGAGCGCCACCCGCGACACGGTCCACGCGCACACCCAGGTGCTGGGCAAGCTGGCGGCCACGCTCGCTCCGCCCGAGCCGGAGCTCCAGCACGCGGCGCTTCGCCTCAGCGCGCGCGGCTGGGAGACGCTCCCGCTGCCGGCGCCCGACGGCTCCGGGGCGCTCGTGGTCGCGCTGGACCTCCGGACCCACGAGGCGGTCGCCGAGCACGACGACGGACGGGTCCAGCGCATCGCGCTGACGCCCGACCGGCCCGTCGGGGAGGTCACGCGCGCGGTGCTGGAGGCGGTCCGCGGGCTCGGGGGGCCGGTCGAGATCGACCCCACGCCGCAGGAGACGCCGTGGACCACGCCGCTCGACCAGGACGACGAGCACGCGACCTACGACCCCGCCCAGGTGGCCACGTACTTCGCCGCGGCGACGCGCGCCGCACTGGTCCTCGCGGCGATCCGCGCGCCGTATCGCGGTCGCTCGACGCCGGTCAACGCGTGGTGGGGCTCGTTCGACCTGGCGATGAGCCTCTTCTCCGGCGAGCCGGCCGAGCCCCCGTCGGGCGACTTCATCATGCGCAACGCGATGGATGCCCAGGAGATCGCCATCGGGTGGTGGCCCGGCGACGCGCGCTACCCGCGGGCGGCCTTCTACTCCTACGCCCACCCCGCGCCCGAGGGGTACGCGGCCGCTGTCCTCTCGCCGGAGGCCGCACGCTGGGACGCGGCGCTCGGCGAATACGTGCTCGACTGGGACGACGTCCGCGAAAGCGCCGACCCGCACGCGGCCGCGGTGGAGTTCGGTCGCTCCGCGGTCCGGCACGGATGCGCGGTGTGCGGGTGGGACCCGGTGCTCTCCGCCAGCGCCCAGGGGACGCCGCCGCCCGTCACCTGACGTGATCCGGGCCGCGCGTGGCGTCGCGAGGCGCGGCGGCCCTACGGACTCGGCGACGTGGTCGCGGTCAGCGGCATGGTGTCGTCGGCCTCGCGCTCCTCGCCGTGATGGACCGGCATGAGCGCTGCCCCGACGATGACGAGGCAGAACGCGAGGAAGCGGGCGCCGATCGCGAGTGGGCCCGAGCCGATGGGTTCGTCGAAGACGAGGATGCCGCCGATGATGGCGGCCAGGTTCGCGGCCACCGAGGTGAGGGCGATGACCTCGACGCCCGGCCCGAGTTGGAGGCTGCGGGCCGAGGCGTAGAACGCGATCGCTCCCGCGATCAGCGCGGTCAGCGTCCACGGGCTCAGCAGCCCGTGCAGCGGGGCTTCGGCGTGGGTGAGGTACTTGATGGCGACGTCCGATACGCCGAACAGCGCCCCTGCGGCCAAGCCGAGCAGCAGTCCCTCGGCGCGGTGCAGCACGCTACGGTGGGCCGAGATCGCGAGGAGCCCGGCGCTGATCGCGAAGATCGCGCCCTCGACGGCGATGAGTGGCGCCAGCGAGGCGTGCTGGGGCCGAGCCGAGCCGCTGCCGGTCAGGCCGATGACTGCCAGCCCGGCGGCCGTGATCGTCACCCCGAACCACTGCCACGGTCCGAGGTGAAAGCCGAAGAAGCGCTCGGCGACCACGGCAAGGACCACCAGGCCGCCGGACAGGACCGCCTGCACGATCGACAACGGCGCGAGCGCGAGTGCGCCGATGTGCAGTGCCCACGCGAGGATCGCGACCAGCCATCCGACCGCGAACCATCTGGAGCGAAAGAGGTCGGCTGCGCTGCGAAGCGGGTGCCGGACTCGGATCGGTGCGGCGAGGATCGCTCCCCGGTACTTGAAGAGGAAGGCCACGTTGGTGGCCATGGCCGAGGCGAGCGCGAGCAGCAGTCCCAGGATCATAAGAACGAATGGCCCATCCGGGTCTTGATGGCCCGCACCGGCGCCGTCGGGGTCGTAGCGGCTGATCCTCCCACGTCGCCGTCCCCTTTTGGATCATGTCCTGGCGCTTGGATGGGTGCGACGCGGCGACGGCGAGTTGCTCCTCGCCGAGGGCTTCTGGGCCCGCCGGCCCGAGCCCGCCTACCTCGCCGGAAGCTCGAAGGCTGGTCCCCGCGTACGCGCGCTGACATGATGCCCCAGCGCGGGGTCGTTCCCCAGGCCGACCGCCGTGTTGACCCACCCCACGAGCGAAGGTGAGGGCATGGCCGCGATCACGGAGCACGAGACGGATCAGGTCGACCGGGCGAACGCGACGGGGCTGACGCCGGTGGTCTTCATCCATGGCCTGTGGCTACTGCCCAGCAGCTGGGATCGCTGGGCCGCCCTCTTCGAGGAGGCCGGCTACGCGCCCCTGACGCCCGGCTGGCCGGACGATCCCGAGACCGTCGAGGAGGCCAACGCGCACCCGGAGGTCTTCGCCGGCAAGACCGTGGGCCAGGTGGCCGACCACTTCGCCGAGGTGATCGGCAGGCTGTCCAAGCAGCCGGCCGTGATCGGGCACTCCTTCGGCGGGCTGCTCGCCGAGATCGTCGCCGGACGCGGGCTCGCCGCGGCGTCGGTGGCCATCAGCCCCGCGCCCTTCCGCGGCGTGCTGCCCCTCCCGATCTCCGCGCTGAGGTCCTCGGCGCCGGTCCTGGGCAACCCGGCCAACCGCAACCGCGCGGTCCCGCTCACCTACGAGCAGTTCCGGTACGCCTTCGCCAACGCGGTGAGCGAGGACGAGGCGAAGCAGCTGTACGACACGTTCGCGGTGCCCGCCCCCGGCGCGCCGCTCTTCCAGGCGGCGACCGCCAATCTCAATCCGTGGACGGAAGCGAAGGTCAACAGCAGGAACCCCGATCGCGGGCCGCTGCTGATCATCTCCGGCGAGAAGGACCACACGGTGCCGTGGGCCATCTCCAACGCCTCTTACAAGAAGCAGCAGCGCAACGACGGCGTCACGGAGATCACCAGCGTGCCGAACCGGGGGCACGCGCTGACCGTCGACGGCGGCTGGCGGGAGGTCGCCGACAAGGCGCTGGCGTTCGTCAAGCGCTTCGTGTAGCCGCTCAGCGCTCGACGATCACGGTGGTCGACTTGATCACCGCCGTGGCGCGGACGCCGGGGCGCAGGTCGAGCTCGTCGGCGGCCTCGCGCGACATGAGCGACACGATCCTGTGCTCGCCGCAGGCCATCTCGACCTGGGCCATGACGCCGTCGCGCTTGACGTCGAGCACGACGCCGGTGAGGCGGTTGCGGGCGCTGGTGGAGGCCGCGCCGGCGGCTCGACGCTCGCGCAGGAGCCGGGCGAGCTCCTCCGCCGCGATGACCCGGCGCCCGCCCTCGCGCCGGAACTCGACGCGGCCGGCGCGCTCCCAGCGGCGCAGCGTGTCCGCGCTCACGCCGAGGGCGGTCGCCGCGATACCGATGCCGACGAAGTTCTCCACGGTGTCCGAGCCTACCCGCGCTCGGGCGTCAGCCGGATGACGAAGGGATAGTCGCCGAAGCTCGCGTCGACGTAGTAGCGGCCGTGCAGGCGCAGCGTGCGCGCGCCGGACCTCGCCGCCGCGCGGAACAGGCGCACCGCGGGTACGCCCTCGGTGCGCTCGAGATCGGCGACGAACGCCGTCTCGCCGGAGAAGTCGAGGCGCGCGTCCTCGGGCGCGTACTGCTCGAAGCGCGCCCGGTAGGTGCCGGTGAGGACGTAGGGGCCCGCGGTCTTGGGCGTCGCGTCGCCGCGGATCACGATCTCGCCCGCGCGCCGAGGCGCCCGCAGCAGCGCCGGGCCGGCATGGCGCGCGTCGGTGGCGGTGGTGCGTCGCGGCGGGTCCGCCGAACCGCAGCCGGCGGTGACCGCGCCAGCGAGGAGGGCGACGAGGAAGGCCCGGCGCATCGCGGCATATTGACATCGCCAAGCCGCATAGGAAATGCTTATGCACATGCTGACTCGGGCGCGTCTCCTCCGACTCGGGGCCACGGTCGTGCTAGGCAGCGCCGTAGCGCCCGCCGCTGCACGGGCGGCACTCCCCGTCCCGGCGCCCCAGGGCGACGACGCGGGCTTCCTCCAGTTCGGCGTGCTCGCCGAGCGTGCGGCACTGGCGTTCTACCGCCGCGCCCAGAAGATGCCCGGCGCCTGGACGGCGACCGAGCGCGGGCGGCTGAGCGCGGCCGCCGCCCGAAAGGTCCTCCATGTCCAGCGCCTGACCGCAGCGCTGGGCGCCGACGCGCCCGCCGCGAGCGACTACGCGGTCGGCCTCCCCAAGTCGGCGTTCGCCACCCGGCCCGGCGCGCTGAAGCTCGGCCGGCGCCTGGAAGCCCTGCTCACCGGCGTCTACGTCGGCGGCGTGGCGTACGCCGCCGACCCCGCCACGCGGCTCTTGCTCGGGCGCCTGCTGGCCAGCGACGCCCAGCATCTCGCGCTCCTGCGCCAGATGGCCGGGCTGCGACCCGGCGCCGGGCTGCCCGACCCGCTCGACCTGGAGGCGGCAGGCGCGCAGCTCGACACCTTCCTGAAGGCCAACGCCTATCCCACGGTGTGATGCGACGACTCCTGATCTCCCTCTGCCTGCTCGCGCCCGCCGTCGCACCGGCGAGCGCCCAGGCGCTCAACGTGTCGGCCGCCGCCTCGCTGCGCAACGTGTTCCCGGCGCTGAGCGGCGGACCGGCGTACAACTTCGCCGGCTCGAACACGCTGCAGCGCCAGATCGAGCGCGGTGCCCCGGCTGACGTCTTCGCCTCCGCCGAGCCGCAGGAGGCGCAGGCGCTGTTCCGCGAGAACCTCTGCACGCGCCCGCAGACGTTCGCCACGAACATCCTCGTGCTGCTCATCCCCAGATCGAACCCCGGCAACGTGCAGTCGGTCTACTCGCTGCGCTCGGGCGGGCGGCGCCTTTCGATCGGCACGGCGGGCGTCCCCATCGGCGACTACACGCGCCTGCTGCTGCGCCGCCTGCGCCTGTCGGGCGTCCTGTCGTCCAACACCGTGAGCGAGGAGCCCGACGTGGCGTCGATCACGTCGAAGGTGGCGCTCGGCTCGGCCGACGCCGGGTTCGTCTACCACACCGACGCGCTGGCCTCCCGCGGCCGGACGACCGAGCTGCGCCTGCCGAAGTTCGCGCAGCCCGCCGTGCGCTACCAGGTGTGCGCCGTCCGCCGCCCGGGCGCCGACACGCGAGGCGCGCAGGCGTTCATCGACCGCCTGCGCTCGAACGCCGGCCGCTCGGCGCTGCGCCACTACGGGTTCGGGCTGCCCCCGCGCGGGTGATCGGACGCGCGGCGTTCGACGGGCTCCTGGCGCTGTGCGCGGGGATCGTGCTCGCGTTCCTGGCGCTTCCCGTCGTCGCGCTCTTCACCCAGGTGCCGCTCGTCCGTGTCCCGCACCTGCTCGGCGAGCCGGCGGTGCGGCAGGCGCTGCTGGTCACCGCCCGCACGACGGCGATCGCCAACGCGCTGTTCCTCGTCATCGGCACGCCTGCCGCCTACCTCCTGGCCACGCGCCGCTTCCGCGGCCGGTCGCTGCTGATCACGATCGTCGAGCTGCCGCTCGTGCTCCCACCTGCCGTGGCGGGGATCGCGCT
Source organism: Solirubrobacterales bacterium (assembly GCA_025963905.1). Lineage (GTDB taxonomy): Bacteria > Actinomycetota > Thermoleophilia > Solirubrobacterales > Solirubrobacteraceae > JAOPZW01. The sequence continues at coordinate 5,668 of JAOPZW010000104.1, read as the reverse complement.
GCTGGCGGCCGCCGGCAGAGGCGGCCTGTTCGGCGACGCGCTGGCGAACGCGGGCATCGTGTTGCCGTTCAGCCAGTGGGCGGTGGTGCTGGCCGTGACCTTCGTGGCCTCGCCGTTCTACGTGCGCCAGGCGATCGGCGCGTTCGAGGCCGTCGACGGCCGGCTGATCGACGCCGCACGGACCCTGGGGGCCTCGCCCGCTCGCACCTTCGCACGGGTCAGCCTGCCGCTGGCGGCGAGCGGCCTGGCGACGGGCTGGGTGCTCGCGTTCGCCCGCGGGGTGGGCGAGTTCGGGGCGACGATCGTCTTCGCGGGCAACGTGCGCGGCCAGACCCAGACGCTCACGCTCGCGATCTACGACCAGCTCGAGGGCAACTTCGACGTCGCGATCGCGCTCGGCATCATGCTCGTCGCGCTGAGCGCCGGCGTGTTGCTGGCGTCCAAGCTGCTCGCGGCGCGCCGCGGCTCCGTGCGCCGGGCCGCACCGGCCCCGGCCGCGGTCTGACGCCCATCGGTGAGAATCGCCGCTGATGCTCGCCGTGCGCGCCACCGCCCGCCTCGGGGCGTTCGATCTCGATGTCGACCTCGCCGTGCCCGTGGACGGGTGCCTCGCGCTCGCCGGGCCGTCGGGGGCGGGCAAGAGCACGATCCTGCGCATCGTCGCCGGGATCCTGCGCCCGGACCGCGGACGCGTCGAGTGCGGCGGCGAGCTCTGGCTGGACACCGCGCGCGGCGTCGACACGCCGCCCGAGGCACGACGCTGCGGCTACGTCTTCCAGGACTTCGCGCTGTTCCCCCACCTCTCCGCCTGGCAGAACGTCGCCTTCGGGCTGCGGGGGGTCCGCGGCCGCGAGCGCCGCGCCCAGGCGGTCGAGCTGCTCGGGCGCTTCGGGATCGCCGACCACGCCGACGAGCGGCCCGCGACGCTGTCGGGCGGCGAGCGCCAGCGCGTGGCGGTCGCCCGTGCGCTGGCCCTCGAGCCGTCCGCGCTGCTCCTCGACGAGCCGCTGTCGGCGCTCGACTCCCGCACGCGCGCCCGCGCGGCCCGCGAGCTGAAGCGCACGCTGACCGGCATCGACGTTCCCACGCTGCTCGTCACTCACGACTTCGGCGAGGCCGCGCTCATGGGCGACGAGGTCGGGGTGATCGATGCCGGGCGCATCGTCCAGCGCGGGAGTCCCGGGGAGGTCGCGGCCGCCCCGGCGACGGCGTTCGTCGCCGACTTCACCGGCGCCGTCGTGCTCACCGGCACCGCTCACCCGGTCGCCGACGGCACGACGGCCGTGGAGCTGGACGGCGGCGGCAGGATCATCAGCCTCGACGTCGCCAGCGGGCCCGTCGCGGCGACCGTCTTCCCGTGGGAGGTCGTCCTGGAGCCGGTCGATGGCCGGCATCCGACGTCGGCGCAGAACCGGATCGTCGCCGAGATCCTGTCGGCCACCGCCGTCGGCAACCGCGTCCGCGTGGCGCTCGCAGCGAGCCAGCCGCTGATGGCCGAGATCAGCGCGACGGCGGCCGCCGAGCTGCACCTGCAGCCGGGCGCGCGAATCGCCGCCTCCTGGAAGGCCGCCGCTACGCGCCTCGTGGCGCTCTGACGGTTTCGGCGGGCACTCCGCTATGGTCGCCCACCCCGTGCCGCGCGACTGGTCCGATGTGTTCCTCACCGCCGACGGCTCCCGTGCCACGGTCGACGACGCCGCCGCCGAGCCCGAGGGCCGCCGCGGCTTCTTCCGCCGCCTGCGCGAGAACATGTCCAAGACGCGCCAGGCGCTCGGGGCCGAGATCCAGGCGACGCTGTTCGAGACGCTCGACGAGGAGACGTGGGAGCGCCTGGAGGAGGCGCTGATCATGGCCGACGTCGGCGCGCGCACCACCGCCAAGGTCGTCGCTCAGCTCGAGATGGACGCCGAGTCCGGGGACCTCGAAGGCGGCGAGGCGCTCACGCGCCGGCTCACCGAGCTGCTGGCCGACCTCGCGCGCCCGGGGGAGGGGCACATCGACCTGCGCCCCGAGCCGACGGTGATCATGGTCGCCGGGGTCAACGGCACGGGCAAGACCACGACGATCGGCAAGCTGGCGTGGCACCTGCACCGCGAGCTGGGACGCACGGTCGTCCTGGGCGCCGCGGACACGTACCGGGCGGCGGCCGTCGAGCAGCTCACGGAGTGGGCGGCGCGCGCAGGCTGCGAGATCGTCACCGGCCCGCCGGGCTCCGATCCGGGATCGGTCGCGTTCGAGGCTGTCCGCCAGGGCCGCGAGCGCGGCGCCGACGTCATCATCGTCGACACCGCGGGCCGGCTGCACACCCAGGACGACCTGATGGCGGAGCTCGCAAAGGTGCGCCGCGTGATCGCCAAGCAGCTGCCGGATGCGCCCCACGAGACGCTGCTCACCGTGGACGCGACGACGGGCCAGAACGGCCTGCGCCAGGCGCAGCTGTTCTCGGAGACCGTGCCGGTGGACGGCATCGTCCTGACCAAGCTCGACGGCACCGCGAAGGGCGGCATCGCGCTGGCGATCGCCGGCGAGCTCGGCATCCCGGTGAAGCTCATCGGCATCGGCGAGGCCCTGGAGGACCTGCGCCCGTTCGACGCCGATGACTTCGCCTCGGCGCTCCTGGCGCCGTAGCGCGCTCCTGATCTGCGCGGGGCGCGCGCCGCCCCGACCTCGACATCGGTTCATGGCGCATGACCCTGTGGTAAACGGGTAGGTTCCGGTGCTGTGAGCGAGCGCGGCGCCCCACCGAAGGTCCCGGCCCTGCAGCGGCGGGCGCTGCGCGCCGTCCGCGCGCTGTTCACCCCGCTGCTGCCCGACGACTACCTCGAGCTCATCAACCCGCTGTGGTCCACGCGCGAGCTCCGCGGGCGCATCGAGCGCATCGAGCGCGAGACCCCCGACGCGGCGACGATCGTCATCAAGCCGGGCTGGGAGTGGGAGGGCCACGCGCCCGGCCAGTACCTGCGCATCGGCATGGCGATCGACGGCGTCCACCACTGGCGCGCCTACTCCCTGACGTCCGATCCCGGCCGCCCCGACGGCTGCATCAGCATCACGCCCAAGCTCGTCGAGACCGGCAAGGTCTCGCCCTACCTCGTCCGCGGCGCGCGCTGCGGGGCGATCGTGCGCCTGGGTGGCGTCGAGGGGACCTTCGTGCTTCCCGACCCGCTGCCCGAGCGGTTCCTGTTCATCAGCGCGGGCAGTGGCATCACGCCGATCATGAGCATGCTGCGGTCCCTCGACCGCCGCGGGTCGCTCCACGACGTCGTGGTCCTGCACTCGGCGCGCGAGGCGGCAGACGTGATCTTCGGCGCGGAGCTGCGAGGGCTGGCCCGCCGCCATCCGGGCTTTCGGCTGCACGAGCAGCTCACCGGCGACATCGGGCGCATGACGCCCGGCGACCTCGACGAGCTGTGCCCGGACTGGCGCGATCGCGAGGCGTTCGTCAGCGGCCCGGGCGACATGCTCGATGCGCTCACCGAGCACTGGGAGCGCCACGGCGACTGCGACCGCCTGCACATGGAGCGCTTCCAGCCGGTGATCGGCATGGGCGACGCCGAGCAGGGCGAGGGCGGAACCATCCGCCTGAGCGTGAGCGATGTCGAGGCGTCCAGCGACGGCGCGACGCCGATCCTCGTCGCCGGCGAGGAGGCAGGCGCGACGCTCCCCTACGGCTGCCGGATGGGCATCTGCCACACCTGCGTCGGGCGCCTGTGCTCCGGCAAGGTGCGCGACCTGCGTACCGGCGACGTGTACGGCCAGGAGGGCGAGATGGTCCGCACGTGCGTCAACGCGCCCGAGGGCGCGATCGTCATCGAACTCTGACCCCGAAGCGAGGAAGACCATGCCCAGCCTGATCGAGAGCCCGCTCGCCCGACTGTCGCCGGAGCAGATCGAGGAGCTCGGTCGCGAGTTCGACCGGATCCACGACGAGGTCTTCTCCGAGCTCGGCGACCGCGACCGCCGCTACATCACGAGCATGATCGAGATGCACCGCCGGCTCGTCGTCGCGGGCCGGGTGCTGCTGTTCGCCGGGCGCTTCAAGCCCGCGTGGGTCGCCGGCACCGCGACGCTCTCGCTGGCCAAGATCCTGGAGAACATGGAGATCGGCCACAACGTCATGCACGGGCAGTGGGACTGGATGAACGATCCCCAGATCAACTCCTCGACCTGGGACTGGGACTCGGCGTCGACCCCCGAGGCCTGGAAGCACTCCCACAACTACGTTCACCACACCTACACGAACATCCGCGGCAAGGACCGTGACCTCGGCTACGAGATCATGCGCATCGACCCCCACCAGCCGTGGCACCCCGTCTACCTGCTGCAGCCGTTCTACAACCTCGTGCTGGCGGCGTTCTTCGAGTGGGGCGTGGCCACGCACGACCTGGACTTCGAGGCGATCCGCAAGGGCGAGAAATCCAAGGCGGCGATCAAGCGCGAGCTCAAGGGGATGGCCAGGAAGGCGCGCAGCCAGATCGTCAAGGACTACATCGCCTTCCCGGCGCTCAGCGGCCGCCGCGGCTTCAAGAGCACGCTGAAGGCGAACTTCGCGGCGAACGTCGTCCGCAACGTCTGGGCCTACGCGATCATCTTCTGCGGGCACTTCCCCGACCAGACGTACACCTTCAGCCAGGAGGAGGTCGCCGACGAGACCAAGGGCGGCTGGTACGTGCGCCAGCTCCTGGGCGCGGCGAACATCGACGGCAGCCCGCTCTTCCACGTCATCAGCGGCAACCTCGGCTACCAGGTCGAGCACCACCTGTTCCCCGACATGCCGAGCACCCGCTACGCCGAGATCGCGCCCCGCGTCCGCGAGCTCTGCGAGCGCTACGAGCTGCCGTACAACACGGGGCCGTTCCTCAAGCAGCTGGCCACCGTACAGCGCACGATCCTCCGCCTGGCATTCCCGGGCGGCCGGCCGCGCCCCAAGCCCGGGCCGTACCGCGGCGCCGCCGACCAGGCGTCCGCGGAGCCCGTGGCGATGGCGCCGGCCGCGTAGCCCGGTCCCGCCGGAACCCGGCGCCGGGGGGCGCCGGGTCCGCGGGCGCCGGGTCCGGCGGTACGCTGGCGCCGATGGAAGAATGGATCGTCTGGGTGCTGGCCGCGGTCGTGCTCGGCGTGGGCGAGGTGCTCAACCTCAGCTTCTACCTGTTCCCGTTCGCCCTGGGCTGCGCGGGGGCGGCGCTGGTCAGCCTCGCCGGGGGCGGCACCGGCGCCTCGCTGGTGACCTTCGCCGCGCTGACGGCGATCAGCTTCGGCGTGCTGCGCCCGATTGCGCGGCGCCACCTTCACATGCCACCCCAGCTGCGCACGGGGACGCAGGCGCTCGTCGGGCGCCCCGCGCTCGTGCTCGAGCGCATCCACAACGACGAGGGCGTCGGGACGATCCGCCTCGACGGCGAGGTGTGGACCGCGCGCGCCTATGACGAGGACGAGGTCATCGAGGCCGGGACGCGCGTACACGTGATCGAGATCCGGGGCGCCACGGCGCTCGTCAGCGACTGAATCGAGGGTGAAGCGATGGCCGGACTGATCGTGGCGGCGGTGCTGGTGCTCTTCGCGCTGTTCCTGGCGGCGAAGACGGTGCGGATCATCCCGCAGGCGAAGGCCGGCGTCGTCGAGCGCCTGGGCCGCTACAACCGCACGCTCACGCCGGGCCTGACGATCG
>JAOPZW010000046.1 GCA_025963905.1 Solirubrobacterales bacterium | reverse complement strand
GCGCGCCAGGGCGCCCGCGCCGGCCGCGAGCACCGCGCGGGCCTCGCCGCAGTGCAGGGGCACGGCCGCCTCGGCGGCGTGCGTCGGCGTCGAGCAGCTCACGGCGGCGACGTCGTCGATGAGGGTGCGATCGGTGTGATGGCCGACGCTGGCCACCACGGGCACCCGCAGCAGCGCCACGGTGCGGCACAGCGTCTCGTCGCAGAACGCGAACAGGTCGGCCAGCGAGCCGCCGCCGCGCGCGACGACGACCACCTCGACCTCTTCGATCGCGGCGAGCTCCTGCAGCGCGCGCGTGATGCGCGGCGCGGCGTGGCGGTCCTGCACGGGGGCGAACGCCCAGACCACGCGCCCGGCCCACCCACGGCGGCGCAGCCCGGCGAGGACGTCGTCGCGCGCCTTGCCGCCCTCGCCCGTCACGACGCCGATCGTGCGCGGCATGGCGGGGCGCGCCAATGCCTTCTGGGGCTCGAACAGCCCTTCGGCCGCGAGCTTGCGCCGCAGCCGCTCGAGCTGGGCCAGGAGGTCGCCCTCGCCGGCGATGCGCAGGTCCGAGATGTGGAAGGAGAAGTGCGGCGAGGCGGTCCTCGAGCCGGGGTAGTAGTCGCAGCCCCCGGCCGCGACCACCTGCGCGCCGTCGCACAGGGCGCCCTCGGGCAGCCCGAGCTTGTCGAAGTCGTTGCGCCACATCGCGCAGGGCAGCGCGCCGCCCGCGTCGCGCAGCTCGAAGTAGACGCGCGCCTTGGACGTCTTGCAGTTGAAGACCTCGCCGACGACCTGGACGCGCACGAACTGGCGCAGGCGGTCGCGCAGCTTCGCCGCGTACTCACCCACGGGGTACGGACCGGGCAGGTCGCTGCCCGGGATGCCGGTCGGAAGGAGGGAGGGCTGGTGGACCATCCACCGTCCAACGTAGCCGACCGCCCGGAAAGCTCCTCTCCCGTCGCGCCCGGGCGACGTCCATGCGCGCGGCAAACGCTCATGCCGGTGGCGCCCGGATCCGATGACCCTCGCATGGGCAGCGGCGGGGACCCCGTGTTGAGCCAGGACGCGCGCGTCGCGACGATCGCGCGGCTCACCGGCCTGCTCGAGGTCACGCGGCTCGTGCGCTCCGACGAAGGACTTGACGACCTGCTGCCCGCCATCGCCGCCACCGTCTCCGAGGCCCTGGGCTTCCGGACCGTCGTCGTGAACCTCTACCGCCGGGCGTTCGACGACTTCCGGGTCGAGGCGGTGCACGGCTCCGAGGACGGCCGGCGCGCCCTGGCGGGGCGCATCCGTTCGTGGGCGGAGTGGGAGCCGCTGTTCGACTCGCAGTTCCTCCGAGAGGGCTGCTTCTTCCTGCCCTGGGACGAGTTCGACTGGTCCAAGGACCGCACGGTCAGCTACGTCCCCGACATCACGCCCGGCGAGGAGCCCGACGCCTGGCACGCCGAGGACGCGCTGTTCGTCCCGCTGACCCACGCCGACGGTCACATCATGGGCATCCTCTCCGTCGACGAGCCGGTCTCCGGGCGCCGACCCTCCGACGACGACCTGCGCGTCCTGGTGGCTCTCGCCGCGCACATCGCCCAGGCGGTGCAGGACGCCCAGGACGCCGCCGAGGCCGCCCGCTACCGCACCGCCCTCGAGCATCTCCTGCGGGTGTCGGCCAAGCTGACGGAGACCTCCTCGATGGAGGCGATCCTCGCCTCCGTGTGCGAGGCCATCCACGCGGCGCTGGGCTTCCACAACGTCTCGGTCGAGCTCATCGACCCCGCTTCGGGCCGCTCGATCCCGCAGGCCGCCGTGGGCTGGAGCCTGGACGAGATCGCCCAGTCCCAGGGCGGCAACCTCGACGCGCTGCAGCGCCTGCTCGATCCCGAGTTCGACATCGAGGGCTGCTTCCTGCTGCCCGGCGATGAGGCGTGCGCGCGCCTGGGCGTCGAGCGCCCCGCCTTCCAGTCCGCCCGCAACGGCTACGGCCCGCACGCGTGGAACCACCATTGGCTGCTGATCCCGCTCTACGACCGCGCAGGCGCGATCATGGGCGTGATCTGGGCCGACGAGCCCGAGGATCGCCTGCTGCCGACCACCGACCGCCTGCAGGCGCTGCGGATGTTCGCCAACCAGGCGACCACCGCCGTCGGCTCGGCGTCGGCGTTCGCCGAGCTGCAGTTCCTCGCCGATCACGATCCGCTGACGCGGCTGGGCAACCGCCGCGGGTTCACCCGTCGCCTGGGGGAGGAGGTGGCGCGCTCCGGCCGTTACGACCAGGCGTTCGCGCTGATGGTCTGCGACATCGACGGCTTCAAGTTCCTCAACGACCGTCACGGGCACGCCGCCGGCGATGCGGCGCTGGCCGCCATCGGCGACGTGATGCGCCAGACCCTGCGGCGCTCGGACTCGGCCTTCCGCCTTGGCGGCGACGAGTTCGCGCTCGTCCTCGAGCAGAGCGGACCCGACGAGGCTGCCCTCGTGGTCGATCGCATCTGCGACGGCATGGCGATGCTGGACGTCGGCGACGGCGCCGCGCTCCGCGCGTCCTTCGGCGTGGCGATCGGCGGGGGCGAGGCGCCCGACCCCGACAGCCTCATGCGCGCGGCCGACGCCGCGATGTATGAGGCCAAGCGCGCAGGCGCGCGGCTGCGCTTCGCCGTGCCGATCTGAGCGCTACACGCGCTCGGGGTCGACCGACGACAGCGGCTCGATGCCCGGCTCGTGGTGGTGGCCGCGAACCTCGCCGGTGAAGCCCAGCGTGGTGAGGCGGGCGATCTCGCGCTCTCCCTCGACCCGCGCCGGATGGCCCTCCGGCAGGCCGCGGATCAGACGGCCGATCCGGTTGCGCAGCTGCAGGGCGAAATGGGGCGTCGAGGCGCCCATGAGCTGGCGCACGTCGTCGACGGTCGCCTCGCGCCCGTTGGCGCGACGGTCGGGATGCTCGGCTTCGCTCACGGGCTGTTGGCCTGCTTCTGCTGGGTGACGTGGGTGATCTCGAGGAGCGTGTCGATGCGTGACTGGGCGGCGATCGACAGCGCGTGATCGTCTCCGACGATCCAGCCGTGATTGTAGACGCCGCGCACCGGATCACTGGTGTAGCCGGGCTGGATGTCGAGCAGGAACTGCTCCAGCGGCGGGTCGACGGTGTTCGCGCCGCCGAGCAGCAGCAGCGGCCCGTAGGTGCCGTGCGCCGAGAGCCCGGCGGCGGCCGCCGCGTCCAGCGGCTGGTCGGTCGGGGCGAAGACGAGGCCGTGGCCGGGATCGACGATGCCCCAGCCGAAGCGCCCGTCGGTGAAGCGCGCGAAGTCGATCGCGCTCTGCTCGGCACTGCCCGAGCCGATCCGCGTCACCGTGCCCAGCCGGCGCAGCGACTGCTCGACCTTCGCGCTGACTACGGACGGTGGTCCGAGCAGGTAGATCCGGGGCTGCTGGTGCGCGCGCAGCGCGGCCGCCGTCTCGGCGGGCAGGGTGTCGCGCCCGACGAAGAGGATCGGATCGCCCGCCTTCGCCGCCCACGCCGCCGCGGGCATGGCGTAGGACGGCGCGTCGGCGGACACGACGAGCACGCGATCGCTGGTGGTGTTGCGCGCGGCGGCCTGGAACGCATCGACCGCACGGGCCAGCGCGAACGGATCACGGCCGGCGAGGTCGGTGGTCCTGAGGCCGGCGGGGCGCGCCACGTCGCCGACCCGGATGAGCTGCGCACCTCCCGCCGGGCCGGCGCCCGTCGGCCTCAACGCATCGAGCGCCGCGCGGCTCGCCTCGGGCAGCGTGCGCCCGTCGGACAGGAGGATCGCTCCGTGCACGGGCGTCCCGGCCAGGACCGACGCCACGAGGCCCGCGTGCCAGTCGCGCCCGTCGACGAGGATGACCGCCGGCGGCCGGGTCTCCGGCGTCTGCGCGGGGTAGATGGCCCGCGCCACCGCGGCAGCGTTCGCCGTCGCGTCCGCGCCGCCGACCCGCGTGGTGTTCTTCGTCGCGAAGCCCGGGAACCCGAGGTCGGCGGCCGCCTTGGGCTCGCTGCCCTTGGCACCGAGCGCGGGCTGGGAGGCGCCGCCGAGTGCGCCCTTCGCCCGGTCCTGGCGTCCACAGCCGGCCAGCGGCAGCACGGCGATCGCCAGCAACGCGGCGACGACGGCGGTTCGGCGGGCGTGCGACATCGGCGGCGAACGGTAGCGCCGGCAACGGAAAGCCGGAGCCTGCGGCCTGGTTGACATACCTGCGCTGCACGTGGCGTTGCGCTGGTATAGGGTGCCGCGCGAACGCCGAATCCCTGAAGGATCAGGGAACGGGGGACCCACGTTGGACGCCACGGCGTCCTGGGGCGAATTCCACGGTTGACCCGTGGGAGGCGCGGCTCTTTCCGCGCCAGCCCGTCAGCTAACCCCGCAGGCCGACGAAAGAGGTTCGGGGATTTGCGGGCGAAGCGCCTGAGGTCGATGGTGGTCGCGGGCGTGATGGCGCTCTTCGCGCTCGCCGTCCCGTCCGCCTTCGCGCAAGAGCCCGCTCCCGCTCCCGCGCCGCCGCCGGCCACCGGCGGTACCGAGTACGCGCCCGTACCGCCCGTCTTCCAGCCCACGGTTCCCGGCAGCGTCGCGCAGATCGTCAACGGCCTCGCCTACGCCCCTGCCGACGCGCCGCCCGCCGTCCAGCAGGTGATCTGGGCCGCCAACGCGATCGTCGGGCTGCCGTACAAGTACGGCGGCGGGCACGTCCGCTCGTTCACCGACACGGGCTACGACTGCTCGGGCACCGTGTCGTTCGCGCTCGGCGGCGCCGGGCTCCTCAAGAGCCCGCTCGACTCGTCGTCGTTCATGCGGTGGGGCCTCGCGGGGCCGGGGCAGTGGATCACCGTCTTCGCCAACGCGGGCCACGCGTACCTGCACATCGCCGGCATCCGCCTGGACACCAGCACCGCGGAGGACCGCGGCGGCCTCAAGGGCCCGCGCTGGCGTGCAATGCGGACGAGCAACCGCGGCTACCGCATGCGGCACCTGCTCGGGCTTTAGCCTGGATCGACCGATCATCGTGGATGAATCCCTGTCGTGGGCGCGGTCCAGGGTCGATCGGCGGCGCACCCACAGGGTGGTCCCTTTGGAAGCCGCCGATCGGCGCTGGGCCGTGATCCACGGCCGGGATTCGCCGCGAGAATCGGTGGATCCAGGCTGACTCAGGACCCCGGCACGTCGACGTAGCCCGTGCCCAGGGCGCGGCCCTTCGCGGCAAGGCACGCGCGGTCGAGCCGCACGAAGGCTAGCGCCGAACCGCGCTCGCCCTGGGGCGGCGTGTTGCGACACCAGACATAGGAGAAGCGCCGGAAGTCCACCGCCGCCACGAACGCGTAGCCGAGGCTGCCCACGGACTTGCCGCCGCTGCGGACGTCCGCCTTGATCGCCACGCAGTCGTAGCGCCCGATGTCGCGGCTCAGCACTCGATCGTCGGGCACCGCGTCGGGGGCGCGCAGGAACGGCCCGCAGCTCGTGGAGCTGATCGGCCCGTCGATCTCGCCTCGCACGGCGCGAGCGCGCGCGTCCTCGGTGATCCGCGCTTCCACGACCTTCACGAGCTGCGCGCGTGCGGCGAGGCGCCGGGCGGCGCTCGCGCCGGGCGGCGGGCGCAGCGCGACGGCGGCCGCGCGGTTGGGCGCCTGCAGCCGGCGCAGGCGGACCTTCTCGGCCGCCGTGGCACGGATCGCCTCCGCCCGGTCGCGGGCGTTGCGGTTGCTCGTGATCCGGTCGGCGAGGGCGACGGTCCCGGCGACGACGAGGAGCGCCAGCGCGCCGCCGGCCCACAGCAGCGTGCGCCTGCGGGCCGCGCTCAGCCGCGGCGGCGCGGCGAACAACGACGTCCCGCAGAAGGGGCAACGCTCGCGGGTCGTACGCGCGCGCCGGCCACAGCGTGGGCAGGTGCGCTCGGGTGGCTCGCCCTCCGGCGTTGAGGCACGGCTCGCCGAGGCGGCGGGATCGGGGACGGTCGGCACGCGCAAACCAGCGTAGACATGGTGGGTGGTTTGCGTCAACCTGTCGCGCGTGGAGCGCTTCGATGCCGGCCCGCAGCCGGCCGGCCGCGCGCCGGCCCCCGCCCGCCTGGGATACGTCCAGGCGTTCCTCAACAGCTTCTGGAGCCTCGACGACCACGGCGGCGAGGTGTGGAGCAGCCCGCAGGCCTACGGCGCGTGGCTGGGCGCGCGGGGCTTCGCCGGATCGCCCACGGAGCGCGATCGACAGCGGGCGCTCGCGCTCCGCGAGGCCCTGCGCACGCTGGCGCTGTCCAACCACGGCGATGCACCTGCGACCTCCGCGCCGGCGCGCGTCGATGCTGTCGCGGCCGCACTGGCGCCCGGGGTCGCGGTCCTGCCGCGGTTCGGCGCCGGCGACGCTGTCCGGCTCGATCCGGCGGGGGAGGGGCCCGACGCGGCGCTCGCCCTGGCCCTCGGCATCGTGCTCGTCGCCCGCGCCGACGGGACCTGGAGCAGGCTCAAGGCCTGCCCGCACGCCGACTGCGGCTGGGCGTTCTACGACCACTCCCGCAACCGGGCGGGCCAGTGGTGCTCGATGCGGATCTGCGGCAACCGCACGAAGGGCGAGGCCTTCCGGCGCCGCCGGCGTGCAACCGATCGCTTGGCCCAGAGTAGTTGACCGGTCCCGTCATGGTCTCGCGATCATCGAGGCCGATCACAGGTTCACGGCCCGTTCACGGACCCGTCCCACGCCTCTGCGACCCTCCACCATGCCCATGGAAGCGCGCCGCGCCCGGCTCTCCATCGCCGTCCCGTCCATCGGCCGCCCGCGCCACCTCGAGCGGATGCGGGTCGGTCTCGCCGACGGGTCCCGGACCACCCTCCACGTCGCCACGCACGACCTGGCCCGCACGGACGTGCGCGTGGT
>JAOPZW010000039.1 GCA_025963905.1 Solirubrobacterales bacterium | reverse complement strand
TTGTCGTGGTCGGCGCCGAGCAGCGCGTAGACGAACTATGCGGACTTCGCGACTATGCCGATGCGCTGCGCGGCGGCCGCAAGAGGAAGGCGCTCCGTCGTGGAATCAGCCGGCGGCGCGACCTGCTCGTGGCGACGAGCAGGGCAGAGACAGCTTCGATACGTCGGACCTCCTTGCGCTGTTCTGCGGGTTCGCGGCCGGCGCGGAGGCGATCGCGAGCGTGGCCGAGCGGTTGGCCCTGATCAGCACGAGATCAAAACGCCTGGTTCACGAACGGGTTACCTGCGCGCGCGACGGCGGCGCTTACCCGCCGCCGCTGTCTTTCGCACAAAGGGGAATACCGATGCTCAGCCGGTCCAGTAGCGGGAATCGCAGTGAACGGACGGGTACGCAGGTCACACGACGACGCCGACAGGTCTCGAGGAACCGTCTCGGCGCCCTCGGCCGGGCCGGCCGCCGACGCCGCATGCTCGCGGCCGGCGCGACGGCCGTGATCCTCGCCGGCGCAGGAGTGACCTACGCCGCCACGGGGTCTGACCAGAACCAGGTCGGCACCGAGTACGCCAACGGTATTCAGGTCTCCGACAACCAGATCATCAAGCCGCTCGGTGACCGTATGCTCACCCAGTTCGGCAAGTTCATGGGCTCGACGGTCAGCCCGGACGGGCGCTTCCTCGCGGCCACCAGCGCCGACAAGTCGGTCGTCCTGCAGATCTTCGACCTGTCGAGCTACAAGCTCATCTGGACGGTTGGCAGCGCATCCGCGGTCAACCAGAAGCTGTCCGACGGCACCGTCGGTCAGGAAGGTCCGACGTACTCGCCGGACGGCAAGTTCCTCTGGCTCCCGGAGCGCAACGGCCTGACTCGATTCCCGGTCAACGCCGACGGGACGCTGGGCACGCCGACCACCTTCTCGATCCCGGTGACGAACGGCCAATCCGCCCTCGTCGGACAGACCAAGTACTCGCCCGACGGGTCCACCCTGTACGCGGCCATCAACGGACAGAACACCGTCGTCGCGCTTGACCCCAACACGGGGGCGATCGAGCACACGTGGAATGTCGGCATCGCTCCGCGTGAGCTCAGCTTCGCCGGCGGCAAGCTCTACGTGAGCAACGAGGGTGGCCGTCAGGCGCAGGCCGGTGACACGACCCTGGGCTCCTACGGCACCCAGGTGCCCGCGGACGGGTATCTCGGCACATCGACGACTGGAGCCGTCAGCGTCATCAACACCGCGGACCCGTCGGCGGCGGTCGGCTCCATCGCCGTCGGCCTGCATCCGACGGCGATGCATCAAAGCGGCAACGCGTTGTTCGTCGCCAACACCAACAGTGACACCGTCTCGGTCATCGACACGAGCACGGACCAGGTCGTGCAGACGATCGAGACCAAGCCGTGGCCGTCGTCCTCGGTGGGGTACGAGCCCGACGGCATCGACGTGACCAAGGACGGCCACCTGCTGGTCACTTTGGGGAGGGCGAACGCGGTCGCGGTGTATCGCTACGACGGCACGCCGAAGGATCCGGCGAGCTACATCGGCCTGTTGCCGACGGACTACTACCCGGCGGCCGTGGCGACCGTCGGCGACCAGATCGTCGTCACCAACACCCGCGGCATCGACGCGCGCGGCCCGGCTATCACGACGTACAAGGGACCGGGAACCGTCCCCGTGAGCGGCCACGACACGCACAGCACCACCGCATCCCTGACCCGCTTCACTCTCCCGAGCGACAGGGACATCGCCCGGTACACCGATACCGTCTTCGCTCAGAACGGCTGGGGCAAGAACAACGTCGAGCAGGCCACCGGCGACAGGGCCAAGGCCGTGCCGGTCCCGACGCGCATCGGTGACCCGTCCACGATCAAGCACGTCTTCTTGATCGTGAAGGAGAACCGCACCTACGACCAGGTGCTCGGCGACACAGGTGAGGGCAACGGCGACCCGACGCTCACCCAGTTCGGCGAGAAGGCAACTCCGAACCAGCACGCGCTGGCCAAGCAGTTCGGTCTCTACGACAACACATACGACGTCGGCACGAACTCTGCTGAGGGCCACAACTGGCTGATGCAGGGCAACAACCCTGAGTACACCGAGTCGTCCGCGGGTGAGTACCAGCGCAGCTACGACACCGAGAAGGATGTGCTGGGCCACCAGCGCTCGGGCTTCCTGTGGACCGGCGTCGAGTCCGCCGGCGCGACGGCCAGGAACTACGGCGAGTTCGAGTACATGGAGGGCAAGCCGCCCGGGACGTGGCAGCAGTACTACTGCGCGACCAAGAGCGTCGAGAACGGTGGCGACCCCTCCCAGCTGACGACCCCCGACCTCAAGGGCAACTACGGCTCGGTGATCCCGTCACTGAACGCGATCGCCGACCCGCAGTCCCCGCCGTTCGACCTCTCGATCCCGGACATCTACCGCTACGAGATGTGGAAGCAGGACTTCGAGAAGAACGGTCCCGCCAACTTCAACATGGTGTGGCTCTCCAGCGATCACACAGGCGGGCCGACGTATTCGGAGGCCGGGGTGGCCGACAACGATCTCGCCACGGGTGACATCGTCGACACGATCTCGCATAGCAAGTACTGGAAGGACTCCGCGATCTTCGTGGTCGAGGACGACAGCCAGGACGGTGCCGACCATGTCGACGGGCACCGTGCCCCGGTCCAGATCATCAGCCCGTGGTCGCTGCACGGCGCGGTCGACAGCACCTACTACTCGCAGATCAACATGGTCCGCACCATCGAGCAGATCCTCGGCGCCCAGCCGCTGAACGAGAAGCTCGCTGCGGCGACGCCGATGTACGGCGCGTTCACCGAGAAGCCCGACTACAGCCCCTTCAACGCGGTGCCGAACCAGATCCCGCTCACCGAGGGCATCGCCACCCCGCCGGGCTGCGGTCTGGACACGCTGGGCACGAGTGGCACGGCGAGGACGGCGCTGGCGAGGTCGGAGGCACGAAAGAACGCCGTACCGGCGGACGAAAAGGCCACCGCCGCTGCCTGGCAGACCTGGCTCGCCGGCCAGCACCTCACCGGCAACGGTGCGGTCCCCGACTACGCCAACCCGGAGCAGATGAACCGGTACACGTGGTACCAGGCTCACGATTGGACGGTGCCCTACCCTGGTGACTCGAAGATCTACGCTCCGTCGCGGGTACCGGGCGCGTACATCCCGAGCTCGGAGACGCACTGACGAGTCTCCGGACAAGCGCCGGACAGCAGTCCGATACGACGGCCCGCCGGAGCTCCGGCGGGCCGTCGACTGCCGAGACGGCAGGGACGCCGCAGGCACCGGTCGATGATCGAACCCAGCAGCTCGCCGTCCGTGCGTGCGGAATCGTCAAGTCCTTTGGCGAGGTCGTCGCGCTCGACGGCGTCGACCTCGACGTCGCGCCGGGGCAGGTGCACGGCCTCGTCGGACCCAACGGGGCCGGGAAGACGACGCTGCTGGCCCTGCTCCTCGGTCTGGCCCAAGCCGACGGCGGCGAGCTGGAGATCTTCGGCTGCCCGGTGCGCCGGACGCTCGCTCTCCCCGCGGGGGTTGCCGGGTTCGTGGACGGACCGGGCCTTTATCCCTCGCTGACCGCGCGGCAGAACCTCGCCGCGCTGGCTCGCCTGCGGGGCGACGGCTCTGGAGGCATCGATGACGTGCTCGAGCGGGTCGGGCTCACCGATGTCGCGGACGACCGCGTTCGCGGCTTCTCGCTCGGGATGCGACAACGTCTCGGGCTTGCCGCCGCGCTCCTGACGACCCCCCGGCTGCTGGTGCTCGACGAACCCGCCAACGGCCTCGATCCGGCCGGCACACGCGATGTACACCGTGTGCTCAGCGAGCTCGCGGCCCGTGGCACCGCGATCGTCCTCTCGAGTCACCGGATGGATGATCTGGCCGCGCTGTGCAGCGAGATCACCCTCCTCGCCGGCGGGCGGGTGGTCTTCTCGGGTCCGATCACCGAGCTCGCCGCCGGCGCCGACGAATTGGACTACCGGCTGCGAACGTCCGATCCGGCCGCGGCCCGGCGAGTCGCGTCCGAGACGCCGGACTTGCGCGTTCTCCCGAACGACGACCTGTACCAGCGTCGTGACGCCGGGGCACTTCTGGTGCGTGCGGCGATGCCGGCCCTCGATGATCTGGTCGCGCGCCTCGTCGGCGGCGGTGTGGCTGTGCGCGAGTTATCGCCTGTCGTGCCGCCGCTCGAGGCGGCCTTCCTCGCCCTGACTGCGGCCGCGAACATGCCGCGCGAGGGCGGGAGCCGGTGACCGCCGCGGCCGTCACGCTGCCGAACGCCGACGCGCGGCCGGCACCCGTTCGCCGCGGCTACCAATTCGAGCTGATCAAGCTCCTTGCCCGGTGGCCGGTCCGCCTCGCGCTGCTGGCCTGCTGGCTTGGCCCGGCGTTGCTGGTGGCGGTCATCAGCCAGCAGAGCTCGCTCCCGTCCGACACCGTCTTCGGCCGCTGGATGAGTCAGAGCGGCTGGGCGGGACCGCTGGTGGTTTTGACGTTCTCCGGCACCTGGGTGCTGCCGTTGCTGACGTCTCTGGTCGCCGGCGACATCTTCGCCCAGGAGGACCGACTCGGGACGTGGCGACATCTGCTGGTCGCCGTGCGGGCGCCGCGACGAATCTTCGCGGCCAAGGCGCTGGCGAGCCTCACCATCATCGTGTTGCTCGTGGCTGGACTCGCCTGTTCGGGCATCGTCGGCGGACTGGCGGCGGTCGGCGACCGGCCGCTGGTCGGCCTTGACGGGCATCTCCTCGCGCCGGGGCAGGCGGCCCATGCGGTGCTGCTCGCCTGGCTCATCGCGCTCGCGCCGACGCTGGCCTTCGCGGCGATCGGGCTGCTCGGCTCGGTGGCGTTCGGCCGATCTCCGATGGGACTGGTGATCCCCGCGCTGCTCGCCTTGATCCTGCAGATTGCGCAACTGCTTCCGCTGCCCGTCGTGGTGCGGGTCGTCCTGCCGAGTTACGGCTTCATCGCCTGGCGCGGGCTGTTCACTGACCCGGCCCAGACCGGCCCTCCGATCGTTGGCGTCGCGGTCAGCCTCGCCGTGGCGGTGGCCGCGTCCGCGCTGGCCTATCGGCTCTTCATGCGCCGCGATTTCACCGATCTGACCTACGACGGCGCCGGCCGCCGTGCTCTCGTGGGAGCGGCGCTGCCCTTGGCGGCTGTGCTCGCAGTCACCGCCGGCGTGATTGCCGGCGCGACCTCGGCCTCCAGCTCCGGGATCGACAAAGCCAAGCTGCACCGGTCGCTCTCCACGGCGTTCGCGCACCTCTATCGCATGCAGACCGGAGAGCTGCATCGCCCCCGCGTCACGGAGGCAGAACTGCGGACCAGCGCCTCGTGCGACAAGGGCGGCAGCCTCGTCGCGGATGTCGGAGCGGGCAATGACTGGCGGTGCGTCGTCTCGTGGCGCCTCCCGGGCGCCACGGCGATCGGCTCGGCGATCTATCAGCTCGATGTCACGCCGGACGGCCGCTACCGCGCTGACGGGGACGGACCACAAGAGGTCAACGGCTTCTTCCAGCTGCGCACCGCGACGGGTGACGCACCAAATCCCCTGTGGCAATTCGACGGCTCCGTCGATCTGTTAACCCCCGTATCGCCTAGGTAGGGCGGATCGCTGCG
>JAOPZW010000030.1 GCA_025963905.1 Solirubrobacterales bacterium | reverse complement strand
GGGCGCACGTAGTCGTGGAGCCAT
This sequence comes from Solirubrobacterales bacterium, assembly GCA_025963905.1. Taxonomy (GTDB): domain Bacteria; phylum Actinomycetota; class Thermoleophilia; order Solirubrobacterales; family Solirubrobacteraceae; genus JAOPZW01. The sequence goes on along the minus strand of JAOPZW010000030.1, from coordinate 9,809 downwards.
TCAAGCGGGACGCGCATCAGCCGAACTGCTCCAGGAAGCGAAGGTCGTTGTCGTAGAAGAGGCGCAGGTCCGGCACGCCGTGCTTGAGCATCGCGATCCGCTCGATCCCCATGCCGAACGCGAAGCCTTGGATCCGCTCGGGGTCATAGCCGTAGTCGCGCACGTGGGCGAAGACGTTGGGATCGACCATGCCCGAGCCGAGGATCTCGATCCAGGCCGTGCCCTTGCACAGGTTGCAGCGCGCGCCGTCGGGCAGCACGCCGGTGCCGTTGCACTGGAAGCACGAGACGTCGACCTCGACGCTGGGCTCGGTGAACGGGAAGTAGTGGGGCCGCAGGCGGATCTCGCGCTCCTCGCCGAAGATCGAGCGCGCGAAGGCCAGCAGCGTGCCCTTGAGGTCGGCCAGCGTGATGTCCTCGTCGACCGCCAGGCCCTCGACCTGGTGGAACTGCGGCGTGTGGGTCGCGTCGCTGTCGGGTCGGTACGTGCGCCCGGGCACGATGATCGCGATCGGCGGCGGCTGGGCCTCCATCGCGCGGACCTGCATCGGCGACGTGTGGGTGCGCAGCACCACGTCGTCCGCCACGTAGAAGGTGTCGCTCCGCGCCCGCGCCGGATGCGCGGGATCGTGATTGAGCGCGTCGAAGTTGTAGTAGACGGTCTCGACCTCGGGCCCCTCGACCACCCGGAAGCCCAGCCCGCAGAAGACGTCCTCGATCTCCCGGCGCGTGGCCGTCAGCAGGTGGTGGCGGCCCACCGGCCGGGGCGGGCTGCCCGGCAGCGTCACGTCCACGCGGTCGGCGGCGAGGCGCTCCTGCAGCTCCCCGACCTCCAGCTCGGCGCCGCGCTGGGTGATGAGCGACTCCAGCGCCTGGCGCGCCTGGTTGGCGGCCTTGCCGACCTGCCCACGCACCTCGGGCGGCAGCTCGGCAACCCCGCGCAGCAGGTTCGGCAACTCGGCCTTGCGCCCGAGGTAGCGCACCCGCAGCGCCTCGAGTGCCGCGGTCGAGGGCGCCGCGGCGATCGCCGCTACGGCCTCGGAGCGGAGCTGGTCGATGCGGTCGATCATGAGGCGCGCAATCTAGTGAGTTCGTAGAGCGCGACCGTGGCGGCCATCGCGGCGTTCAGCGACTCGCTCTCGATCGGGATATGGGCGACGCGATCGCACGCGGCGACGACGTCACCCGGCAGCCCCTCGCGCTCGGCGCCCACGAGGATCGTCAGCTCCTCGTCCGCCGGCCCGCGCAGCGCCTCGCCGGCACGGGCCGCCAGCGCGACGGTCCGACCTGGAAGCTCGGCCACCTCGGCGACCGGCGCGACCGGCATCGTGAACACCGCGCCCATCGAGGCGCGTACCGCCTTGGGCCCGAACGGGTCGGCGCAGCCGGGCCCCAGCGCCACGGACGACGCGCCGAAGGCCTGCGCCGAGCGGAGCACCGCGCCGACGTTGCCGGGGTCGCCCACGCCCCACAGCGCCACGCACAGCGGGCCCGCGGGCCGGCTCCAGCGCTCCTCGAAGACCCCCAGCGCCCGGGTGCCCGAGCCGAGGCCCGAGACGCGCGCCAGGAGGTCGGGCTCGACCTCGGTGCCGCCCAGGCCGCTGCCCGCGGCCACAAGGCGCTCGACGGCGGCCCAGCCCGCGGCGTCGGCCGCGGCCAGGAGATCCTCGCCCTCGGCGACGAACCGCCCCGCGCGCTCGCGCTCGCGCCGCCGGGCGAGGCGGCGGATCTCCTTGAGCTTGTCGTTGTGGGCTGAGCTGATGGTCATCGGGGGCAAAAAGAAGGGCGCCGTTCCGAGGAAGCGGCGCCCGTGAGGTCTTGCGTTGTCGGTTCGTGCGATCAGGCAGCGGCGGCCGACGACGCCTCGCGGGCGGCGTCGGCGAATCGGGAGAACGTCTCGGGATCTCGCACGGCGATGTCGGCCAGCACCTTGCGGTCGAGCTCGATGCCGGCGAGCTTCATCCCGTGGATGAAGGCGCCGTAGCTCATGCCGTTCAGGCGTGCGGCGGCGTTGATGCGGGTGATCCACAGGCGGCGGAAGTCACGCTTGCGGTTGCGGCGGTCGCGATAGGCGTAGGAGTCGGCCTTCATGACCGCTTCCTTGGCGCGCTTGTAGTTCGAGTGCGCCTCGCCGCGGAAGCCCTTGGCCCGCTCGAGCGTCTCGCGGCGCTTCTTCTTGGCGTGGACGGAGCGCTTGACGCGGGTCACTTGCCCACCCCCAGCAGCTTCTTCACGCGTGCGGCGTCAGACGGCGACAGGATCGCGTCCTTCCCCAGGCGGCGCTTCCGCTTCGGCGACTTCTTCTCGAGGATGTGGCTCGTGAAGGCGTGGCGGCCCTTGACCTTGCCACCGGCGGTCACCTTGAAGCGCTTCTTCGCGCCGGAATGGGTCTTCATCTTGGGCATGGCGAACGACGGAGTATGGCAAACCCCGCCGATCCGGCGCGCTCAGGCTCAGGCGGCGGGACGGCCGGGCTCGGCCGCCTGGGCGGCGGGCTCGTCCTGAGCCGGGGGCTCGGGCGCGAGCGCAGGCTCGGGCTCCGCAGCGGCCGGAGCGGGTGCTTCCACAGCGGCCGGAGTAGGTGCTTCCGCAGCGGCAGGAGCGGGTGCTTCGGCATCGACAGGAGCGGGTGCTTCGGCCTCGGCCGGCGGCTGAGACTCGGCCTCGACGTCGGCCTCAGGCGAATGACTGCCGTTCGGCGTCTCCTCGCCCTTGGGCGGGATCTCGCCGGCGAGGACGGCCTTCGACGGGCCGAGCATCATCGTCATGTTGCGCCCGTCGAGGTTCGGGCGCTGGTCGACCGTCGCCAGCTCGGAGAGATCCTCCGCGAGGCGCTCGAGGATCATCTGGCCGCGCTCGGGGTGCGTGACCTCGCGCCCGCGGAACATGATCGTGACCTTGACCTTGTCCTTGCGGCGCAGGAAGCGCTCGACGTGACCCTTCTTGGTGTCGTAGTCGTTCTGCGCGATCTTCGGGCGGAACTTGATCTCGCGGATCGTGATCTGCTGCTGGTGCTTGCGGGCGGCCTTCTGCTTCTGGGCCTGCTCGTACTTGTACTTCGAGTAGTCCAGGATGCGACAGACGGGCGGGCGCGCCTCGGGAGCGACCTCGACGAGGTCGAGATCGCGCTCCTGCGCCATGCGCAGGGCCTCGTCGGTGCGCATGACACCGATCTGGTTGCCGTCCTCACCGATCACGCGCACTTCCGGCACACGGATGCGCTCGTTGATCCTGGTGGTGTCCCGCTCCGGCGGACGCCGGTCGAACCTACGAGGTACGGGCACTAGCTGTTGTCGCGGCGCGTCAAGCGGGACGCGGCTGTGTGAGCAGTTCGATCAACGTGGGCGAGTATAGCCTGCGCCGACACCCGCGGCGAGGAACTTGTCCGCACGCCCCGACGGGGCCTCCACCACCGACCGGGCGCGCAGGCACCAGCGCTGCCGCCGGCGCCCGACACCGCGATCGATACGGACGACGCTTCCGCCCTTGTCGAGCCAGATCAGGTCGAGATCGAAGCGCATCCCGAAGGTGTGCACGCCGACGCACTTGAGGATGTGGAGGGCATGGTCGGCCGGCAGCTCGTCGAGCCCGGCCAGGCCCCGGCGGCGCTCGCCGTAGGTCCGGGCCACGTGCAGCGTCAGCCCATCCCCCAGCTCCTCGGTGGCCAGGCCGTCCAGGCGCTCCCGCCAGCCCGCCACTACGCCGCGCGGTCGCGGACGAGGCCGGCCAGGCGCTCGGCGAGCGCGTCGACCGGTTCGGTGCCCGAGTCGCCCTCGCGGTGGCGGCGCACGGCGACCGTGCCCTCCTCGGCCTCGCGGTCGCCCACGACGAGCATGTACGGGATCTTGCCCAGCTCGGCGTCGCGGATCTTGCGCCCGATGGACTCCGCGCGCTCGTCGACATCGATCCGCAGCCCCGCCTCGCGCAGCCGCTCGGCTGCCGCGGCCGCTGCGGGCAGATGACGGTCGGAGATCGGCAGCACGACGGCCTGCGTCGGCGCCAGCCACAGCGGCAGCTCGCCTGCGTAGTGCTCCAGCAGGATGCCGATGAAGCGCTCGAAGGAGCCGAACAGCGCGCGGTGGATCATCACCGGGCGGTGCTCGGCGTTGTCGGCGCCGGTGTAGGTCAGGCCGAAGCGCTCGGGCATGTTGTAGTCCAGCTGGACCGTGCCCAGCTGCCACGAGCGTCCCAGCGAGTCGGTCATGTGCAGGTCGATCTTGGGCCCGTAGAAGGCGCCGTCACCGGGGTTGACCGTGTACTCGAGCCCCTGGTCGCGCAGGGCCTCCTCGAGCGCATGCTCCGCGCGGTCCCACAGCGCATCGTCGCCGATGCGGTTCTCGGGGCGCGTCGACAGCTCGACGTGCACCGGGAAGTCGAACATCCGGTAGACCTCGAAGCCGAACGCCAGGCAGCGCGCGACCTCGTCCTGGACCTGGTCGTCGGTGCAGAAGATGTGGGCGTCGTCCTGGATGAAGCTGCGGACCCGCAGGAGGCCGTGCAGGGTCCCGCTGGGCTCGCGGCGATGCAGGAGCCCGGGCTCGGCGCAGCGGTAGGGCAGGTCGCGGTAGGACCAGCGTTGCAGCGAGAAGAGGTGCGCGTGGCCGGGGCAGTTCATCGGCTTGAAGCCGAACTCCCGGCCCTCGTAGTCGGCCACGAAGATGTTGTCCTTGTACTTGCCCCAGTGACCGGAGGTCTGCCACAGCTCGGACTCGTACAGCAGCGGCGTCTTGACCTCGACGTAGCCGCGCTCCTGCTGCATCCGGCGGTTGAGGCCGACCAGCTCGTTGTAGAGCGTCGTCCCGCGCGGCAGCCAGAACGCCGAGCCCGGCGAGACGTCCGAGAAGGTGAACAGGCCGAGCTCGCGGCCCAGCTTGCGATGGTCCCGCGCGCGCGCCTGCTCCAGGCGCTCGAGGAACTCGGCCAGCTCCTGGTTGGAGAAGAAGGCGGTCCCGTAGATGCGCGTGAGCATCGTGCGGTCGGCGTCACCGCGCCAGTAGGCGCCGGCGATCGACTGCAGCTTGAAGGCGCCGATCCGCTTGGTCGACGGCCCGTGTGGGCCGCGGCACAGGTCGGTGAACGGGCCGTTGGTGTACAGCGAGACCGTCTCGACGCCCTCGTTGCGCACGAGGTCCTCGATCAGCTCGACCTTGTAGTCCTGGCCGTCGCGCGTGAAGCGCTCGAGGGCCTCGGCGACGGACACGTCCTCGCGCACGAACGGCTCGTCGGCCTTGACGTGCTCGCGCATCTTCGCCTCGATGCGCTCGAAGTCCGCGTCGGAGACCGCGGCGCCCTCGGGGAACTCGAAGTCGTAGTAGAAGCCGTTCTCGATCGGCGGCCCGATGGAGATCTTCACGCCCGGGTAGAGGTCCATCACGGCCGCCGCCAGCACGTGGGCGGCGTCGTGGCGGATGACGTCGAGCGCGTCCTGCCCGCTCTTGGGCGTGACGATCTCCAGCGGCTCGCCGGGGACGAGCGGCGCCGCGAGATCGCGGACGGCGCCGTCCTGGCGCACGGCCAGCGCCGCGCGGGCCAGTCCCGGCCCGATCGCCGCGGCCGCGTCGGCGCCGGTGGCGCCGTCGGGCAGTTCGAGCTCGTTGCCGTCCGGGAGCGGAATCCTCACGGCCGCGATGCTAGTGGCCCGTGCGCCGCGATCGCCGCCGGACGGCGGCGGCGGCGGCGGTTAACCCTGCCGAAAGGGGCCCGCGCTACCGTCGATCCATGGCCCGACATGAACGCTCCCGTCAGCCCGCCGCGGCACCACTGAGCGGACCCCTCCGCATCCAGGCTCGGCGGGACGAGAACGGGCGCCTGCAGATCGTCGTACCGAAGCGTCCGCTGACGCCGACCGTCGAGGCGGCGGAGCGCCCGCCGCAGGCCGACGATCCGCGCCCCGCGGTCTTCCGCAACGTGCCGCCGTTCGGCGGCGCCGCCTGACGACCCGCGCGCCGCGGCCGCTCAGCCCCCGTGGCGACGGGCCAGGTCGATCGCCGCGGCGACCCTCGCCGGACCGGGGCTGTCGCCCATGACCAGTGTGTAGTGGTTGACGCCGGCGACCTGCTCGACGCGAACCTCCGGGTGATCCGCCGCGAACGCGCGCAGCTGATCAACGGGGATGAGCGGGTCGTTCTCGTCGTCGAACAGCCCGCGCTCGGCCCGGAGCACCTGCACGGGGCCGTTCGCCGGCACGTGATCGAGGGCGAGCCGCGTCGCGTCGTCGAGCACCATGTCCGTGCTGTCGGCCCGCACCGCGTCCTTCGACGCCACGCACCGCGCGGTGTTGTGCTCCTCGATCAGGTCATAGCGGGCGTACACCTCGATGTCGTCGTTCCAGGCGTCCGCGAACGCGGGATGCGCGCGCCACCCTGCGACGTAGGCGTCGGCCGACGGGAACGTGATGGCCAGCCGCATCACCGCGGCGTCCAGCGACGTCTGGAGCATCGCCTCGGGATCGGCCAGGGCCGGCAGGGGCAAGCCGGCGTCGAGCAGCACGAGCCCGGCGACCCGTTCGGGGTGCTCGACCGCCAGGCGCGCCCCGACGTAGGCGCCCAGCGAGTGCCCGACGACGATCGCGCGGCGGGCGCCGACGTGGTCGAGCAGCTTGATCAGGTCGTCGATGTGGGCCGCGATGCCGTACGGCCCGGGAAGGTTCGCGCTGCGCCCCCGCCCGCGCAGGTCGGGGGCCAGCAGGCAGACGTCGCCAGGCGCGGCGACCGTCCGCGCGACCGATCGCCAGGTCATGAGCGACGCGGTGACCCCGTGGAGGGCCAACACGATGCTCTCGGCCTCCTCGGGGCGCGCGCCGGCGCGAGCGACGTGCAGCGACCCGCCCGCCACCGGGACCTCATAGAACTCGTCGAAGGGCTCGCTGAGAGGCGCGAGGGCGCCGTTCATCGGCCGCGTCCGCCGTCGTGTCCTGCCGTCACGCTCGAACCATCGCGCGTGCCCGACAACCGGGAAGCTGTTCCTCGTGGCGGCCTCGACTGGTCGTCGGAGCCGCGCGCTAGCCGCCGGCCTTCTCCTCTTGGACGGTGTTACCGCCGTCGACCACCATCAATGTGCCGGTGATGTAGGAGGCCTCGGGGGCGGCGAGGAAGGCGATCGCGGCGGCCACCTCGTCCGGACGGCCGGAACGCCCCACGGGCGTGGCGCGGCCCATCCGGCGCTCGTGGTCGCTGGCCGATGGACCCGTGTCGATCCACCCGGGCGCCACGGCGTTGACGGTCACGCCGCTGCCGCCGACCTCGACCGCCAGCGCACGGGTGAGCCCGACCATCGCCGCCTTGGCCGCGGCGTAGGCGGCATCGCCGGGATAGGCCACCACGGGGCCGGTCACCGACGCCACGTTCACGATCCGGCCCCAGCCGCGCTCGAGCATGCCCGGCAGGAACGCGCGCGTCACCAGGTAGGCGGTGTCGAGGTTGCGTGACATCCCGGCGCGCCACATCGCCGGATCGGTGTCGAGGAACGCGGCGGACTCGCCAGGGGCGCTCACGCTCGTCATCCCGGCGTTGTTGACGAGGATGTCGACCGGCCCGGCCGCCGCCGCAAGGGCGGTCACGTCGGCCGGTTCGGTGAGGTCGCCCACGACGGCGGTCGCGCCGAGCTCCCGGGCGCGCTCGTGGATCCGGTCGCTCGTCGCCGTGACGACCACGTTCGCGCCCAGGGCGCGGAGCAGACCGGCCGCCGCAAAGCCGATGCCTCGGGGGTTGCCCGCGCCGGTGACCAGCGCCGTGCGCCCCGAGAGATCGGCGAAGGCCCGGGCTGAGTTCGCGGAGGTCGGCACGGTCGTCTGCGAGGGATCTCTACCAGGATCACCCCCCGCGCAGCGCCTTCCTGCGGCGGTGCACTACGCTCGCCGCCCGTGGACGCCGCCGCCCTCCGCGCCGAGTTCGACGTGCTCGCAGAGCGTGCGTATCTCAACGCGGGCTCGTGCGGGCCGCTGCCGCGCGCCGCGCTGAACGCCAACGCGGAGCTCCTCGCCCGCGCGGCGACCGAGGGCCGGGCGAAGGCGTACTTCGAGGCGACCCTCGACCTGCGCGAGCGCCAGCGCGCCGCCTACGCGCAGCGCCTCGGCGCCGAGCCGGCCGACGTCGCGCTGACGACGTGCACCAGCGAGGGCATCGTGCGGGTCCTCGCCGGCCTCGACCTGCAGCCCGGCGACGAGGTGCTGACCGCGCCCGACGAGCACCCGGGGCTGCTGGGACCGCTGGCGACCCTGCGCGACCGCCGGGGCATCGAGGTCCGCACCGCCCCGTTCGCGGAGCTCGCCGACGCCGTCGGCCCGCGCACCCGGCTCGTCGCCTGCTCGCACGTGAGCTGGGTCACGGGCGCCGTGCGCCCCGACGGGCTCGCCCACCTGGGCGACGACGTCCCGGTCCTGCTCGACGGCGCCCAGGGCGTCGGCGCGGTGGCCACCGACGCCGCAGGGCTGGGCTGCGCGTTCTACGCGGGCGCGGGTCAGAAGTGGCTGTGCGGGCCGGTGGGGACGGGCATGCTGTGGATCGCGCCGGCGTGGCGCGACCGGCTCGCGCCGCTCGGAGCCACGTACATCAACCTCGCCGAACCGGCGCTCGCGCTCGAGGGCCGCCCGCATCCGGAGGCCCGCCGCCACGACGCGCCCGCGATCTCCGCCGAGGCGAGCGCCCAGGCGCTCGCCGCCCACGACGTCCTCGCCGCGTTCGGCTGGGACGCGGTGCACGAGCGCGCGACCGGGCTCGCCGCCATGCTCGCGGGCCGCCTGGCCGGGCGTGGGCTCACCGTCGCCCCCCGCGGGGCCACCACGCTGGTCAGCTGGGAGCACCCCGAGCCCGCGGCGGCGCGCGACCGCCTGGCGCAGGCGGGGATCGTGATCCGCGACCTGCCGGGGACGTCCTACCTGCGCGCCTCGGTCGGGGCGTGGAACGACGAGGGCGACGTCGAGCGCCTGCTCGCGGCGCTGTAGGTCCTCCGCGTCAGGCGGCGAGCTCGAACCAGACGAGCGTGCCGGGGCGCGTGACGCCCCAGCGGTCGGACAAGCGGTCGACGAGCCGCAGCCCCCAGCCGCCGTCGGCGTCCGCGTGGGCCCGGACGTGCGGCTCGGCGTGACCGTCGTCTGACACCGAGAAGCGCGCGCGCCCATCGGCGATCTCCACCGACAGGAAGATGGGGCCCTCGCCGTGCTTGACCGCGTTTGCGGCCAGCTCGGTCAGTAGGAGGCGGGCATCCTCGGTGCGGCCGGGCCCCAGCCGGTCGGCCACCGCGGCCACCGCGGCACGCGCTACACGCCCCGCCAAGGGGGTTCGGGGCAGCTCCATCGTGAGCATCAGCGTGGCAGCCATGCATGGAGCCTGCCCACTGCCGTGCCCGGCCATGTGCCCGGGATCAGCGGTGCAAGCGAAGTGTCAGCGCACGCGGCTCCCGCGTTTAGAAGCGGCCGCGGCCCACGACGCCCAGCAGGAGCAGGACGACGAGGATGATGAGGATCAGCGTGATCGTGCCGATGGCGAAGGGGACTGCGACGGGCATGGGGCTCCTTGGTTGCGGGCCGGTCCTCGATGGGTTCCCTGCCCGCGAGCGCCGCAATCGCCGGTCGTGAAGGGCCCCGGTCCGTCAGCGCACCGCCTGCGTCACCGGGCACCGCTGCGGGTGCCCGCAGGCGTCGGGGTCGCACAGGCGGCAGATGACCCGCGAGCTGACGGGACCGGTGGTCTCGGCGGCGAGCATCTTCTCCAGGAGGCCGGCGAGGGCGCGCTGCTCGCCCGCGTCGAGCGCTTGCAGCGCCCGGTGCACCGCCCGGCCGCGCGCGCGGGCGGCCGCCTGGGCCACCCGGCG
>JAOPZW010000276.1 GCA_025963905.1 Solirubrobacterales bacterium | reverse complement strand
CGTGCTGAGCCGTGCGGCGCGGACCGCGGGCACGAGCGTCGCGACGACCGCGACGGCGACCGCGACCGCGATCACGACAAGGACATCGACAACGCCGAACGGGATCCCGCCGGCGCCGCCGACCAGGCCGGCGCCGGGATCGGCGAGCGGCGGGGCGGCGAGGCGACCGATCGCCAGCCCCGCCGCGGCGGCGATCAGCGCCAGCACCACGTACTCGGCGAGCAGCACCGACGCGACCAGGCCCGGCGTTCCGCCGACGGCCTTCAGCAGACCGACGCGCCGCAGCTGGCCGGCCATCCGTCCGCCGACGAGCACGGCGACGCTGGCCAGCGCCAACAGGCCCAGCAGCCAGCTTCCGGTCAGCAGCGCGCGCCGTTCGTTGCGCACGAGGTTGCCGGCGTTGTCGCTGAGCTGCGTCCAGGACTGCAGCATCGGCGGCGGTGGCGGGACGGTCGGACGTGCGCCCGGCGACGCGTTCAGGCTCTCGTTCGCGTTCTCGCTCGGCTCGTGCGCGGCGACGAACGCCGGGGCGCGCGCCGGATCGGCGAGCCGCAGGTTCATGATGTAGGACACGTTCTCCGGAGCCACCGCGAGCCGACGGGCGTCGGCGCGGGTGAGCCAGACCAGGCCCGGGTGCACGACGTGCCCGCGGACCATCGAGCCGGCTGACGGGTAGGGCGACATCGCGGCGGTGACCGCGATCCCCGCGACGCGGAACGACCGGCCGCCGACCTTGACCGCGTCGCCCGTGTGGACGTCGAAGGCGTCGGCGAAGGCGCGCTCGACCACCACGCCGCCGTCTCGGACCCAGTGGCCGGCGGTCAGCGCGGGCTGGTCGAGCGTGGCCGGGGCGACGTCGCGTCCCTCGGCCTGGACCGCGGCGCGGGTGCCATGCGCGGTCAGGGAGGTGTCGGCGAGCGTGTAGGGGCCGCTGTGCGCGACGACGCCGCGCCCCCGCGTCAGCGCGTCGAGCGCGGCGGGGTTCACCGACGCGCGGCTGCCGCCGACCGGCGGCGTGCCACTCGGCCCGGGGTCCGGCGGCTCGACCTGCGCGACCACGTCGGGCCCGGCGGTCGCGGCGCGGGTGCTCTTGTACGGCGTCTGGACCACGCCGTGCAGGACGAGGCCGAGCGTCAGCGTGGCGGTGGCGGCGGTGATCGTCGCCACCAGGAGCACCGCCTGCGCCGGATGCCGGCGCACGTCGCGTGCGGCGAGGCGCAGGACGAGCAGGATGCGGCCCATGGCGCTCAGCCCTCCTCGAGCCCGGCGAGCGCGCCGAGCCGCCCGGTCGAGCCGTGGGTCAGCCGCGTCTCCTCGACGAAGGCGCCGTCGCGCATCGAGATCAGACGGTCGGCGGTCGCCGCGATCCGCGCGTCGTGGGTGACGATCACTACCGTCTGGCCGGTCGCGCGCAGGTCGTCGAAGAGCCGCAGGACGTCGAGGGTCGCGGTGCTGTCGAGGTTGCCGGTCGGCTCGTCGGCCAGGACGAGCAGCGGCTCGTTGCTGAGCGCCCGCGCGATCGCGACCCGCTGGCGCTGACCGCCCGAGAGCGCGGACGGGAGGTGCGCGGCGCGGTCGGTCAGCCCGACGCTGTCGAGCAGCTCGGTCGCCCGCCGTCGCGCGGTCCGCGGCGAGGCGCCGGCCAGCAGCGCGGGCAGCTCGATGTTCTCGATCGCGGTCAGCTCGTCCATCAGGTGGAAGGCCTGGAAGACGAAGCCGATCGCGTCGCGGCGCAGCCGCGCGAGCGCCCGCTCGCTGAGGTGGTCGATGCGCTCGCCCTGCAGGCGCACCTCGCCGGCCGACGGTCGTTCGAGGCCGCCGAGCAGATGCAGCAGCGTCGACTTCCCGCAGCCGCTCGGCCCCATGATGGCCAGCGTCTCGCCGGCGGCGACGGCCAGGTCGACCGCGTCGAGCGCGTGCACGGCGCCCGTTCCGTGTCCGTAGTCCATCCGCAGCCCGTGCGTCTGCACGAGCGGTCGGCCGATGTCCATCAGCGTCCCTTCGTCGTCATGGAGCTCCAATAGCGAGCGCAGGCCTCGAGCCACTGCAGGTCGGCCTGCAGCCGCAGCACCACGCCTTCAAGCAGGAGCCCGGCGGCCGCGCCGTCGGGCTGGGCCAGCGCCGCCCGCTGCGCCTCGGCCAGGTTGGCCAGGACCGCGTGGCGCTGGACGTCGACGATCCGGACGGGATCGCCCAGGCCCGCCGTCGCGGCCGCGACCAACTTGAGGTGGAACTCGGCCGGTGCAGGCTTGGGCCAGCTCGTGTCGTCCAGCCACGCCATGACGCGCGCCCGCCCGTCCTCGGTGAGCGCGTAGACCTTTCGGTCGGGACGATCGGACTGGCCGACGTGCTCGGCGCGCACGAGCCCCGCCTTGTCGAGCCGCGCGAGCGTCACATAGACCTGGCCGGCGTTGAGCGCCTCCGCCAGCGGGCCGAGCGCGAGCTGCAGGCGCGCGCGGAGCTGGTAGCCGTGCGACGCGTCCTTGGCGAGTAGCGCCAGGAGGATCTCCTGGACGACCCGCAGTTGATAGCCGTGCGACGGCTCCTTGCTTGCTGCGCCAACCGCTCGAGGCATCGAAGACGCCTCCTCTCTAACCGTTATCTAGTACGAGAGTAACGGTTATCTAGGCGCGGTGTCAAGCGCTCGGGGCGCAGTGCGCCGGGTCCGAGACGGGCGGCCCGACTCAGCAGAGGCCCTGCTGACGGCGTCGTCGTCGGCGTGCTGGACTGCCCATCGTTCGCATCAGAGAAGTTGGTGTGAGCCTCGCGCGAGGCGACGTGTTGGGCACCTGATGAAGGGTCCGATGGGGTCCGGATGGGGTCCGAAAAGGCGGATCAAGCAGGTACACTCGCGTCATGTCCAGTCTGCAAAGCATTGCGCTTTGCAGGGACTTCACCGATCCCGACGCGACGCCAAAATTCGCTCAGGGGCCCTCAGCGCCGCTCGTAATGAAGGGGTCCCCGGTTCGAGTCCGGGCGTCGGCTTCGGCCGTTTCGGACGTTTCACACGCTCCCGGGTCACCGGAGGCGGCACGCCAACCGTGCCGTGATGCTGTTCCAGGTCGGGCGCGACACGCGGACCGTGCAAGGCGCAGCCGTCGATTGGTGAGCGGTCCGGCCACCAGAAGGTCATCTCACTGGCGCCCAACCAGCGTGCAGGCACACGGGCTGCAGGTACGCGCAAGCTGGCGAGCCGCGCCGTTGACCCCGTGCACCCTCCCCACCAGTGATGCGTCATCGACGTAACGACGCCGGCAGCGCTTCGGGCCATCTCAGAGCGCGTTCACCACGAGTCCCACCCGCCGCCGCCTGGTCCGCGGGCGTATCGGCGACATCGGGCGGGCGCTCCCGCGCGCCGCCCGCGGGCCGGGGCGGAGCCCCCGGGCCCGACGGGAGCGATCGTCAGCCCGCGTTGACGGCGGCTACGAGATCGGGCAGGAGCTTCGCCGCGTCGGGGGTACCGAGGCCGGTCACGGGATCCCACCCGGTCGTCGCGGGGTACCCGGGCACGGTGGCGGAGGCGGTGTTGTTGCCCGTCGTGACGTCGAAGAAGTCCGACGCGTACTTCGCGGGGTCTGCACCGATCTTGTAGAGCGCGGGGTTCAGCAGCCCGAGCCCGCCCCCGTTGATCTGGTCGGCGATGGCTACGAGGCCGGCCCACTGCGGCGTGGCCAGCGACGTGCCGCCGATGTCGTACCAGCCGGTGCTGCATGGCGCCGAGCCGCACTTCAGCCCGCTGCTGCCGTCCGGCGGCAGCGACAGGTAGACGAGCGCGCCGGTGCGCGAGCTGGCCTGCAATGCGACGTCGGGGACGCCGCGGCCGGAGGTGATCGGCGTGCTTCCTGCCGGCAATGTGCCCTGCCACGACGGCTTGTCGAAGACGTGGCTGAACCCGCCACCCGAGCCGGTCCAGCCGACCTCGGCCTGGCCGTGCGCGCACTGCGCCGGCGGGCCGGCCAGGTACGTCCGGGGCTGGTCGGTCTGCGCCTGCGGGTCGGTGCACAGGTACGTGCCGCCGACCCCCGTCACGAGCGGATCAGACGCCGGCCATTCGACCGACGGGAACGGGATCGGCTGCGGGTTCGAGACCGGCTGCTTGTAGGAGTTCGCGGTGCCGCCGTCGCCCGAGGCGCCGAGAACGGACACGCCGTTCTGCTGGGCGGAGATGAACGCGTGGCGCAGCTGCTGGAGCGACTGCGAGCTGCCGAAGGCCTCCTCGGCCGAGGCGAAGCTCTGTGAGATGACGCTGGCCAGGTGATGGTCGACGACGTACTGCTCAGCGCTCATCATCTGCGGGAAGCCCTGAACGCCGAGCGTCTCCGCCGTCGGCGTCGTGACCAGCAGGATGTTCGCGCCCGGGGCGACCGCGTGGGCGGTCTCCACGTCGAGCGCGACCTCGAGCGCCCACGCCGCCTTGTCCTCCTGCCCCGTGCCCTTGCTCTGGCTCGGGGGCGCCTTCGTCGCCGGCGAGCCCTGGAGGTGCAGCTCGCTGAACGTCGGCATGCCCGAGGCGCACGTCACGCCCTCCTCGCCGCACATCGCCGGCAGGTTGAACGCCCGGTCGTAGACGTGCAGATCGTGGGCCATCGTGTCGCTCCCATACGAGTCGACGATGGCGATCGTCTGGCCTCGCCCATCGAAGCCGGCCTGGTAGAGCGGCCCGACGTCATAAGCCGACTGCACGCCCTGAGGGCTGAAGCAGCGACGCCCGACGGACGCGCACTGCGCCTGCGTCGGCGGCGTCGTCGAAGCCGTCATCTGCTGGAAGTCGCTGACCGCGGGCCTCGGGACCGGCAGCGCGTCGGCGCCACCGGCGTGCGTTTGGCTGGCGGCCGCCCCGGTCGACAGCGCGACCGCGGCCAGGACGGCGGTCACCGCTCCGCCGGCAAACACGTGTCTCATGCAGACTCCTCCGTACGTTGGGATCGCGTTGGACCAGCTGGCACGACCTGAAGCAACCCGCCACGCGCCGGATCAGATCGGCCCTCCGGGAGGATCAGGCGGACGAGCGCCATCAGCGCGCGGACGTGCGGCCAGCGCTCCGCAAGCTCTGGAACGTTCTCCCCTTTGTGCTTCAGCCCGGCCAGGGCACGGGCAAGATGAGATCGCTGGACCACCGCCGTGGACACACCATAAACAGATCCTCCGTTCGGCCGTAATCCGGGTCACCGCGCTGACTGGGCCCCCGAGCGAGGACAACGAGACGACGCCCAGCCACGCACTTGCGCTCATTCGCCGCTCGCCGTTGGGCGATGCCGCCCGGCGGCGGGGGGCGACCGTTCGTCCGCTCCGCGCGGAAGTCCGGCACGCCTACCGGAACCGCGTTCGGTCAGATGTCGATGCGCGGCATCGCCGCGACTTGTGCGTCGGGCGCTATCTGATGGACCTCGCGCGGGACCTCAGCGAGTCGTACGCGCCGGACGTAGTCCTGGGGTCGTCCGAGCGGTGAGAAGAAGTTGTCGTAGTGGGTCGGGACGACGATGCGTGGGTCGAGCTTGGGCAGGATCCGCTCCCAGTAGTGCGGCGTGACGCTTCGTCCGGCCACGCCGGCCAGGAAGACGTCGACCGGCCCGTAGGGGAGCTCGCTGTCGTTGAGGTCGGCGCTGCCCTGGTGATAGAGCGACGTTCCGCCGACGTCGATGCGGATGCCGTAGACGGCGCCGCACTTGTAGGTGCCGGGAACGAGGCCGTCGAGGTGATCGCAGGTCAGCTCGCCGTCCATCGGCACCTTGCGCCCGAACAGAAGCTTGGAGTGCCGGCTCGGGATGAACCGCACGACGAACGGCCCCAGCTCGTAGGGCCGGTGTGGGCGGACCTCGACCGCCTGGTCACCGATTCCGTGCAGGCGCATGAGCTGCGCGAGCGAGGGCGACCCAAAAGCCCTGGTCCGGTAACGGCGTGCCAGCGCCGGCGCGTCGACGGCGTGATCGAAGTGCGTGTGGCCGACCAGGATCCCGGCCACGGGTCCTGGGGCGCTCGCGTAGCGCTCGATCATCGTTGCGTCCGGCAGCGTCCGGCGACGGAGCACCAACGCGCGCAGCGGCACGCGCGAGACGTAGGGGTCGATGAAGATCGACACGCCTTCGTAGGTCAACCGGTAGCCCGAGACACCCAGCCACCGCACCT
>JAOPZW010000269.1 GCA_025963905.1 Solirubrobacterales bacterium | reverse complement strand
AGATCGAGTTCGCCGAGACGATCCACGCGGCCGGCAACGACCTGCTGGCGCTCATCAACGACATCCTCGACCTGTCCAAGGTCGAGGCGGGCAAGATGGACCTCAACCTGGGTCAGGTCCCGATCACCGATCTGTGCGAGGACGTCGAGCGCGCCTTCCGCCCGGTGGCCGAGCAGAACGGCCTCGGGTTCACGATCGATCAGGACGAGGCGCTCCCCGCCGCGTTCGTCACCGACGAGCAGCGCCTGCAGCAGATCCTGCGCAACCTGCTGTCCAACGCGTTCAAGTTCACCCACGACGGATCGGTGACGCTGCGCATCGCCTCCGCCCAGGGCGACCTGCCGGTCCACGGGGAGACGCTGCGGATGGCCGACGGCGTCATCGCCCTGTCGGTCACCGACACCGGCGTCGGCATCCCCGACGACAAGCTCAGCCTCATCTTCGAGGCGTTCCAGCAGGCCGACGGCACCACGTCGCGCAAGTACGGCGGGACCGGCCTGGGCCTGTCGATCAGTCGCGAGATCGCGCGGCTGCTGGGTGGCGAGATCCACGCGACCAGCGCGCCCGGGGTCGGCAGCACGTTCACGCTCTACCTGCCGCTGGCCGCGCGGACCGCGGACGCGCCGGGCGAGGCGAGCGAGGCGCTGGTCGCCCTGCCGGCGGGGGGCAACGGCGACGGCGGCGCCGGGGGGCAGGAGACCTCGTTCCTGCCGTTCGACAGCGTCCACGACGACCGCGAGGCGATCGCCGCGGGCGATCGGATCCTGCTCCTCATCGCCCACGACGCCGAGCGCGCGGCCGCCGCGTTGGCCGCGGCGCGCGAGGCCGGCTTCCGGGCGCTCGTGGCACGCCGGACGCCGATCGGGCTCGCGCTCGCGCGGGACTTCCGGCCCGATGCGATCCTCATCTTCGCCGGCGACGGGCGCGGCGACATCCTGCTCGGCCAGCTCAAGCAGCACCCCGACACGCGGCACCGGCCCGTCTACGTGGTCGGCCCCGCCGGCGGGCGCCTGGCGGCGCTGCGGGCCGGCGCGGCCGGCTACTTCGAGGAGCCCAGCGGCGCCGAGGCGGTGCGCCGGGCGATGGAGGACCTCGAGCGGCGCAGCGCCACCAAGGTCCGGCGCCTGGCGCTCGTCGAGGACGGCTTCCAGCTGGACCCGGCCACTCTGACCCTGCTCGGCGCCGGCGACGACGTCGACGTCGTCAACATCGCCCGCGATCAGGCCGCCAAGCTGCTGCACGCCGCCCCGCCGGACTGCGCGGTCATGCCGCTCGGGCACGACAGCGCCTGGCTGTTCGCGCTGCTGGAGGAGATCGGAGGCGACGACGGCCTGCGCGAGCTGCCGCTCATCGTCTACACGGCGGAGCCCATGGACCGCGAGGCGCGCCGGCGCCTGGAGGCGCTGGCGGCCGGGCTGAACCTCAAGACCGTCTCGTCGCCCGAGCGCCTGGTCGACGAGACCGCGCTGTTCCTCCATCGCATGGAGGCCAAGCTCCCCGCGCCGACCCGCAAGCTGCTCGGACAGCTGCGCACGGCCGACTCGGTGTTCCACGGCAAGCGGATCCTCGTGGTCGACGACGACATCCGCAACGTCTTCGCGCTGGCCAGCGCGCTCGAGGTGCGCGGGATGAAGGTGCAGTTCGCGGAGAACGGCCGGGAGGGAATCGAGCGCCTCAAGGAGAATCCCGACATCGACCTTGTGCTGCTCGACGTGATGATGCCGGAGATGGACGGCTACGAGACCGCGCGGGCGATCCGCAACATGCCGCGCTTCGAGCAGCTTCCGATCATCTCGCTGACGGCCAAGGCGATGAAGGGCGATCGCGACAAGAGCATCCGCGCCGGCGCGTCCGACTACATCACCAAGCCGGTCGACATGGACCGGCTCCTGTCGCTGATGCGCGTGTGGCTGCACGGCTAGACAATCCCGCCGCCGCGCTGGCGGACCTCGGGACCCCCAAGGTCCTGCTCGTCGACGACCGCCAGGAGAACCTGCTGGCGCTCAAGGCGGTGCTCGCGCCGCTCGGCGTCGACCTGATCGCCGCGGGCTCGGGCGAGGAGGCGCTGCGCGAGCTGCTGCTCCACGACTTCGCCGTCGTGCTGCTCGACGTCCAGATGCCGGGGATGGACGGCTTCGAGACGGCCGGCTACATCCGCGCCCGGGACCGCAACCGCACCACGCCGATTATCTTCGTCACCGCCATCAGCAAGGACGTCGAGCACGTCCTGCGCGGCTACGAGGCCGGTGGCGTGGACTACGTCCTCAAGCCGTTCGACCCGGCGGTGCTGCGCTCGAAGGTCGCCGTGTTCGCCGAGCTCGAGCGCGAGCGTCGCGCGCGGGCCCGCAGCGAGGCGCTGCTGGAGAACGCCCTCGCGGGATCCCCCAACGGCATCGCGCTGGCGGATGCGTCCGGCGTGATCGAGCGCGCCAACCCGGCGCTGGGCGCGCTGCTGGGCGAGGCGCCCGAGCGCCTCGTGGGGCGGCGAATCGACGACGTCCTGGGCGGCGGCGAGCTGGCCGAGGTCGCCGCGAGGATCCGGGCGCGGGACTGGGCGCCGTTCGCCACCGAGATCGAGATCTCGCGCGACGGGGTCCGGGTGCCCGTGGCGGTGCTCGTCTCGGCCGTCGGGGACCCTGAGGCCGGCGGCCAGCACCTGTTCGTGCAGCTGTGGAACCTGAGCGACCGCGTCGAGGCCGAGCGCGCCCGCGAGGGGCTGGTGGCCGAACGCGCGGCCCGTGGCGAGGCGGAGGCGCTCGCTCATCGCCTGGCCAAGGTCGCCGCCATCACCGACGGGCTGGAGTCGCTGCGCCTCGGCGATCTCGTGCGCGAGTTGTGCGAGCGCCTGGCCGAGGTGCTCGGCGCGACGGGAGCCGCCGTGCGCGTCCTGCCCCCCGAGCGTGCCGCCCCCGCGGAGGCCGTCCATGGCGACGCCGCCGCGGCCGGCGCGGCGCTCGACGAGGCGATCCGCGATGGCGCGCCCGCGGCGTCGCCCGACGGCGGCGCGATCGCCGTGCCGCTGCTCGCCGCGGGCGGCATCCTGGGGGGGATGGCCGTCAGCGGGGTGACCGGGACGCCCGAGCCCCAGCTGCGCAGCCTGCTGACGCACGCCGGCGAGCGCGCCTCGCTTATGCTCGAGCGCGCCCGGCTGTTCGAGCGCGAGCACCACATCGCCTCCACGCTGCAACGCGACCTGATGCCGCGCGAGCTGCCGCTCGTGCCGGGCGTGTCGCTCTCGGCCCACTTCCACGCCGGCGGCGACGGGACCGACGTGGGCGGCGACTGGTACGACACGATCCCGCTGCCGGGCGGCCGCCTGGGCCTCGTCGTCGGCGACGTCGCCGGGCGCGGTGTGAGCGCGGCGGCGCGGATGGGCCAGCTGCGCAGCGTGGCGCGGGCCTACGCCGTGGAGGGCCACGGTCCGGCGGCGGTTGTCGAGCGATTGAACCTCTACCACCGGGCGCTCTCGCCCGACGACATGACGACGCTCGTCTACGCGGTCGTCGAGCCCGACCTCGATCGTCTCCGCTTCGTCACCGCCGGCCACCCGCCGCCGGTCCTCATCGCTCCGGGCGAGGCTCCGCGCCTGCTCGCGCAGGCATCGGCGCCGGCGCTCGGGGTGACCGAGCTCTTCGGTGGCGCCGAGATGGTGGTCGACTTCCCGCCCGGGTCGGTGCTGATGCTCTACACGGACGGCCTCGTGGAGCGCCGCGGCGAGGGCATCGATCTCGGCCTCCGGCGCCTCGTCGGGGCCCTCGGGGCGCCGGCCGTCGACCTCCAGGCGCTCCAGGACCACGTCCTCGACGTCTGCGTGGAGACCACCGCCGGCGACGACGACGTGACGGCGCTGATCGTCCGCGCCGAGCCGCTGCTGGGCGAACGCGTCTCCTTCACCCTCACGCCCGACCGCGACGCGCTGGCCGCCCTGCGGCGCATGCTGCGCCGCTGGCTGCTGGAGGCCGGCGCCGCCGATGCCGAGGTCGGCGCCATCACGATGGCCGCGAACGAGGCGTGGCAGAACGCCATCGAGCACGCGCACCGCTTCGCCCCGGTCCCGGTGCGGATCTCGTTCGAGCTCGTCGACGACGAGGCGGTCATCACGGTGCGCGATGCGGGCAGCGGCGTTCCCGACGAGAGCGATCCCGACCGCGGGCGCGGCCTGGAGCTCATGCGGGCGCTGATGGACGAGGCCACGCTGGACTTCGGGTCCAGCCGCGGCGGGATGGTGACCCTGCGCCGCCGGATCGGCGCGGAGGACCCGGCGGCGGCCGTGGCCGGCTGAGGCTGGATCCACCGATCATCGTGGATGAATCCCTGTCGTGGGCGCGGTCCAGGGTCGATCGGCGGCGCACCCACAGGGTGGTCCCTTTGGAAGCCGCCGATCGGCGCTGGGCCGTGATCCACGGCTGGGATTCGCCGCGAGAATCGGTGGATCCAGGCTCAGATGAAGCGGGGGTACAGCGTCATCCCGCCGTCGACGAAGATCGTCGCGCCGACGATGTAGCTCGCCTGGTCGGAGGCGGCCCAGGCCACCGCCCGGCTGACGTCCTCCACCTCGCCCCAGCGTCCCAGCGGGATCTCCTCCTGGATCTTGGCCTTGCGCTCGGGGTCGGCCAGGATGTCGGCGTTGATCGGCGTCGCGATCGCGCCGGGCGCGATGGAGAGGACACGGATGCCGTGCGGCGCGAGCTCGCGCGCGATCGATTGCGCGAACAGCTTGACCCCGCCCTTGGAGGCGCAGTAGTGCGAGAACGTCACCCACGGGATCTGCTCGTGGACCGAGCTGATCATCACGATCGTCCCGCGCGCGCCGTCCCGGCGCATGATGCGCGCGGCCTCGCGCGAGCATAGGAACGTGCCCGTGAGGTTGACGTCGATGACGCGCTGCCATTCGGCCAGCGGCATCTCCGTCAGGGCGAAGGGCTTCTCGATGCCGGCGTTGTTGACCAGCAGGTCCAGGCCGCCGAGCTCCTGGCGGACCTGCGCGAACGCGCGCGTGACGTCGTCCTCCGCCGTGACATCCATCTGGACGGCGATCGCCCGGCCGCCCGCGGCCTCGATCGCCTCGACCATCCTGCGGGCCTCGGCGTCGTCGCCCTGGTGGTCGACCGCCACGGCGGCGCCGTGGGCCGCCAGCTCGAAGCACGTGCCGCGGCCGATGCCGGAGTCGCCGCCCGTGACGATCGCGTGCCTGCCCTCCAGCAGGCGTGCGTCGGGCGGGTGCAGGGTGAAGGGCTCAGACCGCTCGGTCACAGGCGCGAGGCTACAACTATGCTCCGCGCCGGTTCAGCGGGGTCGGGTTCGAGCGAGAGGGAATGGTCGGGACACATGCCGTACTTCAACGACGCGGGCGAGGTCTACGAGCACCTCGGCAAGCTCTTCCAGGACGTGATGGCCGACGACGAGCTCGCGAGCCGTTTCCGGCAGGCCAACACGGTGGTGCAGTACCAGTTCCGCAACCCGGACTCCGGGATCACGGTGCGGATGCTGCAGGACGAGGAGCCGCAGGTCGACCTGGGGCCCACCGAGCTCAAGCCCGAGGTCATCATGGCGATGGAGGCCGACACCGCCCATCGCTTCTGGCTGGGCAAGGTCAACGTGACGGTCGCGCTGGCGCGCGGCCAGATCAGCGCCCGGGGCCCGGTGGCCAAGATCCTCAAGCTCGTACCGCTCGCCAAGCCGGTCTTCCCGCGCTACCAGGAGCAGCTGCAGGCAGCGGGCCGGGAGGATCTCGCCAACGTCGAGTGAGCCGGCGCCGCGCGCGGGGTACACGCGCTGGCATGAAGGTCCTCGTGCTCGCCACCGACCCCGTCGGCGCCGATGACGTCCGCGGCGCGCTGACCGGGGAGGACCTCGCACAGACCGAGGTCCTCGTCGTCTCGCCCGCCGTCAACGAGTCGCCCGTCGCCTTCTGGGTGTCCGACAGCGACGAGGCGATCGCCGAGGCCGAGTCCGTCGCCAGGGCGACGGCCGACGCCCTGCGCGACCGCGCCGCGCGGGCGACCGCCACGACCGGCGACAGCGAGCCGCTGGTGGCGCTGCAGGACGCGCTGGCGACGTTCCCGGCCGACCGGATCCTCGTGTTCGCCCGCGACGAGGAGAACGCCCGCTACCGCGAGGACGACACGCTGTCCGAGGCCGAGCGGCGCTTCGGCGTGCCCGTCACGGTGGTCACGCGGTCGGCCTGACTACGCCGGCTGCAGGTCCCCGCGCGCCGCGGCGACCGTCTCGTGCAGCGTCTCGCGCGCGTCGTGGCGCGGTCGCCAGCGCAACAGCCGCCGGGCCTTGGCGGTGTCCATCAGGACGGGGCGGCGGACGGCCTCGATCCACGTCGCCTCGTCGGGCAGGAAGGGCAGGCGCGCGACGACCTCGGCGGTCGCCTCGACCGCGAGGTCGGGCACGGGGACGGTGTAGTAGCCGAGCTCGTCGGCGAGGTCGCGCATGGTGATCTCGCCGGCGCCGGCGAGGTTGTAGGCGCCGGGCTCGCCACGCCCGAGGACGCCGGCCTTCAGTGCGCTCGCCACGTCGTCGTGGTGCACGAGCTGGAACGGCACGCCCGGGTCGGGGATCACCGGGCGCAGGACGGGCACCTGGTCGAACAGCGCGCGCACCGCGCCCGGCAGGCGGCCGGACAGCCGGACGTAGGGGATCTGGTTCACGAGCAGCGGCGCCTGCGGGCCGGCGACGATGCACGGCCGGAAGACGTAGGCGTCGGTGCCGCTTCCTGCCAGCGCCTCGTCGAGGACCTCCTCGACCTCCGCCTTGTGCGCGGAGTAGGGGTGGCGGGGGTGGCCCAGGGCCGGTACGTCCTCGGTGATGAGACCGCCGCCGTCGGGGAACCCGTAGGCGGCGACCGACGATGCGTAGACGACCCGCTTCGCCTTCGCCGCCGCGGCAGCCTCGAAGACGTTGCGCGAGCCCTCGATGTTGACGTGGCGGCTCCCGTCGCCGGCGCCCAGGATGACGAACGCGAGATGCACGACGACGTCGGCGCCGGCCACCAGGCTCTCGACGGCCGCGCGGTCCAGCACGTCCCCGCGCCGGTACTCCGTCTTCTTCCAGCCGTGCGCGCCGGGGTCGAACGGGCGCCGCGCCATGCCGAGGATGCGCGACACCTCGCGCGTGCGCTCCAGCGCGGCGATGAAGGGCTTGCCGATCTCGCCGGTCGGGCCCGTGACGGCGACCGTGAGGCCCGTGGCTCTGCTCGCCGCCATTCAGCCTCGCGCTCCGGCGCGGCGGCGCTGCTCCGCCTTGGCTCGCTTGCGCATCCGCGACACCTTCCTGGCGTTGAGGCGGTAGCGGTCGAGGGACGAGCCGGGCGGCAGCTCGAAGCCACCGACGAGCCGGTGCGGACGCAGGATCCAGCCGCCGTCGTCGGCCTCGGCGAGGTCACCGCGCACCTGGAAGTTGCGCTGCCAGCTGAAGTCCGGGGCGTGGTCGTGCGCCGTCAGGCACGCACGGCCGGGGCCGAGCGGCACGCCGACCGGGTCGCACTCGATCCTCACGACACCCGCGGCGCGGTCCGCGCGCACGGGGACCCGCACTGCGCTCGGGAAGCCGTCGGGCGCGACGACGGCGAGGACCGCGCTCGCGTAGCGGGCGCCGAGCTCGTCGAGGCGCGGCGTCCAGGTGGCACGGCCGCCCTCGGGCGGCGCGTGGTCTTCCTCGGGCTCCTCGTTGCGGCCGGAGCGCACCTCCTCGAGATGGGCGTCGAGCAGCTCCGGCTCGGTCTCCGGGTCGCGGCCCCTCCAGGAGAACACGCGCTCGGGCCGGACGTGCACGTAGATGCGGTCGAAGTACCAGGAGAAGAAGCGCCGCAGCGCCTTGGGCGGCAGGAGCGACCCCACGGCGGGAAGCTTCGCCGCCGCCTCGCGTGCGTAGCGCTCGCGGTTGGCGCGGAGGTCGCGGTCGTCGACGGCGGCCGTGCCCTGCACGAGGACCATCGGCGGGTCCGGCAGCCCGCTCCCGGTCGGGTCGGAGAAGAGCAGGGCGACGCGGGGGTTGCGCTCGGCGTCGTCCGCCTTCTTCGGGTAGCCGATGCCGGTGGAGACGTCGATGCAGCCCTCCTCCGGGTGGAAGTAGGGCGTGACGGGCCAGACGACCGGCTGCCCATGCGCATCGACCGTCACGAACTCGGTCGTGATCGACCGCTCGAAGACCCGCAGCAGGTCGGGGGGAAGGCCGGAGAGCATCCGGCGCGGGAGCCTAATCGTCTCAGCTGCCGCGATCCAGTCCGTGATCGTCGTAGCCGGGCTCGCCGGGCAGCAGCAGCCGGGCCACCTCGCCCGAGACGACGACGCGCGGCTGGACCGCCACGACCTCGCGCCCGCGCGCGTGGTCGAGAAGGGCGTCGGCGGTGGCGAACGCGCCGAGTTGCTCGAGGTGCTTGATCGTCGGGAACACGAGGGCGATGTCGCCGCGCTCGTGGGCGGCGAGCGCCGCCGCCGGCGTGAACCAGCGCAGGTCCACGCACTCCTCGCCGTCGATCGCGGCCTCCTGGCCTTCCGGGAGGGTCGCCAGGAAGAAATGGGTGTCGAAGCGCACGACGACCTCCGCCGGAGTGATCCAGCGCGAGAACCTCACCAGCGAGGCGGGGTCGCGGATCGTCAGCCCCGCCTCCTCCTGCAGCTCGCGCACGGCCGCGACGCGGTGCGCGGCGTCGCCTTCGCCCTCGCCCGCGTCCACCGCCCCGCCGGGGAAGACCCACACCCCGCCCATGAAGCGCGCGCGCTCGGTGCGCTTGACCAGCAGCACCTCGAGCGCATGCGATCCGCCGCGCAGGACGATGACCGTCGCGGCCCGGCGCGGGACCGTCTCTTCGCCGGCGACGTTCAGCTCCTCGCCGGGGGGCGGGCGGTCGAACTCCATGCCCGGAACGCTACCTTTCGCGCATGAGCACGACGACGACCGCACAGAAGTGGATCTGCGAGTCCTGCGGCTTCATCTACGACCCGGCCGACGGCGAT